>CAZYPK010000026.1:0-44244 GCA_964649195.1 uncultured Phycisphaeraceae bacterium
CGAGTTCCGAGTTGAAAGGCAAGGGGGAAGGCAGGAAGGCACGGAGGCGGGAGGCAAGTTCCGAGTTCCGAGTTCCGAGTTCCGAGTTGAAAGGCAAGGGGGAGGGGAGGAAGGTACGGAGGGGGGAAGGTGCGGAGGGGAAGAAGAGAAACGGGAAAGCGAAGCAGCGAAAACCGAAATCCGGACAACTCGGAACCCGGAACTCGAAACTCGAAACTTATTCTCCCCCTTCCCCCGTCGTCGGCTGGAAGTCGAAGCGATCTACGATGCGATGCTCGCCACCACCGGCAAGGTGGTGCGCCAGGCTCCCGGGGCGCCGCTGGACTTGAATCGGTCGGCGGACCGCATGATGTATGTGCTCACCTCCAACCGTTCGCCGGTCGGGCTGGGCGGTGAGATACGCAGGATGTTTGCCGTGTTCGACTACGACCCCACCGGCGAACCGATCGGCAGGCGCGACGAATCCACCACCGCGGCTCAGTCGCTCTTCTGGCTCAACAATCCGATCCCCAGACATTTCGCAGGCGAGTTTGCGAAGTCGATCCTGCGCGACCGGCGGTTCAATGATGCGGAGCTTCTTCGCAGGGCTTACCTGGCCGCGCTGGGCCGCGAGCCTGATGAGGCGATGTCGCGGCTGCTTTTGGATTATCTGAAAACCCGCGAAAAACAAGGTGTTTCCCGCGAGCAGGCGTGGACGCAGGTCTGCCTGGCGATCTATGCTTCCAGTGCGTTCCGGTATCTGGACTAAGCGATGAACATGCAGCGAAACAACCTGACGCGACGGCAGATTCTCCAGCGGGCAACGCTGGGGTTCGGGGGTGTGGCGTTGACCGACATTCTCGCGCGGCAGACCCACGGACGGGAATCCGTGGGCTTTGGGGCTGCGGTGCGGAATGATCATGTCATCGCGCCGCACTTTGCGCCGCGCGCCAAACGCATCATCTACATCTTCCTCGACGGCGGCGTCTCGCATCTGGACACCTACGACCACAAGCCGCTGCTGGAGCGCGATGACGGCAAGCCGTTGCCCGAATCGATCCGCAAGCCCAGGTTCACCTTCGCGCCGCAGGGCACGATTCTCAAGTCGCCCTGGAAGTTCAAACAGATCGGCGAGGCGGGCAAGTGGTGCTCGAATCTTTTCCCGGAGGTGAACAAGCTGATCGATGACCTGTGCTTCATTCACTCGCTGCATCACACCAACAACGACCACTTCACCGCGAAGAACATGATTCACACCGGCTCCGGCCGCGAACCGCGTCCGACGCTCGGCTCGTGGCTCAGCTACGGATTGGGCAGCGAGAATGCGAATCTGCCGGCGTACATCGACATCCTTCCCGAATCGCCGCGCAGCAGGCCGACGGCTTTTCTGCCTGCGAAGTTCGCGGGCACGCCGATCCTCAAGCCGGACAAGACGCAGAAAAATCTGCAATGGGACAACCTCACCGGCGGCGGCGCCCATCAGCGCGAGCACCTGGACCTGGTGCAGCGGATGAACCGCGCCCACCTGGCCCGCACCGGCGGCGATGATGCGCTCGAAAGCGAAATTCACAACCTCGAACTCGCCTTCCGCATGCAGACCGAGGCGCCGGACATCATGTCGCTCGAAGGCGAAACGAAGGCGACGATGGAACTCTACGGCATCGGCGAACCGAACACGACCGACTTCGGCCGCGCCTTGCTGCTGGCGCGCCGCTTTGCGGAAAAGGGCGTGCGGTACATCACCGTCACGCACTCGACCACCAAGTACGGCAACCTGTGGGATCAGCACGGCAACCTGTTCGACGGCCACACCGGCAACGCCCGCGCGGTCGATAAACCCATCGCCGGTCTGCTGCGAGACCTGAAGGCGCGAGGCATGTTGCAGGATACGCTCGTCATGTGCGGCAGCGAGTTCGGCCGCACGCCGGTGTTCGAATACATGGACGGCGGCTCCGGTCGATTGCGGAACGGCCGCGATCACAATCCGCATGGCTTCACGATGTGGTTCGCAGGCGGCACCACCCGGCCCGGCGTCTCGCACGGCGAGACCGATGACTACGGCTACCACGCCATCCGCGACAAGGTCGCCATCCACGATCTGCACGCCACGCTCCTGCACATCATGGGCATCGATCACGAAACGCTGACCTATCACCACGCCAGCCGGGATTATCGGCTCACCGATGTCTATGGGCATGTGGTCCAATCGATCCTTGCGTGAACCGTTCGTTCGTTCACACACGCAAGGCACGCACGCTTGAAGCGTGCGTGCCTGCGCGGTTTGTTCCGTCTGTATCGCGCGCTCATGTTTTCTTCACGAATCGATGTCGCGGGGTGTTCGCCCCGTCCCGGTTTGTTTCGTTTGTTTGTCTTGTTGGAGGCGGACCCCATCTGTGCGGGCGGTTCGCCCAAGGCAAGCCATGCGGAGGAAAAGACATGGACGACCGGCAAAAACCGAGCATTCTGCTGATCGAAGACGATCCCGACACCGCCCTGCTCATCCAGGAAACCCTGCACGATCACTTCGGCAGCGGCTGCGTGAGGCACTGCGCCAGCGTGGCGCGGGCCCTCTCCGTTGACGTCTTCGATTTCGATCTCGTGCTCTCGGACATGAACATGGCCGACGGCACCGGGCTTGATGTGCTTTCCAAACTGCTCGCCCGCCGCAAGGACCTGCCCATCGTGCTCGTCACCGGCGAAGGCATCATCGACAACGCGCTGCGGGCCATCAACCTCGGCGCCTACGACTACGTGGTGAAGACCGGCGACTACCTCTTTGCCATCCCCATCGTCGTCGAGAAGAACCTGGCCATCTGGCGCACCAAGCAGGAGAATGTGCGATTGCATGGACAGCTTGGCCGGACGATTGAAGAGGTGCGCATCAAGAACGAACAGCTTGAGGATGCGGTCGCCAAGTTGGAGACGATGGCATCGACCGATCCGCTGACGGGCATCGCCAATCGCCGGGCTTTCAATCAGGCGATGGACCGGCGCTTCGCGGAGGCGATGCGATACGACCACGACCTTGCGGTGGTGATGATCGACCTGGACGGCTTCAAGGCGCTCAACGACCGGAAGGGGCACCAGGCGGGGGACCTGATCCTCCAGCGGACGGGGCGCATTCTCGAAGCGAACTGCCGCCGATCCGATATGGCGGGTCGGTTCGGCGGCGATGAGTTTGTGATTCTGCTGCCCGAGACGGATCTTCAGACGGCCCGCGTCGTGGCCCAGCGGGTGAAGGAGGAGTTCGACCTCACCGCCCAGGCGCTGCTGGCCGATGCCGACCCGCCGATCGCGGTTTCGATGAGCATCGGCATCTCCTGCATCCGCCATTCGAGGCCGGTGAATCCCGAACAACTGATCGGCCACGCGGACGAGGCGCTCTACCGCGCCAAGGCCGCGGGCAAGACGCAGATCGTGATCTACAACGGGCCGGCGACCAACAACGGCAGGCTGGCGTCGGTGGCGTGACAAGGCGAATCACTGTTTCTTTTCGTCTTCCGCAGCCGCGCTCCGTCCATCGAGCTTGTTGAAGATGAAGGCGTCGGCCAGGCGGTCATCCGTCGGGTTCATCTTCTTCTCGTCGATGAGCAGTTGCGTGAAGGTCGTCTTGGTGAAGCCGCGCGATTCGAGCATGGCGATGAACTCTTTTTCGTCGCCGATGCCGCGCATGAACGAATCCGCAGGCACGGCCAGCAGGATCGAGGTCGGCCTGCGCAACTTGGACTTCGCCTCGCCCACCTCCTCGCCGACAATGGCAATCTGCGGCGGGCCATCCTTCCCGTTCCAGCGATCGCCCTTGGCCAGCCCCAGCGTGCTGTAGCCTCGCAGTTTGATCGGGACGCGAAACGATCGATCCGACTGCTTCCTGAGATATTCATCGCGGAACTCAAACTGCCAGTCGATGATGACGGACAAATCGGCGCGGTTGACATTCTGCTTCAGCAGCTTCTCGCGCTCCCGTTCGCGCTGGGCCTGCACCTCCCTGGGATCGACCAGCCGGACGCCTGCGATGACCATCTCATCAGGCCCCAGGATGTCCAGCACCTCCGCCGAGTGAATGAATCCGTATTGCCCGATCGCCATTTCGGGCAGCGCCTTGGCGCCCAGGTCGATCTCCTCGTTGGGCTTGACCAGGTTTCGCTTGACCGTGAGGTTCAGCCCCTTGCGTTCGGTGACTTCGCGCGAGGTTTTCTGCCGAAGCCCGACGGTGGTGATGCCCCGGCTGCTGGGGAACTGCGGCTCGTAGGTGGCGCAGGTGTAGTAGGCGTCCCGCAGCTTGATGCAGCGACGGGCGTAATTCTTCCAATGCCGCTGCCAGGCGAGATCGATGTCGCGGTCCGAAGCCTTGGTGGAATCCTGAGCCTCCAGCAACGTGGCCCCGGCACACACCAGCAACAGCGCCGCCAGAATGGCGACCCCTTTCTCAAGGCGAAAACCGGAAGCCGGTGATGAGGAATCCTGCATGAGTTTGCCTTTCGTATGGGTGCCGGGGCAACCGGCGAACATCGGCGGGAAGATGGCCCTTGCGCCTGTCATCCTATGCCACGGGAGGCCCATTCATCCTAACGGCATTGAGATCGATCGATTGCACCGGATCGCGCCACCATTCCGCCGTATCCGCGACCGCCTCCTTTGCAATGTTCAACGAAGCCTTCACCTTGTTTCCGCAATCTGCAATGGATATTTTGCAATGGCCGTTTTTCAATTGCTTCACAGCTTCACAGCCTTCACCATGCGATGCAGCCCGTTCCATCCCGCACTCCTCATCGCGTTGCTCTTCGCATCGTCCGCGTTCGCCCAGGAGAAGGACAAGAAGAAGGAAGAGAAAAAGCCCGAACCGCCGGTGATTCTGGTCTCCTATCCGCTGGCGATGTCACCCGGGCAGAAGACGCACATGACGCTGCGCGGCCTGCGGCTCAACACCGTCACGAACATCGTGCTCGTTGAAGGCGAAAAACGCACGGAGCTGAAGGTGAAGCTCAAGGCCGATTCGAAGCCGCCTGACAAATACGATGCGAAACTCGCCGGCGACACCAAGGCGGACATCGACATCGAACTGTCCGCCGAGACCGCCCCCGGCCCCGGGTCCGTGAAGCTCATCGCGGTCGGCGCAGGCGGCGAGTCGAAGCCTTACGAACTGATGGTCATCGCCAAAGATCAGCTCATCGCGGAGAAAGGCCCCAACGATTCCTTCAAGAACGCCCAGCCGATCAGGCGGAACCAGACCATCCTCGGCGGCATCACCGGTAACAACCAGGTCGATGTCTTTTCCTACACCGGCAAGGCCGGCGAAAAGATCACCATCGATGTCCTCGCCGCCCGCCTCGGCTCCGCGCTCGACCCCTGCATCACCCTCTTCGATCCCGACCGCAACATCATCGCCATGGTCGATGACAACAAAGGTGACAAGACGGGCGACAAACCTTCACGCGACTGCACGCTGACGCTCACGCTGCCGATGGATGGCACGTATCTCATCGTGTTGCAGGACGCCCTTGATCGCGGCGATCCGGCGCACTCGTATCTGCTGCGGGTGGCGGGGGGGAAGTGAGTTTCAAACATTGCTATTGAGGTTTCCTCTTCGTCTTGGCGATCAGATGAGGATGGTTGTCTGTCAACCATTGGATCACCATGTCTCGCAGTTCAATCGCCAGATTTCGCAGTTCCTTGATTTCGCTTTCCGTCGCGATGCCGGTCATTTCGTACACGGCGTTGCCGCGTTTTGCCTTGAATGCCTGCAATTCATCGACGAGTTCGCCGGGCGCTTCGATGGTCAGCTTGATCGACTCGATGGAATAGTAATGGGCCCCGCCACCCTTGGCGGCCTCAAAGCCGCTGGCGTATAGCGCGGTTGTCGTCGCCTGAAGCGCCGCGTTGTATGCCGCCACAAAACGCCAGTCGGGATCCATCTTGGAATCACCGCTGACGCGCAGGTCTCTTTCGATCACTTCGAGCAGTTTTGCGGTCTCGCTTGCGCTTGCTTGATGGGGTTTGAGCCAGCCGTTTTTCCGCCAGTCTGTCAAGCTCATGTTCATCTCCGATCAGAAACACACGGGGCTTCTCGCGGATCGACCGTGCAAAGGGGTGCCTCTCCTTGACGCGGCCGCTCCACTCGCCCGGGCGATACAGGTTGATGTTCAGGTCCCGGCCAAGACGGGAAGCAACTTGCCGTATTTTGCCGCCCAGTTCCCGCATCGTCAACCGTTCGGAAATGATCAGCAGATCCACATCGCTTTGACTGTTCATCCGGTCCGTCGCCCCCGAACCGAAGATCAAGGCGACGGCGATCTCGCCGCGGAGCGGATCAAGCATGGAACGGATCACCCCGATCGCCCCGGACGTTTTGGACAACAGCCGCTTCAGTTCCACAAAAAAAGGGCAGTCGGCTCGCGCCTGAAAACAAACCTGATTCCCGCTCTGTTCGCGGCTGATCACACCCATGACGACCAGGGCCGCCAGTTCGCGCTGAACGGCTCCGAGACTGGCGCCGCTCAATCTCGCCACCTGCCGAAGATGGAACCGCTCGTCCGATCGCAATATCAGCAAGGCCAGGACCGCTTCACGGGTTTTGCCGAACAGTTTCATCCCGGCAGGGAAATGATCGAATGTATCTGTTTTGCGCACGATCGTATCCTAATCGGGTACACCTGTGAATGCAATGGCCGTGTCGGTTCAACCGGCGTGATGCCAAACCGACTTCTCCGCCGGCATCATATGAACATCCCGGCGTACAATGAATCCGACCCATTCATACGGAGGCTCCTCATGCGCATCGCTTTCATCCTGCCCCTTCTCCTGGCCTCCCTCGCCTTCGCCGACGACGCGAAAAACGAGGAAGGCTTCACCGATCTCTTCAACGGCAAGGACCTCGCCGGCTGGGCGCCCGTGCAGACCGCGCCTTCCACCTGGACCGTCAAGGACAACATGATCATCTGCTCCGGCGTCCCCACCGGCGTGCTGCGCACCGAAAAGCATTACGAAAACTTCATCCTCGAACTTCAGTGGCGGCACATGCGCCCCGGCGGCAACGCGGGCGTCTTCATCTGGTCCGATCCGCTCTGCGCACGCGGCCAACCCTTCACGCGATCCATCGAGGTGCAGGTGCTCGATGGCAAAGGCGGCGACTGGTACACCACGCACGGCGATGTCTTCCCCATCCACGGCGCCACCATGAAGCCCGACAACCCCGGCAAGTCCGGCAGCCGCAGCTATCCCACCGAGCATCGCTCCAACATGTCTCCCCAGTGGAATCACTACCGCATCGTCTGCAACGAAGGCAAGCTCGAACTTTCCGTCAACGGCAAGATGGTCACCAGCGGCCGCGATTGCAATCCGCGCAAAGGCTACATCGCCCTCGAATCCGAAGGCGGCCTCGTTCACTGGAAAAACATCCGCATCAAGGAACTGCCTCCCTCCAAGGAGCCGCTCAAGCCGGAGCAGATCGCCAAGGTCGATGAAGGTTTCATTTCGCTCTACAACGGCGTCGATCTCACCGGCTGGGCCGAAGAAGAAAACAAGACGGGCCACTGGAAAGCCAGGGACTGGACGCTCGACTACGACGGCAAAGGCGGCGACCTCTGGAGCGAAAAGGAATATGGCGACTTCGTGCTCATCGCCGACTGGCGCTGGAGCGGCAAGCCTCAGAAGGCGCAGCTTCCGGTGATCCTGCCCAACGGCGAGCAGGCGGTGGATGCCGAGGGCAAGCCGAAAACCGTGGAGGTCGATGAAGCCGGCGACAGCGGCATCTATCTGCGCGGCTCAAGCAAGAGCCAGGTCAACATCTGGAACTGGCCCATCGGCTCCGGCGAGGTGTATGGCTACCGCACCGACAAGTCGATGCCGCCGGAGGTTCGCGCCGGCGTCACGCCCAGGGTCAATGCCGATGCCAGGATCGGCTCGTGGAACCGCTTCATCATCACCATGAAAGGCGACCGGCTCACCGTCGAACTCAACGGCAAGCTCGTGTTGGAAAACGCCCAGCTTCCGGGCGTCGCCAAGACCGGACGCATCGCCCTGCAGAACCACGGGGCGCCGATTCAGTTTGCGAACATCTACATCAAGGAATTGAAGTGACCCCGGCGACAAGGACCGGCGCATTGAGCCGTTCGCCTCGGCGAACGGAGTGTGTGACGACTGATCCGCCTCGATCAGCGCCCGGTCGTTTTCGCATCCCGTGATCCGCTGCGTGATGGTCACGCCATTCTTGTCGCTGACGTCCGCGACGTGTTACGTCGCGGCTCACTCTTATCCCGAACTCAGATTTATACTTCTTTCATGCGGATTTCCGCGACCTTTCCAGCCGCTTTGTTTCTGCTCTGGGCGATGGCGACCTCGGCGGCGGGCTATCAGGCTCATCTGATGGACGACGCGGGGGTGCCTGCGGAGTTCGGCCCGGTGCGGCAGCCGGATGCGATCATCGAACCGCCCTCTGAACTGGGCACCATAATGGGTTCCTATTGGCGACTGCCTCCGCGCACGGGTGGCGAGATGGAAGGCCTCGTGATCGGCAATGTGACCCGGGCGAATGTATGGGCCATGTTGGTTTATTTCTGGCCGGAGTTTCTTTTCCTGTTTTTGCTGTTGGGGCTGCTGATCGCCTTTTGGCGCATCGTCAAGGTTTGGCGTCATCCGCAGGTGGCGGGGCAGCCGCTGTGCCGACGCTGCGGGTATTCGCTGGCGGGGACCGCGATTGATGTGACGGCAACATGTCCGGAATGCGGGACGATGTTGAAATCATGCAACCGGATCATCGGGCGCTCGCAGCGCCGGCGGTTGCTGGCGCCGGGTATGGCGGCTCTGCTGCTCGGCTTCTGCGCGGGCGTGCTCTTCTGGTTTTGGTATCCGCCGGTCGGCTCGTTCGACCGTTGGGGCGCCCAGGGGCCGCTGCCTCGTCATGGCAGTGTCAGCACGTGGTTCGATTGGCCATCGACCACGTTGTGGCGGTGGGGGGATGAAACCGGATTATGGCCCGAAATGGAGTCGTCTCATTATGGACAGGTCTGGCTGGTGGATTTGAACGCGGGCCGGGTTGAAAAGATGGTGCTGGAGTGGACTGCGGAGAACCTTTTTGTACAGGGTGATGTCGTCGATATGAATCGCGACCGCGTCATGATCGAATCCGAAAGCGGCCGCATGTTCCGCTTTGATCGCGCGAGCGGGGAGAGTGCGGAGATCAAGGATGATTCGGCCCCGGATATGAGCGACGATGAACGGGGCGGCCGCGACTCTCGTGAATGGCTGACGCCGGATTTCAGGTGCAAGGTGGTTGATGACGAACTTCAGGTTCGCAGGTCGATGGATGATCAACTGATCGATCGCATCCCCGCACCGGCGCCGGTTTACATGTTGTATGAGGATGGCATCAGCGAGGATGGCCGCTTCGCCTTTGCCCGCGCCGGGCAGACGATGGTGGTCGTATTCGATCGCCGGACCCGCCGCTGGCTGGGCCGGTTCGACGCCTCCGGCAACGCATCGCACCGCAGCCATTTGCGGCGGATCGAACTGGCGCACAATCGCTGGCTGGTGATTCCCACCAACGACACCAGGATGTCAATCATGAAGTTCGACCTGCACAAGTATGCCAGGTAGTTTTGGGGGAACGAAGTGTGCAATGACTGATCCGAGCCGCAAGGCGCCCCCGGTTAAGCCAGCGCACCTGAGTTCGGGATAAGAGCCGCGACTCAACGAGTCGCGGAGATGAACAGCCTGAAAGGGCGGCCCGGCGCACCTTTTTCTTTCAGCCGCGATCAGTGCCCGGTCATTTTCGCATCCCGTGATCCGCTGCGCGATGGCCACCCCATTCTTGTCGCCGGCGTCCGCGACGTGTCACGTCGCGGCTCGGATGTTGCCGCGTCACCGTTGTCCTTCGCGCTCCAGAAAATCTCGAAGGATCACCGCCGCCGCCAAGGCATCGCGCCGCTGCTTCTTGCCGCCTCGGGTCAGATCGAGTTCGCTCAGTTGCGCTTCGGCGGCGTAGCTGGTGAGCCTTTCATCGAACAGGTGAACCACCAGTCCGGTGCATTGGGAAATCTGTTTTGCGAGTGCCCGCGTTTTGATGGCCTGCGGTCCTTCGCCGCCATCCATGTTCAGCGGCAGGCCGATCACCAGTTCGCCGGGGTCGTTTTCTTCGATGACTTTCAGGATGGCGACAAGACGCTGCTCATCGCTGGAGGTCGTCTCGATCTGCAACGGGGTGGCGATGCGCGTGACATCATCGCCAAGCGCGAAGCCGGTCCGTTTGTCGCCGGGATCGATGCAGAGGTAACGCATAGGGTTGACGGGCGACGCGCGGCGAAGACGCCGCGGCTATGAAGGAAGCATCGCTCACAGCAGTTCGCCGCCCAACTGCTCGCCGACTTTCGCGTGCAGTTGTTTGATCGCTTCCGCCTGGTCCTTCCGGCAGACGAGCGTCGCTTCCTTCGTGTGAATGATAATCAGATCATCGCAGCCCACCGTGGCGATCAGGTGATTGGGATCGCTCGACGCCACCAGCGTGCGATGCGTGTCCATCAGCACATGCAGGCCTGCGCCTTTTGCGTTGCCGTATTCATCCTTCCCGCACGTCTCCGCAAACGCCGGCCACGATCCCACATCCAGCCACGACAGCTCCATCGGCGCCGCGATCACCTTCACGCCCGCATCCTTCGAGGCCGGCTCCATCACCGCATAATCCACGCTCACCTTCTCCAGCGTCGGATAAACATGGGCAAGCGTCGCCTGCTGCCGGGGCGAGTCCCAGTGCTCGGCAATCTGCATCAGGCCCATGTAATTCACCGGCCGATGACGCGAGATGCAGTCGAGCAATGTGCTCGCCTTCCACACAAACATCCCGCTGTTCCAAAGATATTTGGCAGGCCCCGCGGCAAAGTATTGCGAAGCAACATCCGCAGGCGGCTTCTCACGAAACTGATCGACGACAAACGCGTCATGCCCCGGCAGCGATGCGCCCAGTTGCAGATACCCATAGGCCGTGGCCGCGTGAGTGGGGGTGATGCCGAAGGTCACAAGTGTCTGCGGATTTTCTTCAACGATGGCGAACCCGCGATCGACGACGGTGCGAAAAACATCGACGGGTTCGATGATGTGATCCGCCGTGAACACCGCGATGATCGCTTCGGGATCCCGCCGGGCGATGACCGCCGCCGCGTACCCCACGGCATTGAGCGTGTCGCGCCCCGTCGGCTCCCCCAGAAAATGACCGGCATCAAAACCGGCAAGCGATGCGAGCACCCCTTCACGATGAGCATCCCCCGCACAGATGTATCGCCGATCGCTTCGCACGAGTCCTTCGATGCGATCATAAGCCACCTGAAGCAGCGACCTGCCGCCAATGAAGGGAATGAGCTGCTTGGGCCGCCTGGCCCGGCTCATGGGCCACAACCGCGTCCCCGACCCGCCCGCCATGATCATCGCATATCGCATGGTGCCAATATCGGCTGAATCGGCAAACCGAGTGGCAAACAAAATATCCCGATTCGATTTGACTGCGACGCCGAAATCCCTACGATGCTCCACCTACTCAATTGCGGGGTAGAGCAGCCTGGTAGCTCGTCGGGCTCATAACCCGGAGGTCGTAGGTTCGAATCCTACCCCCGCTATATTACCCGTCACAACGGCTTCGGATTCGTCCGAGGCCGTTGTCGTTTCAAGAGATAGCGGATGGAGTGATCCATCCGCATCGACGCGGATCGGGCCGATCCAGTCTTCCACGAAGCGGTTGAGCCGGGCTGAGGTCATGGCGTCCGTCAGGCAGTCTCTGGCCTCGCCGATTGCCTGCCGTACTGCGTGGATGAATTCGTCCATGTCGTCATTGGCCGATTCAGCCCCGCGAACCATCGCCTTCTGGAGCGCCTCACGCTTGGTTTCCGCGTCACCGAGCTGTCGGGAAATCGCCCGCTTGGCGACGACATCCACATCATCATCCGTCAGCAATCGGGTCAGACGGGCAATGGTCTGATCGAGTTCCTTCACCTCGGCCTGAATCCGCGACACCTGTCCCCGATTGAAGTCCAGTTGCTTCTGGGCTTCCTTGACCGCTTCGGCGATCAGTGTTTCGGTGTCGTCAAAGACAAACTTAAAACCCTGCCGCAGGTCATCTTCGAGCAAGTCCTCCCGCACGGACGTTCCGCACGTGCAGGCATTCGGGCCAAGACGCTGACGTGTACCGCACGAATAATAACGGTACTCGCCCTTCGCGTTCTTTGATTTCTTCGCATAGAACGGCTTCCCACCTGTCCATTGGCGAGCCTCGAACCGTTTGACAAGGCCGGCAAGCGTCCGCTCGGCAAGGGCCTTCGAGTAATGTTCGGCAACGACCAACTGAATGCCGCGTGATAACGCTTCCTGCCACCGCGCGCGAAGCGATCAGGGAACAGGTCCGCTTTATTGCCGTCGATCAGCAATCCCCGCAGAACGCAGCCGAATGGCTCGACCGGGTTTGGACGTGCATCGACGGCCTGGAGTTCTTGCCGAAGCGGCACTTGAAAGCCGAGGGCTACGATCATCTGCCCTATGTCGTGCAACGCGCGATCCTCGACAATCATCTGATCCTTTTCACCGTGGATGAAGCCAACGCGACGGTTTATGTCGTTGGCTTGCGCCATGGGGCACGCTTGCCCAGGCCGGACGAGTTGCCGGGCGAACCGCCCTAGGAAGCAGGCGTGTAAGAACTAATAATGCCAGAAAAATCGCCGAAATCCCGCGTCCGTCTGAACAACGTGACATGCGCTTACTGTCACAAGCCGTTTGACGCCGGCACGCGCTCCGAGGAAGAACACGTCGTCGGCAGAAAATTTGTGCCCAAGGGTTCGCTCGCCGCGCAGTGGAACCTGATCGTGAACGCGTGCGGCGTGTGCAACGACGAAAAGTGCGAGTTGGAGAACGACCTGTCAGCCATCATCATGCGGCCCGACCCTTGGGGTCGAACGCAAAGCGATCCCAGGCTGATTGAGGAAGCACGCCGGAAGGAGTCGGCGCGGAGCAAGCGTACGGGGAAGGCCGTACGCGAAAGCGACGAAGGGCTGGACGTGAAGGGGCAGATCATGCCTGGCGTGACCTTCTCGGCCAATATGGTCGCGAGTCCGCAGTTTGATCCCGATCGAGCTGGTCGGCTCGCATTCTTTCACATCTCAGCATTCTTCTACTTGATTACGTTCGACCACAGTGAGCGGCGCGGGAAAGCTATCCCCGGAAGTTTCCGCCCGATCGCATCCGTCCTTCGTCCTGATTGGGGAAATGCTCAGATGATCGGTTTTCAGGAGATGGCTGCATCGTGGCCGGGCCGTGTTTTCGGCGTCGCAGCCAATACGTTTTTTAAGATCGTCATCCGCCGTTCGTCAGAGTTGGAGCCGCCGTTGTGGTCATGGGCCTTGGAGTGGAACCACGCGCTTCGTTTGGTGGGTTTTTTCGGTGATGGCCCATCCGCCGAGACCGCATTCGCACGACTGCCGAAGTTGAAGAAGTTTCTCATAGAACGTGGTGTTGATCCAGAAAAAGGTCGGTATGAAACGTGGGGCCGGCAGGAAGTTCCGCTGGCCAATGGTGACGATCACCTGTTCGATTGTCCGGCAGATTTGCAGAAAAATAGCACTTAACCACCTGTACGGCGGTCAATAAACATTAACCCACTGATGGTTCATTGGGGCGTCCGCGAATACCGAGAACCCAATCGGCCGCCCGTTGCCCCGCGCCGGCGGCGATGATGACCAGCTTGCGATCGTCTTTGAGGCGCTTGCGCCAGCCGTCGATGTAGGCGGCTGACTGCTCGATCGTCGCGGGGCTGATGCCCGCTGCGGCACAGAGGAATGCCGATCCCATTTCGGCAACCAGTTCTTCCTTGGAATAATCCTGCGAGCCGAACGGGGCAGGGTTCTTGTCGAACCCGCGACCGAGGCGCTTTTCATGGCCGGTCGAATGCGCCAGCTCGTGAAACGCCGTCGCGTAGTAAAACTCGCCGCTGAGGAACCGATCGGCGTGGGGAAGGCGGACCAGATCCTCAGACGGACGATAGAACGCGGCGTTGCCGCCGTGCTCTATTCTGGGGCCGCCGGCGTAGCCGGCGACGATTTTTTCCGCCGCCGCGATCGGCTCGAACGGCGTCTCAGGTTCGGGCGGCGCGTCGGGCGGTGTGATGCCTTCGCATTGCTCGGCGTTGAAGACGTTGTAGTACCGCAGCACCGGCACTTTCTTCTTCTCGCCTGTTTCCTTGTCCGTCGTTTCGTACTGTTTCCAGAAGACGACCATCGACGATTTCTCGCCCTTGCGCACATGGCCGCCTTTTTCGGCGGCCTGTTTGAAGGTGAGCCAGTAGGACGATCCATAACCCTTCGCCCAGGCGGTCATCGCCAGCAGGAACACATTGACGCCGCGATACGGCCGGGTTGACTGGAGATTCTTCGGCCAGCCGCCGCCGGTGCTGATGATCGGATGACGCCACGGGACGGTTCCCTTGTCGAGCATTTCCAGGATGCGGTCCGTTACCGCTTGATACACGTCGAACGCCGCCATGCGTACCTACGCGGGTCCGTCGTCGTGATCCGCCCGTAGGCGCGGCAGATGACCGGCCTTGCGGGTGGCAATTAGCGTGTCGAGCAGCAACCGAACAGGCCGGCGAGTGCCCGTCGCGTCCTCGAACGCGCGGGCGAGGGAGCGGCCATGCCACGCACTGGTCATCAGCGCGTCACATGACCGGCCCAGGTCGCGGTACACCTCGTAAAGGGCGTCGCGCTCGTTGTCCGGAAGGACAACGGCGGCAGTCGTCGATGATTCTTCAAACACGGAGCGTACTGAGCGCCCCAGGCGGGGCCAATGACCCTGTTTGCGACAGCGGATCATGTGGCGAACGAGTTCGGCGTCGCTCACCTGTTGATCGGTCTTCGCCCGGTAAGACTCGCCGATCCACGCCAAAGCGCGACGGGCCTGCGCCAGCCGGTCGGTGGGAACCGCTGCGGTGAGGTACAGCCGGACCAGGAGACGGCTTTCCTGGCCGTCGATCGCGCCATTCCCATTGGTCGCTGCCCGACGACCGGCGACAGCCCAACGGCTGCGCAAGTAACCGGCTGGCGTGAGGAAATGGGCGTACCGCGTCTCGGCATCGGCCAGTGGCACACCATTATGTTGAGGACAGTCGCCGCTCGCGACGAACCCGGCCTGCCGGAGTTCGACAAGACGGGCGCGGACGATGTGCGGGGTGATGCCGGCCTGATGAGCTACCTCGGCCGTCTCGCGCCCATCCTGCGGATCGGCGGGCACGGCGTCGAGATAGTCGAGGGCGACCAGGACGCTTTCCTGGCCGGGCGAAAGCCGCACGCCCTCAGTGAAAAGGGTGGGTTGATTAGGCGCCGCCGCGCGACGGGACGGCATGGCCGGCATATCTCATGGTTGCATAAATCATGAGATTGCCAGTAGCACGCGCAAGTGCTGTATGTCAATCCTTTGCCCGTGACGTGGGTCGCAGTGAATGAGCTGCAACCGCGCCCGCGATCATCGGTCGAAGTCGAACGGCTTCACCGGATGGCCGCGCAGTTCCATCGCGTTGGCTTCTTCCTTCGTCAATCCGATGCCGCGACCTGAAAAATGGGCGGCAAAGCGCGAGCCGAAACCCTCGGTGGCAGGGGGTGGTTTCCGGCTGCCGATGGCTTCGCGCAGGATGTCCAGGACTTCTTCCTCGACACTATGGCCGTGGCTGCTGGCCAGCTTTTCGAGCCGGTCGCGCAAGCCGTCGTCAATGTTTCTAATCAATAAGTCCGCCATCATGTCCTCTTTTCATCACGCTTTACGATGAACGCTCCATCGAACAGCAGCGGCAGGTGGTAAACAAAGCCCAGGATTATGTGCCATCATGGATGCCAGGGATCGACGAGGCTGATCCCTGTCGGAACGAAATGCTTCATATTTCGCGTGGCCAGCGTGGCCTGCCGGTCGGCGGTAATACCGGCGATTTGAATGTCACGGGTGTCGGTCGGTTGACCGCTCGCCCGTGTCCGGGCGTCGATTTCACCGGCGGCCAGTGCGGCTGCCGTGTTGAAATCCAGCACGCGGCCTTCGAGACCTTCGGTGCGGATGCGCTCAAAGGCATCTTCCAGCGCGGCTCGTTTGCGTCCGGCGGGCAGGATGCTCAGTCCAAATCGGATTTCGTAGATCGTGATGGTCGTCGTCCAGATCGAGGTGATCGGTTGGCGGTTTAGCCAGTCAATCACTTCCGGTGCCGAACCGGGCTGCATCAGGACGGAAAAGACGTTCGTATCGAGGATGAACATCGTCACTCGAAGGTCGGTGGGCGGGTGGGGCCGGTGCGGATTTTCTCGAACTCGACCGGTTTGTCGAGATCGACATTCCCGAACTGCTCAACGCACCACGTCCCCAGTTGGCGGATGGATGGCTTCTGGGAGGAGGGAACGACCGCAGCCCGGATGATGTCGCGGGCTTCGTCCTCGACGCTATGGCCGTGGCTGCTGGCCAGCTTTTCGAGCCGGCCGCGCACGTTGTCATCGATGTTTCTAACCACCAAGTCTGTCATCATGTCCTCATTTCATCTCACGCTATCACATCGGAACATCCCATGGCAAGGATTATCGAAAGTATAGGGCGCGTTCCCTGAACGGACGAATTCGGGCCAATGCACATCAGCCAGTGGCGTACCGCCTTTGGCGGTCATAGCGAGCCTGAACCGACACCGATGGAGAGCGCCTGGATGCGCCGGGGATGCGATGGAAACCGATTTTGTTGAGACCGGCGTCTTCGCCGGGCCGGGCATCACGCCGCCGCCGGCAACTTCATCGGCTCGACGGTCTCGACACGTGTCTGATCGTCAATCGCCCGCGTCACGTCATACATGCCTTGACCGACCAACGGCTGCGCGTTCACCTGCTCCAGCCAGCGGTCTCGCAGCTCCCGTGCCGCCGCGATGTACTTCGGATCGTTCCTCTGCTTCTCGCGTTTCTCGCGCTTGGCCCCCGCGGGCTTCGCTGGCTTCTCGGCCTTCGGCTCAGGCAACGGAGCAAACCGCAACCCACCCGCCGATGCCGTGTTCTTCCTGATCGGAGCGGCGACCTTCTTCGCCGGTCGCCTGCACTGCTTCTTCTCAGACTCACCTTCCAGCGCCTTCTGTGTATTCATTTCCACCCCCGGAAACCCCGGCACCCCCGCCCCCGGCAGCACCACCGGCTTCGCGTCGCTCCAGTGCGTCCCCGGCGGGATCGGCAACACGATGTGGTTCTCACGCAGCGCGCCGCCGGATGTCTCGCTCGGATACCAGTACGCCGTCTGCGTATCCCCCGCGCGAATCCGCCTCTGCCAGAAGATATGCACCCGGCCCTCTCGGCGCGCGCCCCCGTCCGTCTTGCCGCGCGAGCCCGCGCGGAACGCCAGCGGCACGAACCCGATCGACTCCCAGAAATGGTTCGCCTCGATATCCTGCGCGCACCAGCAGCAGAACAGCTTCACCCCATACGCCGACCGCTCGAACGCCGCCTTGATGAGCGATGCCCCGATCAGCCCGCGCTGCTTTCCGGGGGCCACGTTCAACTGGTAGATGATGCCCACATCCTCGCGCTTGAAGTAGCGGTCCTTGAACAGGCAATAACCAATAGGCACGGAGGCACGCAGGGACGAAGGCACGGAGTGAGTGCCGTCATCCGTCGGTTCCCCTTCGTGCCTACGTGCCTCCGTCCCTTCGTGCCTTTCCTCAGCGATCAGCACGTTCCCGCCGGCGATGTGGCCTTCCAGTTGCGCCGTCGGCATCCAGCCGACCTGCTTCGTGTGCATCTTCTGCAACGAATCCACAAACGGCACATCGCTCATCACGCCCGGCCGGATCGTGACATTCACGTTCGGCAGTGGACGTGCGGCAAGATCACTTGATTGCATGACGAGTTCGGACATGGCTGCCCCCATGATGAAGGAAAGCGGGCGGACACGTTTTCACCTTCCCGCCCGCGCTGTGCCAGGTTTCTCACGCCGCCATCTTGAGGTTCGCGCCCGCCGGCACGACCTGCGACGCCGGCAGGTTGATGCTCACCGGCGCGCACGCCGCGCCCGTCTCGCCGCGCTCGTTGAACCAGTTGGCCGTCACCCAGACGGTGTTCGCCTGCGTCGAGTTCGCGAAGTCGATGTCAAACTTCGTCCTGGTGATGAGTCCTTCGAACTTCCACGCCGCCGGGTCGAGCGGAGCCTCGTCGCCGACGAACGTGAAGACGCTCGCGCCCTTCACGCCCTTGGGCTTGCCGCGCTTGCCCGGCTGCGTCGCGTGCAGCCCGATCGTCACGGTCCGCCCGCTCACGCTGATGATGTCGATGATCGGCGAGGTGCTCGGCGCGGGGATCGGCGAAGGCTTCTTGCGCGCCTTGATGCCCAGCTCATCGCGCTGCGCTTCGGTCGTCGCGGGATTGTTGTTGATGGTGGCGACGAGGTACTTCGCCATATTCAGCAGGTTCTCGCGCGCCGCCTTCTTGTTCGCCGACGCGACCGGCGTCTTCGTCACCGGCTCGCGCCACGCGCTCAGGGCCGCATCGAAAGCGGTGTTGAGTGCCGCATACGCGCCGGCCTGCTCCGGCGAAATATGAAACACCGCCGGCGTCGCCGACAGACGCTGCGAGAAATTATTCGACCAGACGAGCAGATTCGCATCGCTCATGCGAAAGTAAGGAACGGACATGGCTGTCTCCTTGAACAGGATCGCCCGTCCGACTGAAAGCCCCGCTCACCACACGGCGAGCGACGAAGGCCGCATCGTCAAGGCGTTGGGGGAAAAAATCGGCGATCGGCGGCGTGACTTGAGGGAAATATGCTTGAAAGCCGCGGATTTTCGAGAAAGAACAACGCGGCCGATAAAACATGCGACAATTGTACTGCGCCCGCGGCGCGGCCGAATTCGCAAATGGCAAACGGCAAGCACCAGTGAGCAAACTGCTTTTGACATTTGCAAAAGCGCCTTGCTCGGGAAAAACGATCCTTTGCAATCTACAAGAGCGCCGTGCTGGCCAGCAAGGTTGATTTGCTAACAATGAGAACGATTTGCTTGGTAACAACAGCCGTGCACCATCCGCGAACGTTCGATGGTTGGAAAAGAAAGAGGTCTGCTCCCAAGCAACGACGGCTACCCAATGATGAATGCTGCTCGCCATAAAACAACGATCTGCCGGCCGGCATTTTCAAAGCGATGCGATGGACGTTCGAGGTTTAAATTCTAGCGGCTGGCGGCAAATACGTTTATCCCAGGTTCAAATGCTCTGAGTCGCCGATGCTCTGCATTGTGGGAATTTGCTCCACAAGTTGTCGAGGATCAGAAACGCCGCTTCCCAACGACGAGTCACTCGCTCACGTCGCGCTTGTGCATCATGAGTCTCAGAATTGTTCGTGCGGGAATCCTTTTGATATGCTTTTGCTGCCCAACGCCACATATTCATAGCTTGTTGCTCGGTCAAGCTTACCATCGCACTTCGTATCTCATCGGTATCGAGCTTGGCAAGTTCGGTTGCCCCAAGACATTTGATCCAGTTCTGGCAATATGCAGGTGCATACCGCGCGCCAGCCGCGTATCGAGTTGCAGCAATTGCATTCGATGTTTCGTTGTCTCCAACTCTCTCGAACCAGTCGCCTCTACCGGATAAGTGCTCCCAGTGAGATTCGAGCGCCAGCAGTTGCGCATCGACTGTATCGAGTCGCTCTTGAAGTTCTGGCCAATACCTGTACAGATACATCGACATTGTGCCGAGAAGATTCATTCGATTAAATATCTCTTCTGCGCCTTTATAACGGTCACATGCGAGCAGTCCTTCGGCGTAGAGGCGGTCGATTTTTTCGCAATGGCTCCTTGGCGGTTCCCAGTTCATCAGCGATTCAATCGTCTCTGCATAATGAATGGGGTGTGGCGGCAACCCTTCGGTATTGTCGGGATGTGTGCGCCAATTCTCCATAAGTTCGCACGCCAGTTCATATGCGTCACGTCCAAGTTTGCTTCGATTTAGTCGATCAACAGTTCCCCAATCGGGTAATGTTGCGAATCGGCAGAGGCGTTGCAATCCTGTCCGCATGACGTTTTGTTCGTGATAATTCCGGAGCTTGCCGTAAAGATCGTAAGCTGTCACCAAGTGCATTTCAGCTTCCACAACATTTTCCGGCAGAAATGCCGCGTCAAAAGCAAGTGCAGGTAATGGCGCGGTTACGCTATACGGGGCCAGTCCGATCCCGGCGGCAGCATGTCGCCTGGCTTGATCGCGAATATCAGAGGGGTGCGATAATTCCAATCGCATCTTGATGGGCTTTGGTATGTGAAACTGACCCATTGCCCGGCGCAGCGCGCCGCGTTCGACAAGTCGGAAAAGTAATTCGCGCACGTCGCTTACCGAAATGCCACGTTCCGACAAAAGCGGCGCGGCCATGTACTGCGAAAACCCAAACCGAAACGTCGCCAGCACTTCCAAGGCACGATGCTCTTGCTCTGACAGTGAACTCAATTGTACTTCATCCCCGACTGAGTCACTCTCCGTCAGCAACACGATGCGCACAGGCCCAATGTAGCTAGATACACCCGGCCTCTCGCGCTCTTGTGAAATGCGAAGCGAATTATCCTTTGCCAATCGCGAGAGCAATGGCTGAATGGCGAGGGGCCGCGCGAGCGGTGCTTTGTTTCTCTTCATTCCCTCCGCAAACATTTCGGTTCCGACCAAAACAATCACGTCGGGTGCCCTGTGACTGGGCCTCATGTCAGTCGGCGCGAATCGGTTTAGCGCGTCTGCGAGCCGGTTCGTAGCGATTGCTTCGGTCGGACTTGCGCGGAATAGCTCGTATTCTGTGAGCGGTGCGCCGACGAGCCGCCATAGCATTCGCCAAAATTTGGAGTCTTGTTCTTCGCGTATCGCTCGAACGACACACCAAGAAAGACCGGGTGGCGAATTGGGCTGGTTGTCTAGATGAATTCGCTGATTGATTCGTATCAAGGCCGACGCTACTGCGGTCGGCGAAACGTCTTGCAGCGACAGCACACAGTTTGTGTTTGATGCGAGGCTTTCGAGTACCTTTACTATGGCGAGGTCGGTAGCTGGTTGTGGGCCGGGTGCGTTGTCCCCATAGAGATGCCACGCGACTTCTGGACAACGGACGAACGCGGTCTTTCGCCAGCCCTCGACTTGCACGATGTCTGCGACAGAAGAAAGTTTGCTCGCAAAAAGTACTTCCGCATCGTCGGCGAACGTGGCCCCTTCGCGATCAATGGGGGAAATCCGTGCCTGCGCGCGCACGTCGGATACGATTTGGGTTACCGTGTTGTCGTTGGGCAGAACGATTCGCTCGAAAGCTCGCGTATCGAAGAAATGACGTACCTTTGCCTTGATACCTCCAGGCGTTGCAAGCCAGAAATCTCGGTCCTCTTCCTGCGTTTCTTCATCCACGACCCTTTCACCAATCAAGCCGCTGACAACACTTGACAAAAACCACGTTTTGCCAAGCAACCGCGCGAGTATAACCTGTGACAGATAAGGTGCTGCGCTACCTCCCACCAACGGCAACCTGCGTTGTTCATTAGCGCCAATCGCACCTGCCGCGATTTGGGAAGCCCATCTAAAGTCATATGCGGCTTGATGACCCATTACCTGTTGTCGGAATACCGAGCCGGTATGGCCGTGAGCGCGTAGCCATAGAAGACGACCAGCATATCGCGCATGATGCAGATGATCGTACCATTTTTTGCCGTTTCTCCCTTTGAAGTTGATGTTGAATGCAGAATCACCACGGGCGACTACTTGATGACGACTCGCAGAGTCGCGCTCTGCCAAATCGACATCCACTGCGAGTGGCAATGCGATTCCCAATTCGCCCTCACGACTGGGGAACACAAACAGGGGCCAGCAAAAGAGGTGCGCATACAGAATCGTCGCGATCTGCCCCGATGCAGGAGTATGCGCGATCATCCGCAGCAGGGTGTCCAAGTCATCTATTCGTTGGTCGGTGGTGCGGGGATTACTGCGAAGTCTATTGAGCACACCCGCAAATTGTTCGAGCGAATTCGCACTCTCAACCGCTTGCCATCCTCCCCCTTTTCCGAAAAGCGATGCCCCAAAACGCGTGATTCGAGTCGCGCTGCCTGTACCGTGCATGATATGGTGCGCAATCGCGCGAGCCTTTGCCAATGGAGCATCCCTTTCGGGCATAAGGGAAACTAATGCCGCGTGGGCGCGGCGTTGTAACCGGCCCCTGTCGAACGGCTCATCAAGATGCCTGTTGTCCAAAGCAGTAAGCAACTGCAGCGTGCTGGTCGGAAGGGCTTGCATCCTGTCATCGTTATTCCAGTTCCACTCACTCAACAAACCCGGCAGACGTACAAATGCCTCATCCCACATTTCTTTCGCCGCGCCTTCACCAACGGCAGAGAACGCGCGAAGGCAGTATGCTGCCAGTCCAATCTGTTGTCCTAATATCCATTGATCAATCATGTTGATCACTCCTGCCAGGATCGGCCCATCGGATGGCATGCTGTCCCGGCTCGCGCTTCATTCGATCAAGGAAGTTCAAGAGCTTTCCGCGACCATAATCAACTAAGAGTGCTTTGGTATTATCTGAACTGATTTGCAGGCTGACTGGACTGTTATCGAAGCGGAGCGAAGCTTCGCTTCTGCGTTCCCGCAACACAACGAACACGTCATCACCGTTCGTCACGAATTCGTGGAGTACGCCGTCGATGCTGACCGCTTCGGTTGTCACAGGAAAGAATTGATCCGGGGGCGATGTGGGATTCGGAGTCGAGTCTGCGGCTGCCAACGCAAAGGCGGCGGGGTTTCCGGCGTGAGGCAGTCGCAATGATTCTGGATGCGCAGCCTCATTCAATTCTGAAGTCGCCTTATTCTTGTCACCCCCCAACTCTTGGATGGGCGCGCGCTCAGTCTCAATCGTTGCACTAAGACGTTGAAACATGCGAGCTACGTCGGCATCTGACAGATATTCGCTTGGTATTCCGTCCTGGCACAATATCGCCTCGGCTTGCTCGATAGTGATGTCGAGAGCAGCGGCCATGGCAATGGCGTCACGTCTCAGGTAATGCGAGAACTTATCCTGTTCATCAGTCATGACTATTCTCCAAAGGCGGCCGCACCACCTATTGTCGTGTCGCGAACCACTTTGATCTTCGCGCGAGCACGTGAAAGTGCTGTCTTAAATGTTCCGAGTTTCCAACCCAATTCCCGAGCAAGGTCCGCGTCGGTCACGCTCTCCAACGCCGATGCCCTTGCCGTGAACGCTATTCGTTCCTTGTCCCCCAAACCTACCAAGAATCTCTCTGCATCGCTAACCTCTAGATATGTCGCCGGCGTGACAGTCCCTTCCACCTGGTTCGCTTCGGTTGTGGAGTCTAATCCGGTATTGTCGGGGAGCGAAGTTGCGGATGAGTGTTGTGGCGGAATGGGTTCTTGCGTAGTGCCATGTTTGGTTCTGGGTCGTCCCCATTCAAACACATCAAGGAGTTTCTGCTTATTTGTACTTGACCTGCGGGAAAAGTCGATCGTCTTGTTCTTAGCAATTTTTAGTAGCCACGTACCAAATCGACCATTTGCTTCGAGATCGAAATTTTCCCTCGCTTTCCAGGCATTTAGGAAGGCATCTTGCACAACGTCTTCCGCATCGTGGCGATTGTACAGCACGCGGTTCACACGCAGGAAGAGCCATTGGGCATGTGCTTTGTGCAGCGCTTCAAACGCAAGATGGTCTCCGCGTCTGAATCGCTGGATCAGTTCGAGCTCCTTCTCCCGAGACAGAATGGCTTGTTCCATGTCTGCGTCTCCATCGATAGTCGATCTCCAACTTAAGAGCGCGGCATCACATCGCGTCCCCGTCTGCCATCCGAGGGCAGCAGCTTCAACCCGCTTCCTACAGGATACACGAAGCAGGGTTACATCCCACGTCCGACTGCCCCCGCGCCGTAAGAAATTCCGGCATCTTGATGTAACCCGACCGCGTGTATTGCTGTGACCGACAAGCTTGTCTTTGGGCGTTCCGAAGCCGAGCAAGTCCCATTCGAATTCGCGACCTGCGTGTCGCGAGAAAGAAGGTTTGCAATGAGCAAGTACCGTCAAGATTTCGACGAAGACGGCGACAAATCAGGTTGGTCCGAGGACCGCGAAGGTGCCTTCGGAAACGACTACGAACAGCACTATGACAGCGATGACAACAAAGCCGGATACTCCGAGGAAAGGACCGGCATCTTCGGCGACGAGTACACACAGCACCACGACAACGACAGCGACAAGGCCGGATATTCCGAGGAGAAGACCGGCATCTTCGGCGACAAGTACACGCAACACTATGACAGCGAGGGCAACAAGTCCGGATACTCCGAGGAGAGGACCGGCATCTTCGGCGACAAGTACACGCAGCATTATGATGATGATGGAGGCAAGTCAGGCCACTCGGAAGAAAAAGATAGCGCGTGCTTCATCACGACGGCGTGCGTTGAATCGGCTGGTCTGGGCGACGATTGCCACGAACTTACGACACTTCGCCGGTTCCGCGAGAAATACATCCGGCCGCGCGCGAACGGCCCTGAGTTGATCGACGAGTACTACCAGACGGCGCCTTCGGTCGTTCGGGCGATCAACCGGCGCCCTGACGCGAGCAAGTTGTACGCGGGCATCTTTGAGCAGATGATCCTTCCGTGCGTGGCGCTCGTCGAGTCTGGAGAATACGAAGCGGCACTGTCCCTGTACCACGACAGCTTCACAGGGCTGAGGTCGACGCTGCTGCAGTAATGTGGCGGGGAGTGAGCGAAGGGCGAAAGCACGTCGTGTATGGAATCTTAATAGGGCGGCACACCACGCTCGGTGTGCCGCCCTTTCCATGTCCTCCTCACGTCGAGTGCGGCCCGCACAATGCCGATGAGAAGAGCATGCGAGCCCTCTCCATCCGCCAGCCTTACGCCGAGTTGAGGAAAGCGGGAGATCAAGACGGTCGAGTACCGCAGCCGGCCGACGCCCGGGGGGCGGATCGTCGGGTAGTAACGGCACCCTTTCCGCGCGTCATCAGGCCGGGATATTCGTCACGAGATTGGGATCGGCGCTGAGCGCGCTGATGGCAGTGTCGAAGGTCGCCAAGCGGCCGCCGCGGCTGGCGCACAATGCCAGCAGATAGGCGTCGGTGATCTGCTGGTGTCCTTGCAGGGCGGCGGCGGGAAAATAGGCCGACGCGACGGGCAAGTCGTCGGCCCAGAAGACGTGGTGCGGATGCGTCGTCATTCGCGCGATGGCGGCCACCGCCTGTGCCGGCGTCAACGCGGTGCCGACGGCCTTGGAATTGGTCGAGATGCGGACAAAGGCGCACTGTGTGAGCGGGCAAGTTGCCCAGCCGCCGGCGGCGATGGACGAAAACCATCGGTGGGCTGACTCGTGATGCTTGTGACTGGGCCAGCCGAGCGCGATCAGGACGTTGACGTCGAGCAGATACACGGGCATCAGTCGTCCTCTTCCATCGCACGCCGCACGTCTTCGGACGTGATCGTCCTGGCTCCGGGCGGCACGCGAAGGATAGGCAGGTCGGTCAGCGGATGGATGTCCATGTCGAGTTCAATCACCTGCAACGTGACGCTGCCGGGTCGCAGGTCCGGTGGCTCGTCCGGCACGAAAACCTTCCCGTCGAAATGTGCCCGTAGAACGGTCATGTGAGGATTATAGCATGGCTTGGCAATCGGTGTCAGGCAATGTCACTATCGTGCCGATAACGGAGACATGCTCGCCCTCTCCATCCGCCAACCCTGCGCCGACCCCCGGGGGTGATCCTGCGGGGGATCAAGACGGTCGAGTACCGCAGACGGCCGACCCCCGGGGCGCGGGGTGTTTCTTCCATGTCAATCAATCGCGGACCGATTCGATTCGATCGGCGAAGACGCGGATGAGTTTATGCGACGGCAGCAGCGATTCGACGCGCGGCCAGGCGCTGGCGAGAAGCGCCTCGAACGCGGCTCTTCGGAGATTGCCAAAACGCAGGTGAACGACCCAGGGCGGCGGGGTTGCGTTCATGGCGCGGTCGGCGAAATCGGTGTCCTTGCTGACGATCACCAGCGCATTCCGCGCGGCATGGGTCCACAGTTCGCTGTCGGAAGGACTGGGGCCAAGGGACGTGGCGTGAATCACGGGCAACGACGGGACGAACCGCAGCGGGATCGGGACGTTTTCGTCGAACAGGAAACCCTTCACGCAACGGCTCCCACCTCGAAGTGATGCTTGAGCAGCCGCGCGGAGTAGGCCAGGCAGGCGAGCACGTCGTCGCGCGTGAGCGTTGGATAGCCGGCGAGCACGTCGTCGATGCTGTCGCCGGCGGAAAGAAATTCCAGCACGGTACTGGCGGTGATGCGCGTCCCTTCGATGACCGGCTGGCCGTTGCAGATGTCAGGATCGATGATGATCTTCCGCATGTCGCGATTATAGCAGGCGGCAAGTCGGGTCGATAGTTGAGATATGCGAGCCCTCTCCATCCGCCAGCCCTACGCCGACCCCCGGGGGTGATCCTGCGGGGGATCAAGATGGTCGAGTAGAAGCGTTGAGCCAGCCAGGTGTAGATGTCGAGGCCGAGCGGCGAGTGCTGGAGCATCCGAAGCGCCCGGTTATCGAGCGGAACCGCGTGCTGAAGCAAGGTCTGGAAGAAATCGTCCGAAAGCTCGATCACGCCCGGCCACATCGCGTGTTGCTCGTCGCCATGCGGAAACCACGCCTTGAAGCTGCGGATCGGTTGCGTGTTCAGCGTGATGTCGGCGCCGGGTGTTGACATGCCGAGCGTGACGCGACACGCCGAGAGCGCTTCGATCTGCTGCTTGAACCGTTGGTATTCCCGCCCGTCGGTGGAGATGCCCAGGGTGAGCATGTACTCACGCACGCTGCGGCCGATCGCGATGTGCTTCGATTGGGTGAGAATTGCCTGGGTACTCATGTGGATCAGCGCCAGGCGGGGCCGCGTGCCGTAGGGCAAAGGCATTTCGACCCACCGGCCGGCCTTGTAAAGCTGGCCGGCTTCCATCAGCAGGTTTGCGTTGCCCGACGTTCTCTCAAACCGCCGCGACTGCTGACGACTTCGGGGCATGCCCAACTGGCACATGACCCCGTGCAGGAACGTGATGTTCTCCGGGTCCGATTGCCGGATCGCGGTCGAGTGCTCGACAAGGCGGCGGAACACCGGCTTTGATTCCAGCAGCCTGACCACGGACTGATCGACTTCGCTCTCCATCGTTTCGCTCATGGCTTCTCTCGCTCCTACATCCCGTGTAGCTGAAGTGGTCCACTCATGGCCAGAGCGAATGCGCCAAACATGGCGATTCGTCCACAATGACGTGACTGGTTACTCCTGAATGCGTGACATTGGAACCCCCTGGGATTGTCACGACACCCTGACCGGATCGCCGGGCGGCTCAGAGGCAGTTCCAGCCACGCTCCCCGTGCGTGTCTTTGGAACCCCTCCCCGTCCCCTCTGTGGATATCCCCTGTGGATAAAGACTGTTGTCCACAGGACATTGGCACCCCTGATTCGCGTGAAACTGGAACCCCCGACTCGGGGGAATCCACGTGCTTTCGGCACCCCAACCTATACTTAACCTATAGATTCATCCATGTAGTTTGCTGACGCCAACCAACAACCAAGAGAAGGTTTTTCGATGGGATTTCAGAGAATTTTTGCACTCCCAAACCGGTCAATCGGGGACGACAAAGGGCGCTCTATCATGCCGCACGCCGAAAACAGGCCCAAAACGCCATTTTGACAAGGCGACGGGTAACGCGACGTGCCCCCGCTATTACCCGGCTAAATAATGCCGGATAGAGGCTGATCTGGATCGATTGACGATTCGGCTCAGCCTTTATCATTTGGACATACAACGAAATAAGCTCCCGCTTCTCTTCAATGGTGCCGCTTTTCAGGACCGCTTCCAGGTCATCGAACGCGGCACAGGCCCGCCGCCGAAGTTCCTTGACGTCCGGCAGGTTGGGCATGGCGCCCTTCACTTTCGCCAGTTCCCCTTCCACTTCCCGCTTCTCTTGGGCGATGCGTTTGGCCTGCTCATACAGGCCCAGCCCTTTGGCGGTGTCAGGATCGAGCGAGATCAGATGATCGCGTAAAGTTGCCGTCTGCTGGTCCAGCACGAAAAGCCGACGCTGCAATTGATCGTGAGCATCGGTGCGGCCACCGGATAGCCGTTGAATTTCATCGGCGACGTAAGCATGAAGTTGGTCATCGTCGCGCAGCTTGTCCAGATCGTGGCGGATCAATCCGATGATGTGATCCTCGATGGTCTTGGCCGGCACGGTGTATCGCGTCGGGCAGCGATCATGCTGGCCGTTGTGGTGCGTGGAGCAAACGTAATATGCGGTGCGGTAGCCCTTGCCGCTTGTGATGGTCTGGCCGGACAACCGACCGCCGCAGACTCCGCAGAAGATCAGGCCGCTGAGCAGATAAGGCGAACGGACCGCCGTTCCGGTTGTGTGTCGATGCCGCTCGCGTGAATCCTTCCGCCGCGCTTGCACACGGGCGAAGGTGTCGGCATCCACCAACTGCGGCCATGCGTTCTCGGTGACGATCCATTCCGACTCGTCGCGCTTTTCCACGCCTTCGTCCTGCCGCTCGACGCTCGATCCGCCCTGATAGCGATGCCACTTGCTCAGCGTTCTCCGGTTGTAAACGCACTGGCCCAGGTAGGCGGGATTGTCGAGCATCGGATGAATGGTCGCGATGGAGAAACGGCTGCCGCGTGAGGTGCGGAATCCCGCAGCGTTCAAATCTTCCCGCAGTTGCCGCGTGGCCTTGCCGCCGGCGTAGTCGGCGAACATCTTTCTGCACCGCTCGAACGCGAGCCGCATCGGAGGGAATCAGCGTGCAGGTCTCGTGATCCTGTTTCTTGTGCACGCGATCCTTGGGCAATCGCTCGATCATTTCGCCGGTCTCAGGATCGAGCAGAACCTGCGATCCATCTTCCATGTCCCGCACGATCCGCTTCGGTGCGTCGCCATCGAGAATCAGGCGATCGAATCCGAACGGAATCGGCCCGCCCGGCCAGCATCCACGTTTGGCCCGCGCCACCAGCCCCCGCATCGTGTCGCGCGAGAGTTTGCGCAGGTAGTCGCCGTTCTGATGATGCTCGACGTAACTCAGCAGACCACCGGCAAAAGATCGATCCGCCTCTTGGCCTGTTGCGGCGTACACCAGCCGCTTGCCAGCTTCGATCAGCCGTCGCTCGATGAGCATGCCATCGACCGGGTCTTTCGGTCTGGCCAATCGATTGCGGTCCCAGGTGAGAACGACTTGAACCTCGTCCCGCCGGCATGCATCGAGCAGCATGGATTCCAGCCCGGCCCGCTTCATGTCGCTGCCGCTGATCGCGTCATCGCTGTAAATCTTGGAGAGAATCCAGCCGCGAGACTTGGCGAACGCGGCCAGCTTCGTGCGCTGCTGATCCAGCGATTCCTCTTGCTTGTCGGTTGAACGTCGAACGTAGCCGATGGCATGGATCATGATTTCCTCCGGTGATCCGACTTGGGCTTCAAGGATAACCCAAGTTCAGCCCGGGCGCTTTGTGCCGCCTTGTATTTCGCTTCGGCTCTCGCCTTCTTGACCTGCTTCCGTTTGACGCGATCCGTGAATTCCTCGTCCGTCATGCCTGACGCGGCGATCTGATCCAAAGCCTGCCGCAAATGGCTGGCCATGTCCAGTTCGTACCCGTCCTCGATCCGTTCACCTTGTTGCCAGTTTGCCGTCTTGGAGGTCAGGTAACCGAGAATCGCCTGGCTGTTCTGCTGATCCTCGTAATGAATCGCTTTCGCTCGGATGAGAGGATGCGCCTGCTGGGCGCCAACAACCGCTGCCTGCACGATGCACCACCACGGCAATGTGCCTTGCTGGGTGTGATGTGTTGATGGATCGTCCTGCACCTTGAGCCATTGTCGCGTGCAATAAGCCCACAGATTCGGCAGCAGTCGGAGTAGATCATCCGAGGTGTCGATGTCCAGGTCTTTCATGGCTTCGCGGCGCAATTGGAACTCGATGCGGATGATCCGATGATCCTCCGACACGCTCTCAATACCCCATACGTGATACATCCAGTCCTTGTGCGACTTGATGCAAATCTCCAAAGGCTTGTCATAGAACCTGGCCATGATGACACCCTTGCCAATTGTGAGGCCTTCCATGTATCGCTTGCGAAGATGCGGGTGCATCGTTTCAGCACGGGTGACAAGGTGATCCAGCAATGCGATGGACCATGTTTCCATCGGCACCAGCACATCGGCACAGACATCGGCTCGACTGGCCTTCATCACGACGACCTTGGCCGCCATCGCCGCGAACTGTTGACGCACTCGATCAATGCACGAAACGGGACCATGCGTCCACAACGCTTCGGAACGAATCTCAACCATTGCGCTGGGCCGGGACTTGGGGGCGAGCCAGTCGCCCAGTTTGATGTCCATGTCGTGGCTGGACAACAGCCATTCATAGCCGCCTGCGCCGTGAGGCTTGACCGTGAATATCCAATCGGCCCCGCCGTCCATCGAGGCGATCCGTTCCACCTGCTCCATTTCCTCGACTTTGGCTTTGGCCTTCAGTGCGTGCAGCTTCTCAAACGTCGAATTGTTTTCCCATGTGAGATCGACGGCGAGATACAGCGAGTCGATGCCATGCGCGAGAGCGCGTGCCGGTTCTTCTTCTCTCAACTTCACGTTTGAAGGGGGGCTGAGAGTCATTGGCCCCCCTTGCGGCCATCGCCGCCGCACGTCCCCCGTGCTTCGATTTCCGGCTCACAGCATTGAGCGGCTGCGCCGGAACCGGGAGGGCAAGCGAGAGACGCCGTGGCCCCCTCTCTCGCTCGCCCTCCCAGACCCTCCCACTCACTTTCTACCCCTTTCTCCCCTCCGGTGGCATCTTGCGCGATCGCTCGAACAAGAAAGCCAGCGAGCAGACGGCGCACACGATCCGATCCCGCTGCCGGTTCCGCCTCACCACCCATAACATGCTCGAACATCCACACCGACCGCCTGCCCGCTGCTGGCGTCGCGTCCGCTGGGGCGGCTAGTGGCCGCCGCCCGCAGCGGAGCGCACCGCCAGCCGCAGGCAGGCCTGCTTGCGGCGATGGCGAATCGATCTTGTCCAGGTGGTCTGGCATGACCGAGGCACTATGCCCCGTTCATGCCTACTCTCTCCGGAAAAATCTAGCCCGACTTTTTTCCGGGTCCGGCCAGAGATGGGAGCATGGCCTGCCACAGCCTGCGACTGGTGCGAATCTGCTTCGACCATGTTTCCAGTTGCATGTCTTGCAAGTCCTCATCGAACACGCCCAGGTCACGGCCCGCCCGATCCTGTGCAACAGCATCAAACAAGCCGCGAATCTGCGTGGCGTTCACGTTCGCCTTCATCACGCATTTCTTCTCAAAGCACCAATAGCCACCGACGCTTTACATGAGCGCCGAAATCAATCCGCCCAACATGACCTTCACGCTCGACCGCTTGAACTGGCCATGATTCAGGCCCTCTTCGCTCCAGCGTCGCATCTGCTTCATCCACATGGTCCGCGTTTCGCCTTCGAGTGATCGCTCCCAATTCTCAATGTCCGGCAATCGAATTGCGTTGGCATCAACTCGCATCAATCGTTCCATCGATTTGAGATCGCCGCGCCTTGCCCGTTGGAGAAGCTTCGTCGGTGTCGTCTGATATTCAGCAATGCTCACCAGCACCACCCGAAAATAGAAATGAAGTTCCACAGACTCCCGCAGCTTCCGCTCGAAATCGGCGGCCTGCTCCTCGCTCAGGTCCATGCCCGCAAACTCCCGGCACAGTTCCTTCAAATGGCCCATATACATCCGCCTTGCCAGTCGAAAGCCTGAATTGAGCAGCCGCCTGAGCCGCTTTAACCCGCCAAAAGCTTCCAGCGTCCATTGCGAGGCGTTCGAGGGATCAATCCTGGTCAAGGTGCTGAGTTTGCGCGACTCATCGAGCATCGCCTGCACTTGCTCCCCAGGTCCAAACAGATCGGGGAATTTGTCAGCCACCGCCGCCGTCAACCGGCGATGATCCGTGTAGAGCATCTCCAAAATCGCCCGATCCGGCCCGGCCGGAATCCGCTCATCCGCCGTGCCATCCCTGAGCTGGCCCATCCAGTCAATCACCATGTCCCCCATCGCCGCGATCCGCTGCGCCAGCATGACCGAAACGATGCCCGCTTTCGCACGCTCCGCCCAGCGATGAACACGCAACTTGAAAGGTGAACCCCGGACTTTGCAGACTGGCATGCTCATGGGAACTGGATTCCATCGAACATCGAAAATCATCAACAGCCCTGACGGCCTGCAACGGCACACCCTGCGGACCGTCAACACCTCGACCCCCAACGCCCTCGAACACGCAACGACCGCCGCTTGCGTGCGAGCCGGCCCCCGGATACGCCGACTCAGCCTCACGCAACCCGTCTCTGCATCGTGCTCGACGAAGAGCGGCAGCCGACGGACTGCGGACAGGATGAACTGCGGCTGCTCCTGTCCATTGAATCAGCGTAATCCGATACCCCAAACTCAATCAAGCACCCGGAATCAGGGTGCTTTTTCTTGAGAAAGACATCGCCGTCAACGTCATCCATCCAACCAAGTTGAACAAGGGATATTATTTATCCAGTGGAGGCGTTCTCAGTTCTTCCAGCAATACGATTGCGTCCGGTGTGCCGAGCTTTTCGGCCAATTCGATCGCTTTCTGTTTCTCGCCCAGCAGCAATAGTAGCTCACATTGGGTGAACGTGATGGCGTTCTTTAACGGTCCTTCTTCTGCACGAGGGATCATCGACTCGATCTCCACCAGATATCGCTTTATCGCATTTTTATTGTTCTCTCCGTGTGCAACGCTTGTCGCCTGGCGCAGCCACGTCAGTTCAAATGACATCGCCAGGTCATTTGCCATACCCTTCCTCACCCAACCGTTGATGGTCTCCCGATTAGGAGCCAGCGGCTGAATCGACATCAAGCCGTCGTCGGCCTGACGGTACAACCCATTCCAATGCTTCAGATGAATCAGCCACTCTGCACGGGCTTCATTATTCGAGCCAGTAACCTCGACTTCGATGGAGCCCATAACGACCGGCTGATACGGCAATACAAGCGCAGCACCCGCTTTTACCGCTGGGATTTTTCGACCCTTATCGGACGAACGATACTCAAATGGCATGATTTTTTCAAGATTGAGGTATTTTAGATAGACTTTATATTTTCCTGGATGTTCAAATCCTATCCCGGAAAACCACTGCACGAGACCTGCTTTATGTACTCCGATAGGTTGTGCGACATTGAGGAGAATGGGGGTCGAATAGCTCTTTCCGGGCGCCAGAACAATCGGCTTTCCTTGATATTGAAGGTTGCGATTTTCGTACACACCTTTGTTTACCTTGGTCAACTCTGTCCAAGTCGTTTTTTCGTCATCCGGGAGGGATTTGCCGATCCCCTCCTTGATGGGGATATACCACACACTAATCGTTGACACCTTTGCACCATTCATCGGCGGACTCAACGTCACCGATACATCTTCTTGACTCTGATTCTTAACGGTCAGTGTTCCCCATATTGGTTCACCTAATTCAAACTTTTCTTTCGACAATCGAAACGACCATTCAATCGCATGATGTCGTGTGACTTCCGGCCCAGCCTTGGCACTCCTGAATATGTTTGGAGCCTTGTTGATGGGATGGTCGGGCGGTATCGCATCGCCTTGGGCCTTGTATCCAAACAAGACGATCAAAAGAATCGAAATTCCAACGGCTGATCTTAGAGTGTTAGCGTGCATTGAACTCGTCCTTTGATTCTTGAACATAGTCATCATATATGCCTGTACCGGCCACATCCAGATAAGCCCCGCGTTTTAAGACCTCCGACATGATCTTTCGACCTTCCGCGTGTGTCACCTGCGTCACATGCGCGGTTTCGTGAGCGGCGGTCATGCGGATTGCGTCGTCCACATTGGCAAATATCTTGAACGTCGTCGAGTCGACGTGGGCGGCAAAAGCGGTGTCCGCTTGAGCACGCTGAACTGTCTTGAGCAACCCAACGGATTGGATCGTAGAGCCAACTGCAATATCTTGTTCAACCGTACCATACTGACCGCGTTTGGAATTGTAATATTGATAAGGAATCAAGACATCTGTATCCACTGCATGACCGATGGCGTCAGTACCCAATAGGCCACGTTGAACTTTTTTGAGCTTAAAGCCTCCAACAAGCGGGTCCACATCTTCGTAGCTGACCCATTCCGCATCTTCACCATCTCCGATTTTCATATACACAAACTGTCCTGCATCAGGAGGGTTCGGCATTGAACCGACGTTCTTGATCTCAATCTCATTGTCAGCAATAACGATCGTGATCTTGATTTTTCCAAACCTACCTATAACTGGGACCCCAAGTTCTATGATTTCACTCGTTTCATTCACGATTGTATTATTGAACGTATTGTTGCTTGGGTGCTGCGTACCAACGATCACCGTTTTGGAAGCAGCAGGTGTTTTTGCGGAATTGGTGGTTTGAGATACATCGAAGAACCCTGCCTCTCCGCTTTGATATTGAAATACTTCATTATCGATTTTCACACGACCGTTGTTGTGCCATACCTCACTTGGAGAAATGTCTGATTCAATATACGCAATACAATCCAGTTGATCGCCGTTATTAGGCAAAAATCCTGCCAGTTTAAGATTGCGGGTATGCAGATGAATCCACACGCGACAAGACGTGTAGCTGCTCGGCCGCGCACCATTGTCACCGGGGGGAATGGTAGCGGCAATACGTCCCCAAGCCCCAAACGTCTGGTCACTGTTTTCCACAAGTACGGCTCGCTGTTTATCGGCGCCGCCGTTAAAGTTGATCTCACGGTTGCCGTTGTACTCCCCATCGGCGACAAATACCACTTCGCTGTCCAGTTTTGAAAACAACGACAATACACCAGCGCCGCCGTCGGTAATCGTGTGGCTCGTCTTGTCCTGGAGAAAGACCGTTTTCTTGTTCGGCTTCGTCGATACAAATGTGCCGCCGGCTGTAAAACCGCGATACTCTTCGTAGCGGGTCAGACGATCGCCCTTTTTACCATCTCCATTGGGGGCATCGTCCTGGTCATCGTCCGCGGCCAGCGAGCCGCCCGTCGGGGCGGGGTTGGCTGTATCCCATGCATCTTCGATGTTGTTGCCGCCCGTGGGAACGGTGTCGTTGAGCACGGGGATCGGCGTTGATTCGATGTCGGTGCCTTCGATGACGGCTTTGATTTTTGCGAAGGGGCCGTAGTCGTGCGCGGTGACTGTCACGGTCGCGGTGTTGTCGGTGCCGGTGGATTCCAAGATTTCCTGTTTCGTCCCGGCGGGGTTGTCGAAGCCGGTTTGGTTTTCAAAGGTGAGGTCCAGCGCGTCCTGGGGGTTGGCGGCCAGGTTCGTGTTCATGTTGATGCCGGCTTCCTTGGAGGTGTCGATCAACACGAACCTGATTTTATGCTGGAGGCTGGCCGGCTCGATGGTCGCGGTGAACTGGATGGTGTTATCCGGGGAGGGGCGTTTGATGCCGTTTACTTCATTGGCCCACAGTCCTGCGTTGCCATCGGCATGGGCGATCGTGATCTTCGCATCGCTGACCTCCACCCGCCAGTGACGCTCAACGAGCGTGCCGCCTCCGCCACCGGTTGGCGTGAGGTTGCCTTCTGCCCGGAGCGGCCATGTTCCGGCAGTGGTCGGTTGTGGAAATATGGCGATGAACTTGATGTTGTCAGAATTCGCGTTAAGCACCTCGGGCGTCTCCGGGGTCGGCGGGCCTTTGTGAAAATCGACCCATCTGCTTGGATACTCCGGCCCTGGATTGGTTACTTGCGGAATGAAGACAAATAATTCACTGACATGAAACTGCCGGAACCGCCACCCCGCCGGCGGCTTCAGATTTTTGCTTGTGATTTTGATCTTTGCCCCTTCTTCACCGATCGTCTCGATGCCGTCCGCCGTCGTCTTCTGCGCGTCGCCGCTGGCCTCTTCGTCCTGCACGACGGTGCCTGCCTTGTCCTCGACGGTGACATCCTCGCCGGTGACGGTCGGCAGGGTGTGCATGAACAGCATGGCTGCGAGAGCCGCCAACAACAGAATCTGTGCGATTGACTTCTTGTTAAATCCCTTTTCGGAAGAGTTGGCGCTTACTTGTTGGCTGCGATCTTCGACCATTCCCTGATGTAATACTCCGCCATCGTCTTGTAGGCGGCGGTGGAGTCGGGCATGCGTTTGAGCAGGTCGATGGCTTGGTCCTTGCGGCCGTTGGCGATGTGGATGCGGGCCAGGGTGATCCGGGCGCCGTGGACGAATTCGTTGTCGGCCTTGCTTTTGATTAGTTCCTCCAGCAGGGTGACGGCTTTCTTTCGGCTCTCCGGTTCGTTGTGGTGGATGCGGATCAGGGCGACGGCGAGGGCGGCACGGAACTCGGTCAGCGTGCCTTCCCTGCGTTCGAGCACGGCTTCATAAACGGGAAGAGCGGCCTGGCGGCCTTTGCGCCAGCACATGGCGTTGGCGCGGGCGAGGTTGCAGTAGTCTTTTTGGGCGTTCGACAGCGGGCCGTATTTGCCGTTGATGAGATCGACGAACAGGTCTTCGGATTCGGCGAAGCGTTCGGTGATGTAGTAGAAGTCACCCAGCATGACGATGAAACGGTGTTTTCGACTGTATAGTTTGAGTTCGTCGGGGTACGCGACGAGGTAGCCGTGCTCGACGCCGAACATCATTCTTCTAAAATCGTTCCATTCGCCTTTGGCTTCGAGGGCGCGGGTCATGGGGTCGAGATCGAGGACGCGCCTGAACGCGGCGGCGGCCTGTTCCTTGTCGCCGTCGGTCATGTGCAGGAAGCCGATGTATTTCATGGCGCGCTCTTCGAGGTCGTCGAGATACCAGGGCGCGGTGAGGTGGTTGACCAGTTGGCCCGGCTTGATGCGGACGCGCTCGACGTTGCCCCAGAAGTCGGTTTTCTTTTCGGTGCGATCGGGTTGAATCACGGCTTTTGCCGCCGGTCGAACATCCGGCCAGGCGGCTTGTTTGGGCGTTTTGCGGATGGCGGCGATCCATTCCTGGAGCTTGCCGAACTGCTCGAACGCTGAATCGCGATCGATGTGACGATCCACGGCGATCTTGCCCAAGAGATATTGCGCTTCGCCGCGATAGAGGCCTTCGGGTTTGCGCCAGATGAGGGCTTCGAGCTTTTGTTCCGCCTGTTTGGTGCCGCCCAACGCGACCATGCAGGAGGCCGAGTGCAGTTCCGAAGGATCGGCGTAAGGACTTTCGGGGAATTCTTTGATGAGCGCCTGATAGGCTTTGTATGCCTCCAGATGTTCGCCCTTGTGGCGTTTTTCATCTGCCGCCTTGAAGGCCATGTAGTCGGGACCGAAGCGGGAGACATCGCATAAGTACTGCATGTGTCCCCGGCGGCCTTCGAGCCGCTTGAGTATGTCGGCCATGCTCGCCTTGCCGCCTTCGTACTTGTCTTTCGCGTTGCGCGCCTTGGCGTTATGGATGGCGAATTTCAATGTATCAACCGCTTTGCAAGGCTGCTCCATCGCCACCTGCGCCAGCGCCAATCCCTCGGCGGCAAGCACTTGATTCAGCAGAACGCCTTTGTTTTCCTTGCCCACGATCCATTCGAATAATTTGGCCGCCTCGGCCGCTTCATTGATGCCCAGCAAGGCATGGGCTGTTTGAAAGTAGGCGTTGAAATAGGCTTCGCCATACTTTGAACGATCGATCGTGAAAGGCCCGGCATACTTGAGCGCGATGTCAGGCCGCTTCTCGACGATGGCCAGTTGAGCCATCAACGCCTCGACGGTCGGATGCCTGGGCGTGCGTCCCTTGTTGGTTGTGCGGATGTTGGATTGAAGCTGTTTCAGCATCGCCACCGCTTCGCGCGTCTGATTCTTGGCCATCAGGTCGGTGACCTGCTTGAGTACCTGTTTCTGTTTGTCAGTGAGAACTTCGACAATATCGAAATCAGGTTCGGGAATGAGTTTCGGTTCGGGCTTGGGGGCGGGCTTGGGTTTGGGCGCCTGCTTGTTGCCGTCCTGCTTGTCCTGCTTGTCATTCTTGTTGTCAGTGGGAAGTCCGAAGAAGGTGGAGGCCTTCTGATCCTCGCCCAGAGGAGCGGCCTTGCCCGCATCGTCCGCGCGGCCGGCGCCAATCACGATGAGCGTCGCCAGAACGCACACGGCGATCGATGCCAGGACGCCGATCAACGGGCGACGTGACACGGATGAAGCCGGTTGTTTGCTGTTCCGAAGCATGGTTGATTCCCCATTGAAGAAGAGTTCAGGGGTCGAAAGCTAGATGTGGCGGCTATCTGCCTGCGTCATATCTCCTAAGCCAAACCCCCGATATTCGGATGCCGCTGGTCACGCCAACCCCTGACGCCACCGGCGATTCGGTGCGTCAGAGGTTTTGCTCAGGACGGGGCAGGTCATCCTCGTTCAGAAGTCATCGTCAAGGCTTCTTGAATGCCGCAGCCGGCTTATGGGCGAGCTGCTGATCGACCGTGGCGAAAAAGATGTACATTAAGCCTGGTACGACTTTGTCTGCGTGCGCGCTTGCATTGACCGGACGGAATCCGTTTCGGAAAGGAGAAAAACCCGAATCATACCCGACTTCGAAGAGAAACGACAAGGATTTCTTGGCATTGACCTTTTCATAGCCCCAATTGGTAGTGTCTCCGGTAGTGGAATACTGATCCCAAAGTCGGTATTTATCGCCGGTCGTTGGGTCCACCACCAGATTGTAAATCGATGCGGCCATGGATTTGAATATCACATCGTCGTTAATCGCTGGTCCAACCGTGGCCTTCCATGTAGGGCGAAGATTGTTGTTGGCCGTATCCATTAAATCAGGAATCCCGACATATCCTCCGAACGAATGGATGTCAATGACAGTATCTGCTTTTTCAAACACTGTTCCACTGGCGAGCCAGACGCCTCCAATGATTTCCTGTTCATTGTCGGGTCCACCGGGCATCGGCGTGTCTTTATCGGCATTCCAAGGAGGAGTCGCCGGTTTACCGGTATAGACATTCTCTGCTCGCCACCTTGACGTAGCCTCATCTCCCCCCGGCGGATTAGGATACGTCGTCTTACCCCAATCACTTGTTGGCCAATTTCGGTTCAAATCTACGCCGACAATGGGATCTGCCGAATCGGTATCACCGACGTATTTTGGATCTGCCGTGACATTGCGGCGATTTTTTCTCCAGCCGCCGAGTTCAACCCCTCCGGAAGCGTCGTTCAAGAAACTGTATTGATAGCCCTCGGGATTCATCACCGGAACGGTGACGATCTCGGCGTCTTTAATGAGATTCTCAATACTGGCGTCCTTAGACATCGCCTTGAATTTGTCGAATCGCTCCGAATCGGGCAATCCGCCCCAGCCGGCGACGCCTGGTCCTCCTTTTCGCGTCTTATTGGCGAGCAGAAAGGTAGCAGTATTGATAACCACCCGATATGACACCCATTCGCGTGAGTGTTGAGTTCCATAGATCACGATACGCTTCGATTCCGCACCCTGGTGCCCGGATACGATCAGTGCGACGAGATTACGGCGCTTGATGTCGTTGCCTGCATTGACGGGATCGACGCCGACAGTGACGATCGCATTGCCATTGTCGTTTTCAAGCGTGATCGCTACTGCGTGGGAGGCGTTGCCGCTCGCGATGTCATCGATCTCGGTTTCCAAATCCGACAGCTTTAAATAATCGACTCCCATGAGGAGGCGACAAGGCGTCAACACGGTGATCACGCATAGGAGAATCATGAATCGGAACATGGTTGCATCCTTCCATATCACGGTTTGCGGTTGAGTCGAGGAATGAGACGGTCGTTGATCATCCGATCGATGAACGAGACTACGTCGTCCAATCGCCCGTTCGTGGCGGCGGTTTGGCTGATCTCACGCAGACGATCAAGCGTCACCTGATCCGGATAGGTGTCGATCAGATGCATCACAGCCAGCTTAAACCTGGTATTGAAGTGCGCGACGTCGATATCTTTCAAAATGCTCTCCCGGCCCTGCTCAGAACGTAGCCCCACGGCGATTTTGTTGAGGGCAACGTGGGTTATTGACCTGTATTTCTGGTCCACGTCCAAATCCCGTAACCGGACGGAAGCCTTAGCCACTGCGTCATATGAAGGCTGATCAACGGGCGTGCGGCTCAATTCGCGCGACGCATAGGCCACCACCGCGCCGCGACGGTCTTCGAGCATCGCCAGCAAACGACCGCGACCGTCGGGTGTCGTTCCAATCGAACGAACCAGCCATTGAATCTCTTTGTCATCCGAAGCGTCCCGGAGCCATTGCAGGAGGAGATCGGCAAGCCCTTTCGCGTCCGCTTCACTCAAAGCCGCAACGATGTGATCGTGTCTAAAGATTTGACTGCGATCGGTTTTCGAGAGCGCTTTAATCAGGGATTCGCCATGATGACCGATGTATTTGTCGTTCACGTCGCGGGGGAATTTGAGAGCCAGATTGACCGCATCCGCACCGCTATCGTCAAGCGATCGCCGAATGGCGACGCGCAGCGCTATGGCAGTGACATATCCTTCCATATCGGCGGGCGGTTTGTCGAGTATTCCTGCGTGGAGTTCAACCAGTTTGTGGGTTTTCTTCAATCGCTCATCCGCTGCATTCAAGCCGTTCATCCATCCTACATACATTTTGTTGGCGCGTAGCCGCTGAAGACGGTCCCATGCTTCCGTTTCGAGCGTATTGGTAACACCCAAGCCCGGAATCATTTGAGGCGGTCTGGAGATTCCGGCCAATATCGCTTCTGCGCGGGGATCCATGAAATACTGATCGGCCAGCAGATCCATCCCGCGCATCGGCGCGACCCATAGTGATCGATCTCCAGTGTCTAAGGGAACCGAGTTGATCATCTTTATTGCAACATCAATTGTCGCATCACGATCCTCTTGATGAGGAATCGGTTGTGCGTTCAACACACCGACGATGGTCAGTGTGGCGAATCCGAACCATGAAATCCAGCACTTTGTTAGGTGGTAATGGATCATTCGTAAGTCTCCACAAGATCGCGTTGGGTCGCCTCGGTGGCTGGTTCTCCGTTTGAATCGATTCCGAATGTCCACGTCCCTTTAATTTGCCTCCCAGCGGCATTGGGGTTCATGTCCCAAAGGTTGCCGACACCGTCTTTTACCGTAACGACTTCCAATCCTCCGCCCGTTACGCTTATGACGTCGGTGGTCTGTTCAATAACCACCTTATATTTTATGTCGTACGGGCTCGTCGGGGTTGTGTAGAAGATCCTTGATGGAATTACGTGTGCCCCCCAATCGTTGCCGCTAGGGCCATCTTTGGCTTCTGTTCGAGCTTCTACTGTGAATGTTGTCGCTTGGAGGTTCGAGTCATCAATGCCGATCTTGACCGAAAGCGTATCGCTGGTAATGCTACCTGCGTCGACTCCAGTGACAAGATGCTCATTGGCGACGGGGGCATCGTCAATTACAATCGGCATCAACCACTCCTCAACCAGGACTCCATATCTATCACAATAGTGTTCCTCTGAAGACCATACGCCCACGACACGAAGCCGATACGGTCCGGATGCCTCCGTGAGAGGATCAGTTCCTGACGTATCCTTGTGGCCATTCCATCGGATCTCCGCATAATCCTGGTCCGTTACGTATGATGTTGGGATGTCGGAGATGGTTCTCACGAGACTATCGCTGGCATCGTACACCTCAAGTCGTGCGGAAGTTGGAGCGTTTTGTGGGAATTTGTAACGAACAGCATTCAGTTGTGAACCGGGCACCACGTACATATTGGTGTCTACAATTATCAGTCTCGAGCATGCTTGCACTTCTACGCGCCAATACCTCTCTGCAATCTGTCCCCCGCTTCTGCTACCAGTCGGGGTCATGTTGCCCTCGGCGCGCAGCGGCCACGTGCCGGCGGTCGTCGGCGTGGGGAAAATCGCCCGGAACTTGATGTTGTTGGCGTCGGCCTGCAAGACCTCGGGCGTCTCGGGCGTCGGCGGCCCCTTGTGAAAATCGACCCAGGGACTGGGATAGCCCGCACCGGGATTGATCACCTGCGGCGGCTGGCCGATCTGTTTCTCTTCGTCCTTGAACTGACGAAACAGCCAGCCGCTGGGCGGCTTCAGATTTTTGCTTGTGATTTTGATCTTTGCCCCTTCTTCACCGATGGTTTCGACGCTGTCAGCCGTCGTCTTCTGGGCGTCGCTGTCGGCCTGTTCGTCCTGGATGACCGTGCCGGCTTTCCCTTGGACGGTGACGTTATCACCAGCGGCATCGAGTTCGACGCGGGCATAGACCAACAGGCCGATGATCAAAAGCATGAGCGCGAATCGGATTGAGCGGTGTATCGAGCAGACTCCTTGAAGAGAGAGCGGTCCTACGGTCGCAGCGGCTTCATTCTGCCGCTCGTCATGCGGAGATGGATGTTGCGGAAGACGACCTGGCTGTGCATGGCGCCCAGTCCGATGACCTGCGGGCTGAGGACGCGCCACATGGGGGAGACGCGGACATCGCTTTTCTTGCCGGTCCATTTCAGGATGGATTTGCCGTCGAGTTTCGCTTCGATCTGGGATTCGCCGCCGCGGTTGACGACGGCGACCTGCACGCGGTACCACTGGTTGTTACCCACCGCCGAGGTCATGTCGAAGAACTTGCCGACGCCGCCGAGCATGCCGAGGGAAGCCTGCTTGGCGTTTTCTCCGCCCAGCCCCATCGCCACCTGCCCGTCGCCCAGCGGCAGCACGAAAATGAGCACGCCCGCGCCGCCGACCCTGCGAACTTCCACTTCAAACTCATAATCACCAGCGATTTCCGCGGGAATCGCGATGCGGGAATAAGCGGCCGCTTCACCCTTGAGGCTGTCGCCTTCGATGGACCATTTGCCGTCCACGGCGTCCTTCGCCGGATCGACCAGGACCAACAGGTTGGCGCTCCTGTCCGGCCTGGCCGACTTGCTGTCGGACTTCGGGTCGGACTTGGCCGCCTGAGCCAGTTGGCTCTCCAGTTTGTTGATGGTCAGCTGCGCCTTGGTTCGCTGGAGGTCATTCTCCTTGTGAACATTCAGGAACGCGCGGTAGTAACCCGTGGCGCGCCTGGTCATGGCTCTTCGGGATTCGAGCGTTTTGGTGTTCACCGCGAACTCGTGATACCAGTCGCCCAGCGCCATCAGGTCTTCTTTGGAGAGGTTCCTGATTTCGAGCGTCGCGGCCAGCAGCAGCTTCTGCGTTTCGGGTTTGGCCAGAAGGGAATACTTTCGCGCTTCGCCGGGATCGTCGAGCTCCACCACCAGCAGCCGGATGAGTTCATCGGCGACAGCGGTGTTCTCCTCGTTGCGCTCGAACTGCCGCTTGACGACGGCGATCCGCTCGAAGAGTTGACGGTGGGTGCGCAGCCGCTGAATCTTTTCCAATATCGCGGGGCGGGCCTTGCGATCGACCGCATCGGCGATGACGAGCGCCTTCTGATAATGCTGCGTCGCCTGCTCGAAGCCGCCGTCCTCGGCGCTGGCGTGTCCCATGCGCGTGAGATGTTCGATCAGCGCCTTGCCCGCGACGGCTTTGCCTTCGCGGCCGCCTTGCCGATACCACTCTTCGTACAAGGCGAGAACCTTCGACTGAGCCGCTTGGCGTTCCGCGGGCACGCGGCTCGACAACTGATTCATGACCTCGATGGCCAGCGGATATCCCTTTTCATTCCTGCCCGCGAGATCGAATATCTGGTGACATGCGACCACGAGCAGAGCTTTGGGGGTGTCGGTGGAATTGACGACTTTGAGCATGCCCTGGGCAAGTTCAAGATCATCTTCAAAGGTCGGAGTCGCCGTCACGCGCGCGATGTCCGCACGGTAGATGCCGTCGAAAAGCGTCTTCGCATCCTCGCCTGCGATGACCGCGGACGGCAACGACAACAGGATCGCCGATGCCGACAGGCTGATGATATTGAACGCTCGTCGCGACACCCGAACCTCCTGCAAAGCGGCATTGAAGTGCCCCAACATCTGACGTTGAGTGAGATGTCAGCTTAACTACTAACAGGCGATCCATGCAATAGGATTTTATAAAATTACTATAAATTTTTGTCGGGGGTCGTCGGACAATTCTGGAACTCGACAGAATGCCCCGCGTTTTCATGGTCGTCATGCAGGTTTTCATGGTGTGGTGTGATGTTATCTCGATACCCCGTTGATTTTCCGCGATAGCGAAATGTCGTTGAAAACACGCATTGAGCCGCGTCGAATCCTACCCCCCC
>CAZYPK010000027.1:0-43370 GCA_964649195.1 uncultured Phycisphaeraceae bacterium
GGGGCCTGAGCAAACGAAACTCGCGCGGCAGGCGAACGATCAGGCATGATCGCCGGCCGCGCGATTTTCGTTTGCTTCAGCCCGCGGACGGGCTTCGCAAACGAACGGCTCGGCGGGAGCCTCGCCCTCCCAGTGGAAGCCTCGCCCTCCCGGCGGGAGGCTCCCGCTCTCCCGCCATATGCTTTTGCCCTGAGCCATTCCCCCCCGGATTTGACCAAACCATCGCCTTGGCTGATACTTGCGTTCTCGCATTGGGTTGCGAGCCTCCTTCATTCCCGCCCGGATTCCCGCCTTGCCTCATCGGAGTTTTTTTCCATGACACGATCCGCGATTCGGCTCTTCGTTGTCGCCCTCGCACTCGCTTTGGGCGCCTGTGCGAACAGCCCTTCCGACTCCCAGGCCACCGGCGGCGATGGCGCCACTTCGGAAGTGAAGGCCGCCGCTCCCGCACGCAAGCCGACGGGCCTGCTGATCGAACCGGTGGACGCCCTGCAACTGGGCTACTCCATCGACTGGGTCACGCATCTGAACATCACCGGCAATCGCAATCTGTACGCCGCGGAAGTGCTCGGCGATCTGCTGGTGACCGTCGATCGTCCGACCAACGTCGTCACCGCCGTCTCCATGAAGGATGGCAAACAGCTCTGGCGTCAGCAGGCCGGCCAGCTCCCCTACCGGGCCTTTGCCCCGACGCGGGTGGACAACCGCATCCTGGTGAACACGGAGACGCAGCTTTTCGAATTTGACGCCACCAGGGAAGGCAAGCTGTTCAACCGCTCCGATCTCGTCTCCGCGGTCGGCTCGCCGCCGGCGATGGTGGGCGATGTGGCGGTGTTCGGCGGTTCCGATGGCATGATCTTCGGACACGATACCCGCGTGGGGTATGCCCGCTGGCGCTACAAGATGCCCGGCCAGATCCTCGTCGCCCCGCAGTTGAGCGGGCAACAGGTGTTCACCGTCGGCATCGATGGCCAGTATGCGTTGTTCTCCGGCTCGGGCGGCGAAGTGCTCTGGCGCGGCAAGGTGTTTGACAAGGTCAGCGCCCCCCCGACCGTTCATGCTTCGGGCATCTACGTGGCCTGCGAAGATCACTCGCTGTACGCCCTCAACCGGTCCACCGGCGAAGACCGCTGGATCTTCCGCTACATCGATGATCTGAAGGAGTCGCCCGTCGTGCTTCAGAACTCGGTGTATCAGCCCCTGCCCACCGGCGAACTGGTCGCCCTGAAAGTCACCGACGGTGCGGAGCTTTGGCGCATCAAGCCCGAAGCCAAACTCGTCGGGCAGAACTCGCGCGGCTTGATTTTCCAAGGCGGGAAAAGCATCATCCTGCGCGACCCCGGCAGCGGCAAACAGATCGATCAGATTCCCGTGCAGGGCGAATTGAAGTTCATCATCAGCCCCGATGCCAGGTCGCTGATCGTGATTTCGACCCAGGGTCGGATCATGAAGCTGTCGCAGTTGAAATAAGAACGTGCATGAAAAGGTCCGACCGACCGCCGATTTCGGAGAGCCGTTTTTATAAGGGAGGCAGAAAGGAAGGAAACGAGGAAAAAACCGGAATCGCCTGCCGGGTTCCTCATTTCCTGCCTGCCTGCCTTCCCTGTAAAAAAACGGATTGGCGACTTCTCACAGACGCTCTTCGACCTTCGCTTCCTTTTTCCTTTATTCCTTCCCATGAACGACCTGATTCCCGTTCGACGGGCTTTGATTTCCGTCAGCGACAAGACCGACCTGATCCCCTTCGCCAGGCGGCTGGCCAGCCGCGGGGTGCGGATCATCTCCACCGGCGGCACCGCCAAGGCGCTGGCCGAGGCGGGCATCGCCGTCACCGCCATCGATGAAGTCACCGGCTTTCCCGAAATGATGGATGGCCGGCTCAAGACGCTCCACCCGCGCGTACACGGCGGCCTGCTGGCCCTGCGCGACAAGGCGGACCATGTGGAAGCGATGAAGACGCACGGCATCGAGCCGATCGATCTGGTCTGCGTCAATCTCTACCCCTTCGAAAAAACCACCGCCGACCCCAACGTCGCCGAGGCTCACGCCATCGAGCAGATCGACATCGGCGGCCCGAGCATGGTGCGCAGCGCGTCGAAGAATCACCGCTTTGTCGCCGTCGTCACATCCCCCGCACAGTACGACATGATCGGCGCCGAACTGGACGCCCACGATGGCGCGACGACCTACGCCCTTCGCAAAAAGCTCGCCGCCGCCGCCTTCGCCCGCACCGCCGCCTACGACACCGCCATCGCCCAGTGGATGGCCGCCCGCGATCCGCAGTCGCCCGGCGAGCCGCTGTTCCCCAATCCGCTGATCATCCGCATGGATCCGATTCAGGAGCTCCGCTACGGCGAAAACCCGCACCAGGCGGCGGTCGTCTATGGCGACCGCCGCAGCCGCGAAGCCTCCGTCGCCTTCGCCAGACAGCTCCACGGCAAGGAACTGAGCTTCAACAATCTCTACGATGCCAACGGCGCCCTTGAACTCGTCAAGGAAATTGATGCGAATGACGCCTGTGCGGCGGCGGTCATCAAGCACGCCAACCCGTGCGGCTTCGCGGCGGCGAAGAATGCCGCCGACGCCTTTGAGAAGGCCTACGCGGGCGATCCGCTGGCGGCCTTCGGCGGCATCATCGCCTTCAACTGCCAGGTGAGCCTGCCCGCCGCCCAGAGCATCGTCGAAGGCAACAAGTTTCTCGAAGTGATCGTCGCGCCTTCCTATGGCGCTGATGCGCTGGCGCTTTTGACGGAACGATGGAAGAATGTCCGCATTCTGGAGACGGGGCCGCTGCCGCCGCCGGATCGCAGAGATCTGCGGGAGATGGATTACAAGAAGATCACCGCCGGCCTGCTGGTGCAGCAGCGCGACCTTTTGAAGATGGATCCCGACGCCTGGCAACACGCCGCCGGCCCCGCGCCGCAGGATGAGGATGTCGATCAGCTTGTGCTGGCCACGATTGCGGTGAAGCACCTCAAGAGCAACGCGGTCTGCATTCTGAACAACTACGCCTTGGTCGGCGCCGGCGCGGGCCAGATGGATCGCGTGGCCAGTTGCAGACTCGCCATTGAAAAAGCGGGATCACGCGCCAACGGCGGCTTCGTCGGCAGCGATGCGTTCTTCCCCTTCCGCGACGGCCCCGACCTGCTCATCAAGGCCGGCGTGAAAGCCATCGCCCACCCCGGCGGCTCCAAGCGCGATGACGAAACGATCGCCGCGTGCAACGAGGCGGGCGTGACGCTGATGTTCACCGGCAAGCGGCATTTTCGGCATTAAAAGCTGTCAGCCATCAGCTTTCAGCTTTCAGTTATCAGCCTTCAGCCTTCAGTTATCAGCCGTCAGCCAGAAGGGGTCAGCCTGAAACGAAAATGAGAATGGACATCCAACAGCGCCTGCCTTAAAGCTGATGGCTGATGGCTGATGGCTGACAGCTTTCAGCCAAAATGGCAAAAGATTCCAGCTTTTAGGCTCCGATATGTGATAAGATCAATCCGAGTCACCCCACGCCGATCACCGGGGAACATTCTCCGGTGTAGTTGACGTTAAGGGCTGGCTCTGTAACGACGATCAAACAATGGCGACGCGCCATCGTGGTCGCTGCACAGAGAGACTGCCAGGGCATTGTGGTCCACGGTCAGCATTCAACCGCGTCACGCTGCGGGCGTGACAGCAGGATGGCAACATGTCAAACGGACGAACAGGCAAAGGACCGACCGGGGGCGGAGGCGGAGGCAAAGGCCCCATGGACCCGGGCGCCGGCGACAGCGGCTTCAAGGGAAGGCGGATCACCACCTGCTCCTTCTGCGGCAAGACCTCGCGCGAAGTCGGGCCGATGGTCGAAGGCCCCAACGATGTTTATATCTGCGCCAACTGCACCGACCTGTGCCAGAACATCTTCAAGCAGGAGCGACGCCGGGTTCAGGCCGGCCGCCCGACTTTCACGACGATTCCCTCGCCGCGAAACATCAAGGAGTTCATGGACCAATACGTCATCGGACAGGACATCGCCAAGAAGGCGATCTCCGTCTGCGTACACAATCACTACAAACGGCTGGTTTCCATGGACAACAAGGAAGCCCCCGTCGAAATCGACAAGTCCAACATCCTGCTCATCGGCCCCACCGGCTCGGGCAAGACGCTGATGGCCAAGACGCTGGCGCGCATCCTCAACGTCCCCTTCGCCATCGGCGACGCGACCACGCTCACCGAGGCGGGCTACGTCGGCGAGGATGTCGAAAACCTGCTCCTGAAGCTGCTGCAAAACGCCGATTACGATCTCGAAGCCGCCCAGCGCGGCATCATCTACATCGATGAAATCGACAAGATCGGCAAGACCTCGCAGAACGTCTCCATCACCCGCGACGTCTCGGGCGAAGGCGTGCAGCAGGCCCTTCTGAAAATGCTCGAAGGCACCGTCGCCAACGTGCCTCCGCAGGGCGGCCGCAAGCATCCCGAGCAGCAGTACATTCAGATGGACACGAGCCAGATTCTCTTCATCTGCGGCGGCACGTTCGTCGGCGTGGAGGAAATCATCAAGCGACGCCTGGGCCGCAGCATCATCGGCTTCGCTTCGGAAACGAACGAGACCCGCCGCATCGATGACCGCGCCTGGCTTCAGGCGCAGATCACGCCCGATGACCTGATCCACTTCGGCATGATCCCCGAACTGATCGGCCGCCTGCCCGTGCTCGCGCCGCTCATGCCGCTCACCGAAGACACGATGATCCAGATCCTCACCGAACCCAAGAACGCCCTGATCCGCCAGTATCAGCACCTGTTCACGATGGAAAACTCCGAAATCGAGTTCACCCCCTCGGCCCTCTCCGTGCTGGCCACCCGCGCCATGGAACGCCACACCGGCGCCCGCGCCCTGCGCGGCGTGCTCGAGGAAGTGATGCTCCACCTGCTCTACGAACTGCCCGAAGAGCAGAACGCAGGCGGAAAATACGTCCTCGACGCCAACGCCATCGAACGAAAGCATTCCCTGGCCGACCTGCGCGTGGCGAAGAAGGAATCGGCCTGAAGCGAAACATTCCGACATCAAAACGACCGGCGACCTTGTGTCGCCGGTTTTTTTATGCCAGGAAATATCGAAGAGCCGCGACGTAACACGTCGCGGACGCAGGCAGCCTGAAAGGGTGTCAATCACACAGTCGGTCCTCAGCCTCAAAAACCAAGCGCAACTCCTTGAGCGTGGTGCAAATCCACATAGCCTCGGCCTTGACCGGAGTGATCCGCCGGATTCCGTGCGTCACCCCGGCCAAGGCCGGGGCTATGTGAAGTTTCAATACACACCCCGAGACCAGACCACCTGAGGCCCGACAGCCTCCGCACGATGGACGCCGCAGCAGGTTGCCAGCGTCCGCGACGTGTTACGTCGCGGCTCAGCTACTCCCCCGCCGCCGCCGCGTCGAGGTACCACGTCAATCCGCCATGCGTCGGCTTGATGCCGGTGATGGGGAAATGTTCGATGTCCGGGCCGCGCTTTCGCAATTGTTCGCTCACGCGCTTGAGCGTCGGAAACTTTTTCGCCCCGATGCAGAGCACGACGATTTCACGGGCCGCGTTGAGCAAGGGAAAGGTCATCGTCACCCGCGGTGGCGGCGTCACCTTCGGACCGTCGTTGTTGGCGATCCATTGCCTCTGCTCCTTCAGTGCGGGCGACTGCGGAAACAGGCTGGCCGTGTGGGCGTCATCTCCCATGCCCAGAAGCACCCAGTCCAGTTGCGGAATCGTCGCGCCGGTTTCGAGCGTCGCGCCGGGCTGCGAGGCGGCCAGTGATTCGAAGACGCGCCGTATCTCTTCGATGTACGCCGCGGCCGGGTCATCGAGCAGCACAGGCATCGGATGCACTTGCCGCTTCCTGATGGGCAGATGATCGGTGAGCGATTCGCGGATCATCTTGATGTTGGATTTTTCATCGGTCTCGGGCACCCGCCTTTCATCGACGATCCAGAAGTGCGTTTTTTCCCATGGAATGCCGCGATATCTGGGATCGATGCACAGGTGCATATAGAACGGCTCGGGCGTGGAGCCGCCCGAAAGCGCAACATGAAACGCCCCGCGTTCCTTCACCGCTTCCGCAGCGGCAGAGGCCAGCGAGATCGCCAGATCATCAAAAAGCACATCGGCAGGAGCGACATGCATACGGCCGGAGAGTTTGAGATTAGCGTGCTGCATTCATTCGTTTCCACACAATCAAGCTAGATTCTTGTCAGACACATTCTTGGGATAGAGAGACGATCGTAGAACATATCTTTTTGGATTCTGTGGGTCGATAATGATTTCCACGTCGCCGTCAATCGGATAGGACTTGGGCATCCCCGAGAACGAAGGTTCGTATCTGTTGGCACGGTAATCGTAACGGATGGTGATGCTCACTGCGCCGGCGTGACTCACCATTCCATGTCTTATCACATAGGCGGTGAAAGGCACGCCGCGACGGAATAGGAGAAGGCATTTACGGATGTCCCAGCAACAACCAATGATGCTGATCATAACGCCAACGGAAAAGAGCACGATATAAAGCGTGGAATCCTCAGACCACGTCGACTTTTTTTCCCATGCTGTTACCACGCAGGCAAATGCCACGAGAAGCGGCAAGCCGACCAACCATGCGGCGGCTCTCTTCCAAATAAATCCTGAAGGAATCGGATGAGGAGGTTTTCCAGTTGCGTTGCTCATGGCGACACTTGCCTCACGTGTTATGCCAGTGTCTTCCTTCGCGCGCCATCATTTCATCGGCCGCCGCCGGCCCCCAGGTTCCCGCCGGGTAATTCGGCAGATCCTTCTGCGGATTGTTGCCCCAGTAATCAAGCACCGGCTGCACGATCTGCCAGGCCCGCTCGATCTCATCCTTGTGCTTGAAGAGCGTCTGGTCGCCGCGCATCGCATCGAGGATCAGCGTCGAGTAAGCCTGCGGCGGCTCGGCCTTGAACTCCTTCACGTAATCAAAATCCATCAGCACCGACTTGATGTTCATCCCGCTGCCGGGCACCTTGCCTTCGAAGCGAAGATGAATGCCTTCATCAGGCTGAATGTTGATCACGATCTGATTCGGCGCGAGCGATTTGCCGCTGCGCGGATTCTTCAGGCTGCGGAAAATCGAATGAGGCGTCTCCTTGAAATAGATCACCACCTCGGTGCACTTCTTCGCCATCGCCTTGCCGCTGCGAACGTAGAACGGCACGCCGTGCCAGCGCCACGTATCGAGATAAAGCTGAATCGCCGAATAGGTATCGGTCTGGCTGTCCGGCTTCACGCCCGGCTCACTGCGATAGGCGGGAAGTTTCTTGCCCTTGACTTCGCCGGGGGCATACTGCCCTTTCACCGCGATGCCGGGCAGTTCCGCTTCCGTGTAATCGCGAACAGCAGTGAGAACTTTCGACTTTTCCAGCCTCACATCATCAGCCCGCAGACTCACCGGCGGCTCCATCGCCACCACCGCCATCACCTGCAACAGATGGCTTTGAATCATGTCGCGCATCGCGCCGCCTGAGCCCGAGTCGTAATACCCGCCGCGGCTCTCAACACCGACCGTTTCGGTGGCGGTCACCTGAATGTGATCGATGTACTGGCGGTTCCAGATCGGCTCGAAGATCGAATTCGCAAAGCGGAACACCATCATGTTCTGCACCGTTTCCTTACCCAGGTAATGATCGATGCGGTAAATCGCATCCTCCTCAAACACCCGGCCCAGCACGCGGTTCAGATGAGCCGCGGTTTTCGGATCATTGCCGAAGGGCTTCTCGACGATGATGCGCTGCCACGGCCGGGTCATGCGGTTGATCGAGCACCACGCTTTGCCTTCCACGACCATGCCCTGGCCGCCCAGGTTTTCGATCGTCTTGTCGTAAAGCTGCGGAGCCATCGAAAGGTAAAAGAGAACATTCTCACCAAGGGTATGCTGCGACTGCAACTCGGCGATGCGCGACTTGATGCCGGCGTAATCGGCGGCGACGGTCGAGTCGCCGGCGCAGTAATGAATGCGTTTGGCGAACTCGCGCCACGCGCCCTCATCGAAGGAGAGCGCGTTGGCCTTGGCCATCTCGTAGAGATGCGTGGTGCGGAAGTCATCATCGCTCATCGCCGTGCGGCTGATGCCCAGGATGGCGAAATGGTCCGGCGTCTGCCTGTTGACATAAAGGTCATACAAGGCCGGGATGAGCTTGCGCTTCGTCAGATCCCCCGAAGCGCCGAAGATGACAATCAGACACGGTGAGAGTTTGTCGTTGTGCGGCATGGTGAAATGAGAATCGAAAATCGCAACGCAAGCAAGCGAGATTTTCTCACCGCCCGATCGCCACGCTCAGCAGCATCAGGTCCGCGGGCGTCACCCCCGCCAGGCGCGAAGCCTGTCCCATCGTCGTCGGCTGGAACTTGAGCAGTACATTCTTCGCTTCCTTGCGAAGTCCGGTCACCGCGCCATAGTTGAATGATGAAGGCAGCGCCACTTGATCCTGTGCCGCCATCTTCCGCACCGTCTTCGCTTCGCGCTCGATGTAGCCTGCGTATTGAATGTCCGCCAGCACACGGGAAATGATCCGCCTGTCGCGCGACAGCGCGGGCAGCGCTTCGCCGTTGAGCTTGGCTGCAAGCATGTCCGCGTCGCATTCGGGACGACGGGCCCAGTCGATCAGCCGCTGATCATCCACCTTGATGCGCGTCATCGCGCTGCGCAAAGCGGCGATCGCGCTCATCCGTTTTTCGTAAAGCATCCAGCGAAGGTCATCGACGGTGCCCAGTTCGCGGCCCATCGCGGTGAGGCGTTCATCCGTATTGTCGCCGCGCAACAGCAGTCGATATTCAGCGCGGCTGGTGAACATGCGATAAGGTTCACGCGGCGTCTTGGTCACCAGGTCATCCATCATCACACCCAGATAGGCCTGATCGCGCCGGAGCTTGATCAACGATTCCCCGCGCATGCATCGCACCGCATTGATGCCGGCGATCAGGCCCTGTGCCGCGGCCTCTTCGTAACCGCTGGTGCCGTTGATCTGACCTGCCGTGAAGAGGCCTTCGATGCGCTTGGTCATGCCTGTCGCATCGATCTGGTGCGGCCAGATCATGTCGTACTCCACCGCGTAGCCGTGGCGCAGAATCTTCGCGTTTTCACAGCCGGGCAGGTTGCGAACGATCGTCTCCTGCACATCGGCGGGCAGCGAGGTGCTGATCCCGTTGCAGTAAATCTCATTGGTCGTGAGCGACTCGGGTTCGAGAAAAACATGATGCGAAGATTTATCCGCAAAGCGCACGATCTTGTCCTCGATGCTCGGACAATAGCGAGGCCCCTGCGTTTCAATCTGCCCGTTATACATCGGCGCGCGATCGAGATTGGAGCGGATGGCATCGTGAATCACCGCGTTGGTATGCGTGATATGACAGCAAATCTGCGGCAGCACCGGAAACTTTTTTTGAGCCGATGAAAGCCCACGCACTCCTGTGCGTGGGTTCCCCATCAAACTCAAATCACTGAACGGCACCGGCGCCACATCGCCCGGTTGTTCCTCCAATGATGCAAAATCGATGGTCTCCGCCGCCAGCCGCGGCGGCGTCCCCGTCTTCAATCGGCCGATCTCAAAGCCAAGCTCGCGCAGCGCGCCGCTGATCCCCACCGCCGTCCCTTCACCCACCCGTCCGCCTTCGGTTTTCTTTTCGCCGGTGTGCATCAGGGCGCGCATGAAGGTGCCGGTGGTCAAAACGACGGCCGCGCAGCGCAGTTCCAGGGACTTTTCAAAACTGGAGATGGCGCCGAACTCGCCGCAGCAGTCGGCGGTTTCACGCGGAGCATCGAAGTCCGCATCACCACGATACATCACACCCGTGACGCGCCCTTTTTCAACGACGAAACTTTCGACAGTGCCCGCGAGAACTGTGAGATTGGTGCGCGTCCTGAGCAGCCGTTGCACTTCGCCGGCATAGGCATACTTGTCGCTCTGGCAGCGAGGCCCGCGCACCGCAGGCCCTTTGCTTGCATTGAGCATGCGAAACTGAATGCCCGTCGCGTCGGCGGCGAGTCCCATGAGGCCGCCCAGCGCATCGATCTCGCGCACCATCTGCCCCTTGGCCAGCCCGCCGATACAGGGATTGCACGACATGGCGCCGATCTTCATCGGGTTCATGGTGATGAGTGCGACGCGGCCGCCGTTGCTGCTCAAGCCCCGCCCGGCCCCCGGAGCAGGGCGCGGGCCGGGTTGTGCCGAGAAGCCCTCACCCTGCCGGGTGGGGCTTGCGCCATCGGCGAGCATGTTGCAAGCCGCCCACGCCGCTTCCGCGCCGGCATGGCCGCCGCCGATGATGATGATGTCGAATTTCTTCTGACGGAACATGGGTGAAATGATAGGCGAACGAACGGCGGTCAGCGGTCACCCGGCACGTTTTCGCCTGCGTGGTTTGCCGCCCGATGAGCCGTTGACAATCGGATCCAGCCGCGTGATGTGCAACGGATCACAAACGACCGTTCGGGCGGCCATGCCGTCCTTCCCCACTTCAACGGCAATGGAAATCCTCGATCGGGTCACGAGAATCATCTCGGGATGGCGAACGTCGTAACTTGATCCATCCGACAAATGAACCCGAAAAGGAACGAAGGGCGTTGCCCGTGTTTCAGCAATGATTTCGCTGGGACTCATACCCGAATTGTATCAACCTCTTATTGCCGCTCCATCAAAACCCATCCTCCGTCGCGCACTCATCGCAGTAGCCGGCGAGTTGATCGATGATGGATTGGTAATCCGCTTCCGTCGCATGAGGCGCGGCTTCTTTCCAGTGCCCTGCTTTGCCATGCTCGGCACACTGCCTGGGCGTCAGGCCGTGAATGTTCGGCTGCATCGGATCAGCCCCGGCATCGATGAGAATCTCCACCATCTCAGTGCGGCCGAAGAATGCCGCCCAGCCCAACGGTGATGCGCGATGCTCGCCATCGATCGTGTCGATGTCCGCCCCGCGATTGATCAGGAGCAGTGCAAGGCGAAGGTTGCCGTCGCGGGCCGCCATGTGGAGGAGCGTGAAATCCTTTTCATCAGCGGCGTTGACGAGTTCGGGATCGTCATCGATGCAGACGGCGACGAGTCGCAGATCGTCGGCTTTGGCCGCGCCAAGGATGTCGTTGCTTGTCGCCATGCGGTGATTCCCGATCGCGTCCGGCAAGCCTCGCGTGCAGCCTCATGCCGCCCGCGAGGGGGTTTTCAGTTTGAAACCATGTTGCTCTGTTGAAAACATCCTGATTTCACGCCCAAGCCCGATGGCGAGTCCGCGAGCCGTCGGGGTATCAGCCATGGAATACCCCGACGGCTCGCGGACTCGCCATCGGGCTTGGTGTTTTCAACAGACCAAAACCACGTCAAAAATATACCGCTTCCAACTCCCGCTTGCACGATGCGTTAATGCGAACCGGCGCATCGCGCCGCAATTTTTCCTTGACGCGCGGCAATCGGAGGTTTAATGTAATCGTTATCAATGTGCTGATGCCGGCTTCGACAACCGGCATCGACGGGAACCATCGACGATCCGTTTCATGCTTGATGGCAACGCACGCCCCCCGCTTCCCGTACCTGAAATCATCAGACTTCCCCGACAATCCACGACTCTTCCCCCGGTTCCCGGCGACCCATTGGGTCTGCCGCAGATTGCGTTCGCACGCCCGAATCCGACTTCGACCGGAATGGCCGTTCCGTTTCGGCGATTCCTTTGAGTCGGTTTCATCGTTATCAACTGGCATGACGGGAATGTCTGACAAATAAGAAATATTTGTCGGAGATCCGCCCTACGGGAATATCCGACGAATGCGGAATGTTTGCCCTTGAGACATCCACGGGCTGGAACGATTTGTCGCGTGACAGGCGGCCGGCCCGGTCTTATTTGAAAGGGTTTGCCATGAACGGCAAAGCTCGATCGTTGGGGTCTCTGGTTCTGGTTCTGATTCTGGGGTTCTTCACCGCCGGCCCGTTGCTGGCGTTCGAAGACGAGAAGCCTGAGACGGTGATCGCAGGCGCCATCAAGAGCGTTGACGCCGAGGCCAAGAGCTTCGTCCTCACCGTGAAGGATGGCGAGGACGGCAAGGACGTCACCTTGAAGGTGGACGACAAGACGAAGTACTGGCTCGACGGCAAGGAGGCGACATTGGATGAAGCCTTGAAGGCCGGGGCGACCGCCCGCGTGGCGCATACCGATGGCCTCGCGACGAAAGTCGATGTGAAATCCTCATGATGGTCGGTTTGACAAACGCCTGCGTCTCGATGCGGAATGAACCCCACGCGAAACGCCGGCCATGAGATTTGCCCCGGCTCGCGGACCTGGCCAGTCCGCGGGCCTTGTGTTTTCATGAACCATATGAATGCGGTCAGCCCGCGCCGCCGCTGCCGCCGGGCCGCGTCATGCTGTCGGGGTTCAGGAGTTCATCCAGCTTCGCCGGCTCGATGAGTTTTTGCTCGGTGACAAGCTGACGAATCGTCTTGTTTTCCTTGAACGCCTGCTTCGCCAGTTTCGCGGCGTTGTCGTAGCCGACGACGGGGGCCAGGCTGGTGACCATCATCAGCGACTGTTCGATGAGCTGGCCGCAGCGTTCCTCGTTGACCTGCAAGCCGATGAGGAGCTTATCGACGAAGACGTTGCAGACATTGGCGAGCAGCTTCACGCTTTCGAGGAAGGCATCGATCATGACGGGCATGGCGACGTTGAGCTCGAAGATGGAGCCGATGCCGCCCAGGCCCGCGGTGGTGACGACGGCATCGTTGCCGATGACCCGGCAGGCGACCTGGATGACGGATTCGCAGATGACGGGATTGACCTTGCCGGGCATGATGGAGGAGCCGGGCTGAATTTCGGGGAGCATGAGTTCAAAGATGCCGCAGCGCGGGCCGGAGCCGAGCCAGCGGATGTCGTTGGCGATTTTGGAGAGGGAGACGGCGATGGTTTTCAAGAGACCATGCGCGGTCACAAACCGATCCTTTGCAGCTTGCGCTTCGGGATGGTTCTTCGCTTCGAGGAAGTTCACATTCACATCATCTTCGATTTTGCACAGATGATCACAGACCAGCCCCGCAAACCTGACGTGTGTATTAATGCCCGTCCCCACCGCGGTACCGCCAATGGGCATGGTCTCCTGCAATTCTTCACGAGCGACCTGCGCCAATTCGAGCGCACGGAGTGCTTGCGCTGCGAACCCCGAGAAAACTTGCCCCACACGGATCGGTGTCGCGTCCATCAGATGGGTGCGCCCGATCTTTACAATTGCATCCCATGCGTCGGATTTCGACTTGAGTTCCATATGAAGCCGAGCCAATGCGGGCTCAAGTGCGCGTCGAATCTGGAAGACAGCCGCGATGTGCATCGCCGTGGGGAATGTGTCGTTGCTCGACTGGCCCATGTTGACGTGGTCGTTGGGATGTACCTTCGCCGCGTTGGGGTCGCGAAGCCGCAAGCGGCTGGTGGCGAGGTGGGCGATCACCTCGTTGGCGTTCATGTTGGTGCTGGTGCCCGAACCGGTCTGGTAGATATCGACGGGGAAATGTTCATCGTGTTTTCCCTCGGCGACCTCGTTGCTCGCCTCGATGATGGCCTGGGCGATGGTGGCGTCGAGTTTTCCCAGATCGAGATTCGCCTGGGCGCACGCGGCCTTGAGATGGCCGAAGGCGTGGATCACCGCGGCGGGGACAGGCTCATGGGCGATGGGGAAATTTTCGACGGCACGGGCGGTGGAGGCGCCGTACAGCGCGGCGGCGGGCACCTGCATCTCGCCCATCGAATCTTTTTCGGTGCGGAATGTTTGCGACATTGCGGTGATCCTTGATTGTGGCGGCCAGAAGCGAAAAGAAAACCATCCCGCACAAGGCGGGGTGGGGAGTTTACACGGAAAATGAGGAGCAAGCCGAGACGTTCATTTCGATGCCGGATTGGAATTTCATTCGACCACTCTTATAATAAGGCATGGCCGAATCACCCCGCACAACGAACGATTTCGAACGTCCATCCACCGTCGCTGAATACCTGAAGGCGGCGGAAGCGGTTGCCAAGAAGACGCTCGCATCCAGGAAAAGCGCCCGGGCATTTCTTGTCAAAGCGGGAATCCTGGACAAGAGCGGCAAGAAACTTGCGGCACCCTATCGCTGATGCTGTGACATGTATGATGTTCTTCCCTCCTTTGTGCTGGGGTTTCACGGATGCGATCAAGCGATTGCCGAGTCTGTTTTTGCCGGTGAAAACCGTCTTCGACCAAGCCAGAACGAGTACGATTGGCTTGGACATGGCATTTACTTCTGGGAACAGAATCCTGTTCGCGCCTTGGAATATGCACAATCGCTGATGCGACATCCGCATCGAAACCGTCAGGCCCGAATCAACCAAGCCGCAGTGATCGGCGCGGTGATCGACCTTGGGACATGTCTGAACCTGCTTGAATCTCAGTCACTTGCCCTGGTCAAAAGTGCATTCGGGCAATTGAAACAAACCCTGCATTCCGCCGGGCGCAATTGCCTTGCAATCGGGCAGTCGATGCGGGCAACGATCTTCTGCTCCGTCCTTTGGACTGTGCCGTGATCGAAACGATTCATGAAGTGAAACGCGAAGCGGACCTTCCCTCCTTCGACACCGTACGCGGCATGTTCACCGAAGGTGAACCGCTCTACGAAGGGGCGGGGTTTCATGCGAGAAACCACATCCAGATCTGCGTGCGGAATCCGCGCTGCATCAAGGGGTATTTTCGGGTGCTTTGCGAACCCGAAGAATGACAGGGCAAAGCGAAATGATCGTGAAGAACGACCGCTTCAAACTCATCCATCTTCCTGATCAGGGGGGAGCGAAGCCGCAAGCGGCTTAGCGCTTGAGCCACACGCGCAGGCGGTCGAACAGCGCCTGGCAGTCGGCCAGTTGCACATCGCCCATCGTCGCCAGTTGCAGCCAGTTTTTCTGGCGCAGGTAGCCTGACTCGCCGCCGATCTGGTAGCCCCAGTCGAGGCAGCGCTGGATGAAGGCGTCGGCCGTCAGGCCGGCCGGCGGGCTGAAGGTGGTCACGACCGAGGCGGAGATGTCATCGGGGACCAGCGGAGGCAGATCGAGCTTGCGAAGTTCATCGCGGATGAAACCACCCATCTCCACGTACCGGGCAAACGTCCTGGTCCGGGCTTCGGGCGTGGCGTACTCATCCAGCGCCGCCAGCAGCGCGTGGATCGGCGGCGAAGGGAAGGTGAATCGCGGGCCGGGCACCTTCAGGCTTTCCACCAGGTCCAGATACGCAGGCACCACCGACTGATCCACCCCCTCGAGCGCGGCAGGGTTGGCGAAGACCATCGAAATGCCGGCCACCGCGCCCAGCGACTTGTTGGAGACGCCGGAGGTCAGGTGCACATCGCGCAGGTCCATCGGCACGGAGCCGATCGCGCTGACGCAATCGAGGCTGACCTTGATGCCGCGTTTTTTTGCAAGCCTGGTCAGGCCCTCGACGTTGTTCAGAAGACCGGTGGAGGATTCGAGGTGAACCGCCCATATCCAGTTGATGTCGGGCGTTTCCTCGAGTGTTTCCTCAACCTGCGCCAGGTCCCAGGCGCAGCCCCAGTCCCAGTCGAGTTGCGTGAAATCGAGCCGTGCCCGCCTGGCTTGATTGGTGAGGCGGCGGCCGAATTCGCCGTTGACAAGCATCAGGCCTCGCTTGAGGGTGCGATCGGCGCCGAGGGTGGCCCCGACGACTTCGTTGGCCAGCGTGCCGCTGCCGACAAAAAGCGCGGCGGGCTGACCGGTCAGATCGAACAGGCGTGACCGGATGCCGCCGAACAGTTCGGCAAACTTGAGGCCGCGATGGGACATCATCGGCCTGGCGAACGCGGTGGCCACGTTCTGCGACAGGTGGGCCGGGCCGGGCATCATCGACATCGGCTGCACTTCCGGCTCCGCTTCGGGAAGCTGGACCGCAGGGGCGGATTGGGCGCGTTTCTCCAGACGGCCTTCAATGGCGCTGACGTGATCGCGCATTCGGCGGATGTCGCACCACATCGGAATGAAAGTCACCGCACCGCTGGCGACGCCCGGCCCCAACGGCAGAAAGCCCAGCTTCTCGTACATGCCGCTCTTGTCGGCAACGCCGGAGATCAGCAGATGGGAGTAGCCGTTGTCCTCGGCAAAGCGGAAGATGGCCCACATCAGACCGGTGACGACATATCGATGGCGATGCTCCGGCTCGACCGCCAGCAATCGCACCTCAAAGGGGCGAGGCCCCAGCAGCGACAACTGACGCTTGTCGTTCATCTTGTCCGCCACGGAGAACGGGGCCTGATCGTGGCCGGAGATCATGCCCACGACGCGGTCTTCGTACAGGGCGACGAAATAGGTGTTGCGATCATGGAACTTGTCCACGAGTTGTTCGCTGCCCGGATCGCTGTGCTGGGGCAGTTCGCGGACGAAGGTCTTGTAGTTGAGGCGGTGAACCTGCGCGTATTCCTCGGCGGTCTCGGCGGGCTTGAACGAATAACGGCCCAGACGCAGTGAAGACGCCGGTTCCGGCCGATCGCCGGGGGCGACCACGTTCAGGGTATTCGCCGCGCTGAGTTCAGAGCGTTTGGTAGCAATCATGGCAGATTCTGGCGCCGGACTTAAATCCCAGCCTGGGACCCGGCGAGCCGACGGCCCGCAGGGGAATGAATAAAGTCCGACGCTCACGTCGAACAGTTCCCGCGAACGAACACAGCCAACACCTGGGCGGGATTTAACCTCCTTAATTTAACAGCACAAGGGCGGTTCGTGCAACCGCAGACTAACCCGATGCTCATCACCATCGCAAATCCGGGCGTTAGGACCGCTTTTCGACCGGCCTGATCCGCTTTCCGCTCAGTTATCAGGCAGTTTTGATGCCCGGCAGCCGTTTCATGTCAGGATCATAGGCAGTCTCCGCCCGGTCAGGGTGTGCCCATCTTTTGTGACAAGATATTCGGGTGTGGCAAGATTTCGGGTGGCTGGGGCTGAGGCTCTGCGAAGCCCCGGCCGATCGCGCGGCAGACGTGTGATGGCGATCAAAGTATGGTTTGTCGCAGCAAGGCGCACCGGGCCGGGGCTTGCGCAGAGCCTCAGCCTCAGCCACCCGAATATCTTGCCACAAAAGATGGGCACACCCCCGGTCATTCACTCCGCCTTGATCGCCCGTGCCAGCCTCGCGATGCCTTCGTGAATCTGTTCGACGGTACTCACGCCGAAGCTCAGCCTCATGGTGTTCTGCGGAATGATCCGGGTGGTATCGGGGCCATAACAGTAGCCGCCGGGCACGTAGATCACGGCCTCTTGCAGACAGCGCGCGAACAGCGCCGAGTGCCGCCCGGTCTGCACAGAAGCAGGCAGCGTGAGATAGACGTAAAGCCCGCCCGTCGGATGCGTCCAGCTTGCACCGGGGTAATCGCCCAGATGGCGCTTCAGCGCGGCGAGCATCGCATCACGCTTGATCGCATAGACCCGGCAAAGTTCCTTCACATGCCGGTGATAAAGCCCCGTCTTCATCGCCGCCAGCAGCAGATGCTGCGACAGGTTGTTCGATCCGAAATCGTGATTGCCCTTCTGCGCCAGCGCAGGCTCCACCAGGTCGCGCGGCAACAGTCCATACCCCGTCTTAAACCCCGGCGAAAACGGCTTGCTGAAAGTCTGAAGCAGCGCGACATGCTCGCCCGTGCTGTCATGCCGCTTGATCGAATGAGGCACGCCGCCTTCGTAGGTCAGTTCACGATAGGCCGCATCCTCCAGCAGCAGAATGCGGCCGCCGGATTCGGGATCGTTGGACCACTTGCGAACGATATCCAGCACGCGCGGCCGGCGATCTTCGCTGAGGGTCAGGCCGGTGGGGTTCTGGTGGTAGTCGCAGGTATAGACCATCTTGACGCGGTGCAGTTGGCCTTCATCGGCGATCTTGGCGAGCACCGCATCGAGGCGGTCGGGGATCATGCCCTGTTCATCCATCTCGACGCCGCGCACGATGGCGCCTGCGGATTCGAGCAGGCCGGTGTAAACGAAATAGCTGGGCCATTCGGTGATGACGATATCGCCCGGATCGACGAGGATGTCGGTCAGGACGAAGAGCATCTGCTGGCTGCCGGTGGTGATGAGGATGTCGTTGGCGGTGGCGTTGAGCTGCGAAGCGGTGACGCCATCGAGCGCTTCGAGATGGGCCAGCAGCATCTGTCGCAGTTCCGCCAGGCCATGCGTTGTGCCGTATTGAAGAGCGATGCGGGCCAGGGCGGGATCGCGGAGAATCTCGCCCAGAAGCTGTTCGGATTCGGGCACGGGCAGCGATTCGTAATCGACGAGTCCCGCCGCCAGCGAGATCATGTCGGGATTGCTCACCGCCTGCGCCATCAGGTAGGTGATGGGCTGCTCGTTGGTGCGCGCGGCTTTCTGCGACAGGTGAAACGATTTGGACATGCGAGGATGATAGCGTGTGATCACGCATGGGCTGAAACGGATGCAAGGCCAGCGCATTTGGCCGTTCGCCTTGGCGAACGGAGTGATGGATGGTTGAAACACTTGCCGGGGGGCCGCAGGTGAATGGCTTCGTTCGCCAAGGCGAACGGCTAAATCGAATGGCCATTCCGGCCGTTTTGTCACAACATTGCAATGGCGCCCACCTCCTCGCACGTTGTGCTTATGATTGAATGCGGATGTTGCTTTCCCCTTACATCGCTGGAGGTCGCCATGTCACGATTCCCCTTGTTCCTGCCTTCGGTCAATCGTCGCGTTTTCATTCGCAATCTTTCGCTCGCAGCCGCCGCATTCGTGACGCCGGGCGTCTTTGCCCAGCAGCTTGCGATCACCCCCAGGCAGACCGAAGGCCCCTTCTATCCCGACAAGCTGCCACTGGACACGGACAACGATCTGCTGATCATCAACGACAAAACGACGCCCGCCATCGGCGAGGTGACCTACCTCAGCGGCCGCATCCTCGACGCCAAGGGTTCGCCGGTGAAACATGCCACCATTGAAATCTGGCAGTGCGATCAGAACGGCGTCTATCTCCACTCGCGCGACAGCAAAGGCAAGGAAGACCGGATGGACAAAAACTTCCAGGGCTTTGGCCGGTTCATGACCGGCTCCACGGGCGAGTATCTCTTCCGCACCATCAAGCCCGTGCCCTACACCGGCCGCACCCCGCACATTCATGTGAAGGTCAAGCACAGGAACAAGGACCTGCTCACCACGCAGTGCTATGTGAAGGGTCACGCAGGCAACGAACGCGATGGCGTCCTGCGCGGCATCAAGGATGAAAAGCAGCGCGAGAACATCATCATCGACTTCGCGCCGATCAAGGAATCGAAGGTCGGCGAGCTGGCCGCGAAGTTCGACATCGTGCTGGGATTCACCCCGGAAGCGTGATTGCCTGATCATGACATGAGCCGCGACGTAACACGTCGCGGACGCCAACGGCATGAAAGATGGTGATGCGCGCGACTGTTCTTCGTTCGCCAAGGCGAACGGCTAACTCACCGCTTGCCGCCATCCTTGCGGAACAGGCTGGAAACCGACTGGTTGTGGTGGATGCGGTGAATCGCCTCGCCCAGCAGTTCCGCCACGGTGAGTTCGACCAGCTTCGCCTCGATCGGTGCGCAGCGCGGCCCGGTGGGAATCGAATCGGTCACCACGATCCTGGAGATCGGCGCCTCGCTGAGCCGTTCCATCGCCAGCCCGACCAGCACCGGATGCGTCGCGGCGCAAATGATGTCCCTGGCGCCGTTCCTGATGCAGAGCTTGGCCGCTTCGCACATGGTGCCCGCGGTGGAGATCATGTCATCGACCATGACCACGGTCTTGCCTTCGACGGAGCCGATGATGTTGTTGGAGACGACCTGGCTTCCCGACTCCCGGCGTTTGTCGATGATGGCCAGGTCGCCGCCGATCCAGTTCGCGTAGTTGTTGGCCATCTTCACGTTGCCCACATCAGGGCTCACCAGCACCAGGTCGCCCAGTTCCTCGCGGATCGAGTTGAGGTATTTCACGATGACCGGCGCCGCATGAAGATGATCGACGGGAATGTCAAAAAAGCCTTGAATCTGCTCCGCGTGCATGTCCAGCGCCAATACGCGGTCGGCGCCCGCGGTCGTGATCAGGTTCGCCACCAGCTTGGCCGTGATGGGCACGCGGCCGGCATCCTTGCGGTCCTGCCTGGCGTAACCCATGTAGGGAATCACCGCGGTGATCCGGTTGGCGCTGGCCCGCTTGAGACAGTCAATGTAGATCAGAAGCTCCATCAGGTTCGCATTCACCGGATGGTTGGTGGACTGCACGATGAAGCAGTCCCGCCCGCGCACATCCTCCTCCACCTTCACCAGAATCTCGCCGTCGGGGAACATGTCCGTGTGCCCCTGCCCCATCGGCAGGTCCAGGTAACGGCAAATGGACTCCGTCAACGCCATGCTGGCGCGGCCGGAGAATATCTTCAGTCCATCACGATCGGAGCGACTCATACGGGTTCCTTCGCGGGGGAATCAAGGCAGATTGCAAAAAGGCCGACAGCCATTGCAAAATGGCCAATATCCATTGAAAAATGCAAATTGACGGAAGCTGTCACACTTCTGCGCCTTATCTGTCTTTGTTCCTTTTTGCGGTGACGATCGACTGCGCCAGGATTCGACACAACTGATCGGATTCATCGAGCACTGCAATGATTCGCTCTTTCGGTATCAGATTACACTTGGCGATCAACCGTAGCCACGACCTTGACTCTCTCATTTCCTTAAGCGCGACACTCAACTTGTGTATGAAATCGTTGCGGCTTTCTGCTGCACAACCTTCCTCGTAGTTGGGCGCCGCTGCCGTACCGCAGCGCACCAGTTGTCCCGCAATGTGCCTGCCCATTCTTGTGTCTGGCAACGCATCCACGATGGCGCCGACGCTGGCCGAAAAGTCAAGCAGCCGATCCGCCAATTGTCCCGGATTGAATGCTGGTCCTCTCATCATTTTGCAATTTGCATTTTGCAATGGCTATTGGTCATTTTCTTTGCATTCTTTCCCGCATCAGCCGATCCACCAGCGCAAGCTGCTCCGGGTTGTTCACACTATGCACATCCTCCTGCGGCACCGCATCGACAACCTTCACCACTTTACCTTCCTTTTTGAGCATGCCCGGCACATCGGTCAGGTAATACTCGCCCTGGCTGTTGTCGGGGCGCACCTTCCTTAAGGTAGGGAAAAGTTCATCGGAGCGAAACAGGTAATAGCTCGGATTCACCTCCCGGCAGGCCAGTTGCCCCGGCGTGGCGTCCTTGTGCTCGACGATCGCCGCCAGTGAGCCGTCGCTTTCACGAATCACCCGGCCATAGCCCGTGGGATCATCGAGAATCGCCGTGGCGAGAGTGGATGCGGCGCCACTGGCGCGGTGAACATCGAGGAGTTGCCTGAGCGTTGCTTCGCGGATCAGCGGACCATCGCCCGCCAGAACAAACACATCGTTCGCATCTCGATCCTCAAACAGCGGCGCGGCCATCTGCGTCGCGTGGCCGGTGCCCAGTTGTTCGGTCTGCTCGACGAAATGACAACCGGTTTCGTTTTTCAAGGCATCGCGCACCTGCCGGCCTTCGTAACCGATCACGACGATGCAGCGATTCACGCCCGCCGCCTGACATGCCTTGACCACCCACCAGACCATCGGCTTGCCGGCCACGGGGTAAAGCACCTTGGGCAGCGGCTGACCATCGGCGCCGCCGTCCGCGCCGGCCATGCGCCTGCCTTTGCCTGCCGCGAGAATGATCGCATCGGGCGCGGCGGTTGATGTCGAAGAGGAGAGCGATGGGGCTGCGCTGTTCGCCATGGCGTGTCTGTTTGAACTGTCGAATGAGGCCGGCTTTCACCGGCCAAAAGAAGCGGAAGTTCCATCTCCCACCTGCCGCGCGGCATCATAACGGGTCGGACGGGAATCACAAGAACACGGGCGCCGGACACAGGGCAATCGCATGTAGATCGGGAGGGCGAGGCTCCCGCCGAGCCGTCCGCCTGCAAGGGCCGTCCTCGGCCCGCGGCAGGCGGAACTCGCGCGACGGATCTTCGTGTTCAATCGCGTGTCCACCGCGCCAGTTCCGCCTGCTTCAGCCTGCGGACAGGCTTCGCAGGCAGACCGGCTCGGCGGGAGCCTCGCCCTCCCAAGCGGACCGCCTCGCCCTCCCAAGCGGACCGCCTCGCCCTCCCAAGAATTCCGCCCTCCCAGGTTTCGCCTTCTCACATGCGATTGCCCTGGCAATGGACACAGGCAATGGTGTTCCCGATCATTCCCGCTACACTGCCGCGATGAGTGAAACGGATCGCATTCCCGTGGCGGTGATCGGCGTCGGGCGGATGGGCAGACACCACGCCCGCATCTATCGGTCGCTGCCTCAGGCGCAGCTCGTGGCCGTCGTCGATGCCGATGAAGACCGCGGCGCGACCGTGGCCGATGAGTTCGACTGCGCCGCGGTGGCCGGCGTGGAGGAACTGCTGGCGCGCTTCCCCCAGGTGCGGGCGGCCACCGTGGCCGTGCCCACGGCCGGCCACCTCGCCACCGCCCAGCCGCTGCTGAAAAACCGCATCGCCTGCCTCATCGAAAAACCGCTCGCTTCATCCTCCAACGAAGCCCGCCAACTGGTCGCGCTCGCCGCCGACCACGGCGTGGCCCTTCAGGTCGGGCACACCGAACGGTTCAACCCCGCGGTGCGGGCCGTGGCCGCGCTGAACATCACCCCGCGATTCATGGAGGTGCATCGCATCAGTCCGATGACGTTCCGCTCGCTGGATGTCGGCGTGGTCATGGACATGATGATTCACGATCTGGACATCGTCCTTTCGCTGGCCAACTCGAAGCTGGTGAAGGTCGATGCCGCCGGCGTCGCGGTGCTCGGCTCGCACGAGGATGTCGCCAGCGCCCGCCTGGTGTTCGGCAACGGCTGCGTGGCCAACGTCACCGCCAGCCGGCTCGCGCTCAAGACCGAACGCAAGCTTCGCCTTTTCAGCGAGGCGGCCTACGTCAGCCTCGACTATCAGAAGCGAACCGGCATCGTCATCCGCAAAAGCGACAACGACGAATCGCTGGCCCGGATTCGCGAGCAGATTCGCGCCGGGGCCGATCTTTCAAGCCTCGACTACTCCAACCTGGTTTCCGTCGATGAACTGGAGATGGACGGCGAAGACCATGCCGACCCTTTGACGGCCGAGCTCGCCAGCTTTCTCGACGCGGTGCGGACCGGCAGGAGACCGGTGGTCGATGGCGCCGCCGGCGTCGCCGCCGTCGAAGCCGCCGAGCGCGTGGTGCAGGCCATCCGCAGCCACAAATGGGAAGGCCTGGGCGCGTGGGAAGCGTGATCCGGCGCAACGGATCATCAACCGCCGCTTGCGGCTTCGCTCCGATCCCCGTCCCCTTGCGGCTTCGCAAATCTCAAATCTCAAATCTCAGATTTCAAATCTCAGATTTCAAATCTCAGATTTCAAATCCCCATCCCCCGTCCCGCAGACGCGCAGCGAGGACGCTGCGGCTATGAATCCCCGTCCCCTCTCCCCCCACAATTTCGACGACAAATCCGCCCTTCACCTCCCCTCCGGCTGCGGTTTCACCCTCCAATTCTCATCGAAGAAACCCGCCGCCTTGATCGCGCCGGGCGCGAATCCATCCGGGTCCTTGTCAAGACCGATGATCGCCCAGTCAGGCAGCTTGGGCGTCTGCTGGCTGTTGGTGCGGTCGTGCCCTTCGCGGAAGGTGGGCCCGGAGTTGACGATCAGAAGCCTGCTGTGCTTTGTATCGCCTTCATCCCACGAAATCATTCGTACAAAGACCGGTACGTGTGACGCTGCGGCGAACGTCTGACCGGCAATGTTGATCGAATCCCCTCCCCATTCAAAGCCGAAATTGCTTTGATATTTTCGCATCAAAGCGTTTGATCTTGGGTCACCCCATAAGACCAAGGTGTAATCATGCAGGTCGGCCGCCGTGACTTCCACATCCTTCTTGATGCGAAGATCGCCGCGCATCACGCTCCGCCATCTTTCCTTGGCATGCGCCAGTTCAAAATCGACCCATCGACGAAGCCTCTCCTGCGGAATGTCGCCCGTCGGCGTAACGAACAGGAATGGCGCCATCAGACCCGAGTCGATGGGCCCGCTCACAAAAGACTCTTTTCTGCCGTCAAAAGCAACTGGAACCCGCGTCCAATCGCCCTTTTCCAGGAAAAGCCATAGCTGACTGCGGAGGTCATCCCCGGAGAACATGAGAGGCTTTCTTCCATCGATGATGACCTCGACATCATCCGCCAGCGGAATCTCGGCAGGTTCAAGGATGAAGGACGAGACGTTCCTGGTCTGCACTTCGATCCGATTGTCCTTGACGAGTTTCACGTCCAATCGCGCATCCACCCACTGTTCGGTCATCGATTGAATGGCCGCCCAGTAGAGATGTCCATATTCAGGACAACGAGTCTGAATGTGAATTTCCTTCGGCCACCTCTCCCTTCCTTTTTCCACCGCCGCCTTGATCTGTTTGAGTATCTCCTCCTTCGCCTTCGGCTCGTACTTGTGTTCAAACCCCGGCCCGATGATGTGGTTCAGCTCGCGGCCCTCGGCCTTGAATGCCGCCTCCATCTCGCGGGCCGCCTGAATCTGTTTGTCCTTCTCGCCGCTGTAGGCGATCACGGGGACGTTGAAGAGGTTGCGCGTGTAGCACGGCACGTCGTACCAGCCCCACAGTTTCTGCTCGTACCATGCGGGATACTTGTCCGGCGTCAGCCTGTTGTATTTCGCCGTCTCCACGAAGCCCGCGCCGGCATGGACCACGCAGAACTTGTCCGCATAATGCGCCCCGATGTGCCACGCCCCCGCCCCGCCCATGCTGAAGCCGGCTAGGGCGATGCGATCCTCATCGATCCTGTACCGCTTCTTCACGCTCTCGATCGCGTCAAGCACATCGATCTCGCCGGCGAACTTGAAGCCGATCGTGCCGCGACCATAGGGATGCAGCGTGATGCACCAGTCGGGCGCGAACTCGCCCTTGTTCTTTTCGCGCGTGGCGACGAAGTGCAGATCGGTCTCCTTGTCGCCGCGCCCGTGCAGCCAGACGAGCAGCGGCACGGGTTTGGAGAGATCGAGATTCGCGGGGATGTGCAGGCCGTAAGGCTGAACGGAATCATCAATATCACTGCGGTAGCCACGGGCGAGCAGGCCGCGCTGGGTCGTCCAACTTGCCTTGTTGTTCTTGAGTTCATCAAGGCGTTTCTGGGCGGAATCGAGGGCCGCGTGAGCCTTGGCGACATCCTTCTTCGCATCGTAGAACTCGTCGAAGTCGAGCGCCCAGCGCACCGCCTTCGTGTAAATCTCCACATCAGGCTTGAGCTTTTCATCGAGTTTCGCAGCGGCGATCGCCTTGGTCAGCGCGGCGAGCCGCGCTTCCAGTTTCTCGCGTTCCTCCTTCGCAATGGCGACACCCTTGGGCGGCAGCAAGCGCGGAATCGGCTTGATGGGCGGCAGCGGCTTGGCATCCTGAGCCTGCGCGAAACAGCACGAGAACAGGAGAGCGACAACGATGAAATGGTTTCGCATAATGAACTCGCATGCTGAAGTTGATCGAACCGGGATGCAAACAGTTTAACGCGCCGGCAGACGCGCAGCGAGGACGCTGCGGCTATGAATCCCTGTCACCTGTCCCCTGTCTCCTGTCTCCTTGTCCGATACACTTGCGGCAACTCACCCGGAGGTGTCATGGCCAAGCTGAATCAGCTTTCCTTGTTGAACCGGTTTCGTCCCAGCCGCGCCGAGTATTGGAAGATATGGGGGCCTGCGATCGTGCTGGTGATCATCGGCTTCGTGATCGCATCGTTCTTTGTGAAGCCCGCGCCGCCGAGCCGGATCACCATCGCCACCGGCGACAGGAGCGGCGCGTATTACGCATTCGCCAAACGGTACGCCCGACACTTCGCCGAGGCGGGCATCGAGCTGGTGGTGCGCGAAACCGCAGGCTCGATGGAGAACTACCAACTGCTGGCCGACGATGCGAGCGATGTCTCCATCGCCATCGTGCAGGGAGGCACCGCGGCCAGGCCGCTGTCTCCGAACCTCCAGGCGGTGGGCAGTCTCTACCTGGAGCCGATCTGGATTTTTCATCGCGGCTCCAGGCCGCTGACCCGCATCGAGCAGTTGAGCGGGCGCATCATCGCCATCGGCGCCGAAGGCAGCGGCGTGCGGGTGATTTCGCGGCAACTGTTCGACGAGAGCGGGCTGATTGCGGGGGCCGCGCCTGATCCGGTCACCGGCTCCGCCACACGCTTCGAGCCGCTGGGCGGTGAGGCGGCGGTGGAGGCGCTGAAGAAGGGCGAGATCGACGCGGCGGTGTTTGTCATTTCGCCGACCAGTCCGATCGTGCGCGATCTGATCGATGAGCCGGACATCCATCTGATGGATTTCGAGCTTGCGGAAGCGTATCACCGGCGGATGGATTTTCTCAGCAGCGTCACGTTGCCCGAAGGCGTGCTGGACCTGAAGGCGAACCTGCCGGGCCGGACGGTGACGCTGCCGGCCCCCGCGGCGAACCTGGTGGTGAGAAGCGACGTGCATGCCGCCGTCGTTCCGCTGCTGGTGGAGGCCGCGAAAGAAGCTCACGAGCGCGGCGGACTGGTCTCCGAGCCGGGCATGTTTCCATCGCTTCGCTACACGGAATTTCCGATCAACCCGGCGGCGAAACATTACTTCGAGAACGGCCCTTCGTTTCTCTTCCGCGTGCTGCCGTTCTGGGCGGCTTCGCTGATTGATCGCATGAAGATTTTTCTGCTGCCGCTGCTGACATTGATGCTGCCGATGTTCCGCATCGCCCCGCCGCTCTATCGCTGGCGGGTCAGGCGAAGGATTTACAAGTGGTATCGCGTGCTCAAGAAGATTGATGACGATCTGAGCCGGCCTGAAACATCGGCGAATCTCGATGATGAAATCGCCAATCTGAGGCAGTTGGACCGCGAGGTGAACTCGACCATCGTGCCGCTGTCGTACATGCAGGAGTTTTATCAGCTTCGCATGCACATCGAGATGACGCGGGGGCGGATGGTTGAAATGGTGAAGAAGCAACAAAGCTGAGTTTCGCAAAAGCCCCGCCCCGGCCCCCGGAGATTGACAACTTATTCCGGGTGGCTGGGGCTGAGGCTTTGCGCAAGCCCCGGCCCGGCAACCCTCAGCCTTCAGTTGCGCCATCTTGCTTCGTGCGTTTGGGCCGGGGCTTCGCGGACTCAGCCCCAGCCACCTGGCCGTGCATTGATCGCCCCTTGGCCCGCGCCCTTCCGGGCGGGGCTTGAACAATGCGGGCGGGGCTTAGGCGATGAAAATCACCTCATGGCTTCTTCGGCCTTCTGCAATGCCTCGATCGCCTTGGCCTTGAGTGATTCCCAGCTTTTTTCCGGTTCATCGGCGGCTTTCTTCAGGGCCGCCTCCGCGTCGCTGAGGCTGGCCTTGAGCTTGGCGATCTGCTCGTCGATCTTGGTCTTGGCCTCCGGGTTGGCCTCCTTGAGCTTGGCGGTCAGTTCATCGAGCTTGTCCTTGCCGGCGTCGAGCTGCTTCTTGGCGGCGGCCACGAACTCGCCCTGACTCTTGAGGGCCTTGAGCTTGCTCCACGCGGCCGAGGCCTTTTCCTTGGCCGTATCGATCGCCTTCTCGGTCTTGGTGCGGTTGTCGCAGCCGAAGGCAAAGCCAAGCGAAAGCGAAAGGGCCAGAGCGATGAAGCCGAATCGGGACATGATGAAACTCCTGAAAAACGAGGAACGAAAAATCTGCTGCGAACATTATGATCGATCCTACACTGCTGTGCCAGTTTTCTACGAAGGGTATTCGCATGAGGTTCCGTGTAATTCTCCAGCGATGCACCACGGCCGTGCTGATGATGGCGGCGGCAACCGTCTTCACTGGTTGCGCCTGTGAACCCGCAACGCCTATTGCCAAAGCCGATTCGCACCCATCAGAGAATGCCGGATTGGCGATCGGAGATTCGCTGCGAATTCAGGAGGCCGTTGATCGCATGAATCGTGGGAACTATCCAGGCGTCATCAGCACGCGCGACGATGATGGACTTTTTTTCGCTTCTGCTCTGCGCATCGTGGATGTGTTGGATCAGGAGAAGCGTCTGCCATCGCACCTGCTTGGACAGATTCTGTGGCTGGGCGAGTTGAAGGGGAACGACCTCTTTGATGTGACCATTTACGCCGATGGCTTTGAAGAAATCGAAATGCTCTACTGGCACGATGGTCTGCTCCATGTCATGCACGGCCCCAACTACAGCACGGTTGTCGGCATCCCCGGCCAGCCCGCCAGCGCAAGGCGCGATGATCGATCGAAGATCATCTCTGCAAAGACCTGCGCAACTTCGCAGGGCAAGAAAGAAATGGAATCACTGCAAGTGATGCTCGCCGATCGCACCAAGTCCAATGATCTTCGCATCGAAGCATTATGGAAGCTGCGCGATTTAACCAATGATCGATCGGCAAATGATTCATACTCCGGATCAACTCGCAAACCCGCGGCGACCCCTGCCGAATTGGATCCAACCAGGTCCTTCATCACCGCGATGCACAACGGGCCTGAACCCCTTCGAGCCGAGGCGGCCCGTGCGCTGCGGATGCGAACTGTGAACACACAGCCGGCCATCAAGGGTCTGATTCACCGCGCCAAGAACGACAACTCAGCCAAGGTGCGCATGGAGGCGGCGCTGACCCTGGGCTATCTCAAAGCGAAGGACGCCGCAGGTGATCTGCTGGGTTCGCTGGATGATCCCGATGATGTTGCCCGCATCGCCAAAGTGCTGGCCATTCGCATGATCAATGATTGGGAACTGGCGCCGGCTTTCATCAATGCCGCCAGCGAGCGGACCCGTGAAGGTGCATTACTGGCACTGAAGGATGTTCAGGAAGCGGGCGCGATTGCGGCACTGGATTTTGCGGTGCGAGCCAGTCCGTATGCGGAGATTCGATTGCAGGCGGTGATGCTGCTCGAACGAGCGGCGTATGCGGTGTTAGTGGACGACAATGCAATCCATGGCAAGGTTAGTGAACTCTCGCTGGACACTGAACCACCGCGAGCGCTGCCACAAGCGCCACCAGGAGGTTTTGTTATACCTATGTGGGATGCTAAAACATGCCAATCGCCCCATCTCCCGCAGATCATTGAGGCGGTTCGAGTCGCAGCGAATGATGAAGACGCTTCCGTGCGCAACGCAGCGGCGGCATGTCTATTGAAACTTGATTCACCTAAAGCATCGAAATAAAAAACCCATCCACAGGAGTGGATGGGCTTTGGGGTGAATGAATGAATATTTTTATTCCGCCTTGCCTGCGGTGTTGTCCACGATCCAGCGGTAGGTGTCGCGGGTGAAGTCGAGGATTTCCTCCTGCCTGAAGAAGAGGGCGACTTCGGTTTTGGCGGATTCCTCGCTGTCGGAGCCGTGGACGAGGTTGTAGCTTTTGCTGGAGGAGAAGTCGCCGCGCACGGTGCCCGGCTCGGCTTCGTAGCCGGTGGTCTTGCCCATGAGCTTGCGGCAGACGGCGATGGCCTCCTTGCCGCGGATGGCCATCACCAGCACCGGCCCGCTGGTCATGAAGGCGACGAGGCCGGGGTAGAACGGGCGCTCCTTGTGGGCGGCGTAATGCTTCGCGGCAAGATCGGGGGTGATCCGCATCAGCTTCGCGGCGACGACGGTCAGACCTTTGTCTTCGAAACGGGAGATGATCCGGCCCATGAGTCCGCGCTGGACAGCATCGGGTTTGAGAATGATGAGCGTGGTCTGTTCCATGTTGCAAATCCTTTCGGGTGGTTTTGGGCCGGGATTTATCGCTGAAATAAGGAAAGGATGCAAATGGAAGGCACGAAGGGGGCAGGACCGTTTTATTTTCGACGCCCGCTTTGTCGGAAGTTCCAAAGGACAAATCCCAGACTCCAAACAAGCTCCAAAAACAAAAAATACAATCAGACGGAATCCGGCGTTTTTCATTTGGGATTTCTGAATAACCCTCACGAAGCCGCAAGCGGCTGGGGCGTGATGTTATTCAGGAATCTCATTTTGCAATTTACAATTTGCAATGGACATTGATTATTGGTTATTGGTTACCGGATATTCCCCCCCGCCTTCCTCCTACGATTGCCCATGCCGCCGATCGCTCAGATCATGCCGCTGCTTCGTTTGACGCGCATCGCCCTGGCGCTGGCGGTGCTCAGCAACTGCTGGGTGACGGTTTTTCTGGCGGTCTATGTGGAGCCTGCGGAGGGTCGTTCGGTCGTTCTCGAACAGATGCCGCTGGGCATGGCGCTGCTGTGGGCGGCATTGGTGGCGCTGGGGCTGCATGTGTATGGCGTGTCGCTCAATGATGTGCTCGATGCCCGGCACGACCGGCTCTTCAGTCCGCAGCGGCCGATTCCCGCCGGGCAGGTGCGAAGAGGCAGCGCGGTGATCGTGGCGATCGTGGGGTTGCTCATCGCGATGGTGGCGGGGGCTTTTCTTGGGCACGAGGCGATTCTGCTCACGGCGCTGGCGGCCGGAGGGCTGCTCTTCTTCAACGCCACCGGGAAGTTTCTTCCCGCCGCCGGCATCCTGGCGCTGGCGCTGATTCGGATGATGACGATGCTCATCCCCAATGCCCACATGGGCTTCGCCTGGCCGCTGTGGATGACGATGACCCATGTCGCCGCGGCCAGCGCGTTGGCCCACCTGTTCGAAGACAAGCGGCCGACGCTCGATCGGCGGGAGATTCTGCGGCTGGCCATCGGCTGGGCGCTGGGCACCGCGGTGATCGTGCTGTTCATGACCTGGCGCGGCACGATCCTCGCCTATGGCCGGCCTTTCATCTGGATCGGTCCCGCCATCGCCGGCGCCATCTTCGTCGCCATCTCGGCAAGGTTCGTCATCCTCGCCCGGCGCAGGCAGGCAGCCCGTGCGGTGGATCACGAAGCTCACCGGCAATCGGCGCGATCGTATGCACGCCTGGCCATTCTCTGGCTGATCGTCTATGACGCCGCCTGGCTTTTCTGCGCCGGGCTGCTCATCCCGGGCCTGCTTCATCTGGCCCTGTTCGGTTCGGTGTATGCCATCCTGTATCTGAACGATCCGATTCGCCGGCTGATCGGCCCGCCGCCTCGGTATCGCATTTCGATCGAACCGGAAGCCCGCGAGTAAATTCTGATCCTGTCACTTCTGCGCACGGAAGCAAAGCTCCAAATCACAATCCCCAAATCTCAAACAAGCTCCAAACAAGGCGGAATCAATTCAAGGGGCGGAAGCACACAGGCTCGCCGTCCACGGACAGGCCATTCGATGCCTTGCTTGAAATTTGGAGCTTGTTTGAGATTTGAATCTTGTGATTTGGAGCTTCCGTCTTCGCCGGCTTGGAGCATTCCAAATCCATCTATCGGAGAATCCACGATAGGCTGCGGCAGGCGTGTGCGTTAGCATCTGCATGGACCGGATTTCGCCTTGTTCCCGGATGGAAAACGCATGAGTTCCCCGCATCGGCCATTCCAATCCTCCAAGCCATCGGGCGCTGATGCGTCCGATGCCGTCCGCAGTCCGCTGCATCAACTGATCGAGCTTGCCGATGTGTCGATGCTGATGCTCGATGAAAAGGGCGACATCCGATTCATCAATCAGGAAGCCTGCCGGTTGCTGGGGTATGAGGCGGCCCAATTGCAGGGACGAAACTGGTTCGACACCTGCGTGCCTCCGACGCAGCGGGAACGGATGCGAACCGTTTTCAGGAAGCTGCTCAGCGGTGACACGCGGAACGTCGATCGCTACGAGAACGATGTGCTCACCCGTGACGGCAGAACCGTTCCGATCTCCTGGCACAACGTGCTGCTCCGCGACGCGCAGGGCAGGCCCGCGGGCACGCTCAGCTCCGGCCGCGATCGCACGCGGGAGCGACTGACGGAAAAGGCCCTGACCGAAAGCGAGGAGCAGTTTCGCGGCATCTTCAACGCCACCGTCGATGCCGTCATCACCATCAGCGAAGCCGGCATCATGCAGAGCTTCAATCCCGCCGCCCAGCGGATGTTCGGCTACACCGCGGAGGAAGCCATCGGACGCAACGTCGTCATGCTCATGCCCGATCCCTACCGCCAGGAGCATGATGAATATCTTCACCGCTATCGGCAGACCGGCATCGCCCGCATCATCGGCATCGGCCGCGAGGTCGTGGGCCTGCGCAAGAACGGCGCCACCTTCCCCATCGATCTGGCCGTCAGCGAAGTGAAGCTGGGCGACCGCCGCATCTTCACCGGCATCCTCCGCGACATCAGCGAACGCAAGCGACTGGAGCGCGAAGTGCTCGATGTCAGCACGCAGGAGCGCGAACGCATCGGCCGCGACCTGCACGACGGCCTGGGCCAGGAACTGACCGGCATCGCCTTTCTCGCCGGCGTGCTGCAACGCGGGCTGCGATCCAAGGGGCTGCCCGAAGCGGATGGCGCCGGCGAAATCGTCAGGCTGGTCAACACCACCATCGATCACACCCGCGCCCTGGTGAAGGGCCTGTGCCCGGTCACGATGGATCCCGACGGCCTGATGAACTCGCTGCGCGGCCTGGCGGACATGGTGCAGGAGGTGCATGGCATCGCCTGCCGGTTTGATTGCCCGCGCCCGGTCTGGATTGCGGACCACCATTTTTCCACGCACCTGTTCTACATCGCCCAGGAAGCGGTGAACAACGCCATCAAGCACGGCAAGCCGACGGAAGTCACCATCGGCCTCTACTGCGGCAGAGGCATCGACACGCTGCGCATCGCCGACAACGGCCAAGGCATGACGCCGGACACGCCGCGCGACGCCGGACGCGGCATGCACATCATGCAGCACCGCGCCAAAATGATCGGCGCCGCGCTGGATGTGATCAGCGCACCCAAACGCGGCACGATCATCTCCTGCGCCTTCGAGCATCACCCCAACATTCACGCCTCCACCAGGAACATCCCATGAGCACCGCAGCCAAGGCCCGTCGCAAGAACGAACCAGAGAACGACGCCCCGAACAAGTGCGTCCGCATCCTCATCGTCGATGATCACCCGATCGTCCGCCGCGGTCTGGCCGCCATGCTCAGCCAGGAGCCGGACATGAAGGTGGTCGCCGAGGCGGAGAACTTTCACGACGCCCTCGAAGCGATCAGGCAGCATCCTTTGGACATCGCCATCATCGATCTGACACTCGATGGCATCGGCGGGATGGAGCTGGTCAAGCAGGTGCGCATCACCCATCCCGACCTGTCGATGCTGGTGCTCTCGATGCACGATGAATCGCTTTACGCCGAGCGCGTGCTGCGGGCCGGGGCACGGGGTTACATCATGAAGCAGGAAGGCACCGATCGGCTGGTCACGGCGATCCGCACGATTCTGCGCGGGGAGATTTACGTCAGCGAGCGCATGGCGGGCCGCATGTTGGGCTCCATCGTCGGCGGCCGGGGCAACGACAGCCGCATGCCGCTGGATCGGCTCAGCGACCGCGAACTGGAGGTGTTCGAACTGTTGGGCAAAGGGTTGGGCACGCGCCAGGTCGCCGAGCGGCTGTGCGTCTCCATCAAGACCATCGAATCCCACCGCGAGCACATCAAGCTCAAGCTGCAACTGAAAAACGCCAGCGAGCTGATCCAGCACGCCACGCAATGGGTGCTCAGTGAAGGAAAGGACACGACGGCGGATCCGGCCAAGGCTCAATGACCGGGCTCGGGATCAGGGGAAAAGCATATGACCTGAGTTCGGCATAAGCCCCGCCCGGAAGGGCGAGGGCCTGGGGTCGTCCAATCCACGGCTTGCTCCCGACCGAACCTCCGGTCTCAACGGAAACCGCGCTCTTGCACAGTGTTCGAGATGGGGCTGTTGATTGAGCGACCCCAGGCCCGCGCCCTTCCGGGCGGGGCTTCACCTGTTCTTTAGCCATATGCTTTCACCCCGGATTCGGGATGAGCGACTCGCGGCGGCGCTTGAAAATCACCAGCTTGAAATCACCAGTAAGTGTGGTTGGGGTTGGGCGGGGCCGGGGTGTAGGTGCCGGTGGTTCCGACATCGGTTTCGGCGGTGGGGATGGTGAGATAGACGACGTGGATGTCGGCCATGAGATAGTTCAGTTGGCGGAGCCGGCCATCGCCGTGCCAGTGGGTTTGCCGCTGACTGACGAGCCGGTTGCCGTGCCATACCCAGTCGCCCAGGAGGATTTTGTTGGAGGGGTGGGTGATCTGCATCTTGGTCATGGAAGGTTTTGAGGGGGTGTTGGTCCGTCCATAGACATACTTGACGCGGAAGACATCCGAATCCCACTGGGGCAGGTAGCTGGTGCCGTAGGATTTGAAGCAGTTGGCGATGTTGGCAACGAGAGGATCGCCCAGGTCGGACGGGCACCGGGCGATCTCCACCTTCTGACCATCCTTATCGGCGGCCACATAGGGATCCAGCGGCCGCTTGGTCACATCCGTGGTGTTGGAAGCGTAGGCGGTCGAATCGCCTCTTTGCCCGATCAGATCGCCCCAGTTCACAAGCGTGGGATAAACATTGCGGCTGTCGATGAGATAGTTCTGCTGGGCGACCCCGATCTGATGCTGATTGGAGGCGCAGATGGCGATGTAGGTGATCCTGCGGGCCTTGACGAGGGAGGGCAGCAGGAGCGAAATGATGATCGTGATGACCGCGACGACCGCAAGCAGTTCGGGAACGGTGAAAGCCCTTCGATCTGAAGCGTGACGATGGTTCATCTTGCCGAAGGCTCCAACAGATGTATCCCCACAGGACCTGATTCAGCACCCCGCCATGACGGGCGGGATGGCATTCACGTGAAAATCATATCAGATTGAATCATTGATGTCACGCATAATGTCACGCGATTCAGGGCAGTCGAAAATCCTGCCCTCACCTGTCTCAATCGCCCCGCTGCGCGGCGATTGAGACGGTCCTCTCCCCAAGGGAGAGGTCGAAGCGGCAGGCCCTGACGATGGATACGATGGCCCTGCGGTTTGCGTTGACCATTGGCCATGGCCTGATGCCTGTTGACCAATGCCTTTCGCCTTTGGGAAGGAAAGGCGGGAAAGGCGATTACTTATTACTTAATACTTATTACTTAATGGCTATTTTGAACCTTGTGACATCGAGATCGCCGGAATCGTCCGGGCATTTGTCCGAAATAGCCATTAAGTAATAAGTATTAAGTAATAAGCATTCGCCTTGTCCTGCTTCCAGAAACCATTCGGTTTTTCAGTGGTCCCAATGGTCAAGTGAGACGATGGCGGTTTCGTGGATACGGCCCTCACCTGTCTCAATCGCTCCGCTGCGCGGCGATTGAGACTGTCCTCTCCCCAAGGGAGAGGGCCAAGAGTCAAGCCCTGGGGTACATGCGATTGCCTTGAGGGCGGCTCTTATCCCCACTCAGGTTCATAGGCGCCTCGTTAAACTGTCAGCCATGCCCATCCCCCTTCTCCGATCGTTGCTTCTTTCCCTGGTTTTCACCGCCTTCGCCGGCGCGGAGCTTCCCGATTACAAGCCGATGCACCTCTGGCCTGCGGGTGCGCCCGGCGCGAAAGGCAAGGAAGAAAAAGACAAGCCCAACGTCACCCTTTACGCGCCGGACAAAAGCAAGGCCAACGGCTGCGCGGTGATCATCGCCCCGGGCGGCGGGTACCACGTCCATGCCATCGATCACGAAGGAACACAGGTCGCCAAGGCGCTCAACGCCCGGGGCATCACCGCGTTTGTCTTCAAGTACCGCCTCAAGTCCGGCGGCTATCAGCCCGGCGATGCCCTCATCGACGCCAGGCGGGCCGTGCGCTTCGTGCGCAGCAAGGCCAAGGAGTTCGACATCTCCCCCACCCGCATCGGCATGCTCGGCTTCTCCGCGGGCGGCCATCTCGCCGGCGCCATCGGCACCGACTTCGATGAGGGCCGGGCCGATGCGGAGGATGCGATCGAACGCGAAAGCTGCCGCCCTGATTTTCTGGTGCTCTGCTATCCGGTGATTTCGGAGGAGCTGAACAAGGGCTACGCCTCGACGCATGTGAAGGTGACCGCGAAGACGCCGCCGAGTTTCATCTGGTTCACCAGCGAAGACAACCTCAACCCCGAGCATGGCATCCTGTTCTACCAGGCCCTGCGCAAGGCGAAGGTGGAGGCGGAACTTCATCTGTACGCGCGCGGGCCGCACGGACTGGGGCTGGCGCCGGGCGATGTCAGTGTGAAACAGTGGCCCCAGCAGCTTCACCTCTGGCTGCGGCAGGGCGGCCGGCTGACGGATGCGAAACGGGCGAGCGTGACCGGGGAGGTGATGATCGATGGCAAACCGATTCACCGGGGCTGGGTGACGCTGATGCCGGAGGATGAAACGCTGCCCATCGCCTCGGCTTACATCACCGAAAGAGCTGCGGGCAAGTTCACGATCGATGCAGCCAACGGGCCATGCCCCGGCAAACACCGCATCATCGTGAACGAAGTGGCCCGGCAGTTTCTGACCGTGCCCAGCATGGACGATGCGAAGCGGTTTGAACTCGACGGGACCGTGACCATCGGGGCGCAGACACCGCCGATCACCGTGGATGTGAGGACCAGGTGAATGAAACAGCGCCATCCCGGGCCGATGTCGCCCCCGGATATCCCCCGGATATCCCCCGGTTAAGCCCACAAAGGGATCGCACGTCACCGGCGCGGGCTTACGCCGCGCGGCTCGGACAAGGCCGCCGCTTTGAGATGGTTTCCAAGAGCCGCGACTCAACGAGTCGCGGACGTGTGCGGCCTGAAGGAGCGTTCTTCGCGCGGTGGCTGTCGATTCGCGGTGGATGAGCGGCATGCGCGGTTGTCGCCCGGTTGCGAAACGTGATGCCTGATGTGTTCGAGTTCTGTCGTCGAAGGTGTGCTGAACCACCCTTGAGGCTGTTCGCGTCCGCGACTCGTTGAGTCGCGGCTCGCGCCTGTCCGCGTCGCTTCAGTGCGAGGACTTGTGTTCTTCGTGCCGTTCCACCTTGTGCTTGACGGCCCGCTGGAGTTTGTGCCCCGCCTGGGTGATCGAATCGTACATGTCGCTGGCGGTGTGCTCGACGGCCATCGGCTTGAACCCGGCCACGTGGACCTCGATCACCACCCGCTTGTCGTCGCCGCCTTTGCCGGCGTTGGAGTCGTGAAGATGAACATCGACGCGGGTGACCTGCTTTTCAAAGATATGGAGTGCGTGCTGCACGGCTTTGGTGGCGTGTTCGTTGATGGCCTGGGTGGACGGAATATCAACGCCATGAATCTGAATCTGCACGGTGTTTCCTTTCAATGCTCTCGTGACTGAACAGGGCCACGGGTTCGTCATTGTAGATGAATCGACCGGGCTTGTCGCAAGGTCCGGTGCGGGCGCGCAGGGCACTCGCATCCACCGTCAGGGGACAGGAAACAGGAGATACTTTAATTGACAGCCGCAGCGTCCTCGCTGCGCGTCCTGTCCTGTCTCCTGTCCCCTGTTCCGCAGACGCGCAGCGAGGACGCTGCGGCTATGAATGTCCTCTGACCTCTGACCTCTGATCTCTGACCTCTGACTTCTGACCTCTTCAACGGGCTGTTAAACGGCCCCGCCCTTCCCGTCCCCTGCCGTTTCGCTTTCTGCTAATCTTTTATCCCATGCTTGCCCAGGTGCACAGCTTCATTCTTCAAGGCATCGATCCGATTCCCTGCGAGATCGAAGTCGATGTCGCCGACCGAGGCCTGGCCAAGACGATGATCGTCGGCCTGCCTGATGCCGCCGTCAAGGAGTCGATCGAGCGCGTGCGCTCGGCCATCGGCAACAGCGGCTACCCGCTGCCCCTGGCGCGGATGCTCGTCAATCTCGCCCCCGCCGATGTCCGCAAGGAAGGCCCGCTCTACGATCTGCCCATCGCCATCGGCCTGCTGCTGGCCGAGCAGGTGATTCAGACGCAGAAGCATCGCGGGCTGCTCTTCGCCGGCGAGCTGGCGCTCGACGGCCGGCTGCGCCCGGTCAACGGCATCATCAACCTCGCGTTCCTCGCCCAGCGGCTGTCCATCGAAGGCATCGTCGTGCCGGTGGACAACGCCAGCGAAGCGGCGGCGGTGGAAGGCATCAATGTTTATCCCGCTGATTCGCTCGCCAGCGTGGTGAGCTTTCTCAATGAGGTTCACGAGATCGAACCGCAGCCGCACATTGATGTGGAGGAGCTTCTCACCACGGAGAATGCAGCGGTCGATTTCGGCGATGTTCGCGGGCAGGAAGTCGCCAAGCGGGCGATCATCATCGCGGCTGCGGGGCAGCACAACGTGCTGATGATCGGGCCGCAAGGCACGGGCAAGACGATGATGGCCAAGGCGCTGCCGGGGATTCTGCCGCCGCTGTCGCGGGAGGAGGCGCTGGAGGTGACGCGGATTTTTTCCTGCGTCGGGCAGATTCCCAAGGGCCAGCCGCTGATGACGCGAAGGCCCGTGCGCATGCCGCACCACACCGCCAGCAGCATCGCCATGATCGGCGGCGGCGCGGTGCCTCGCCCCGGCGAAGTCAGCCTCGCGCATCACGGCGTGCTCTTCCTCGACGAGATGCCCGAGTTCCCGCGCACCGTGCTCGAAACGATGAGGCAGCCGCTCGAGGATGGCTATGTCACCATCAGCCGCATCCATTCTTCGTTGCGATTCCCCGCACGCTTCATGCTCGTCGCCGCGATGAACCCGACCGCCAAAGGCACCAAGCCGACCGATGAGTTCAGCCAGAGGCAGATGGACAATTACCTTTCGCGCCTGAGCAAGCCGCTGATCGACCGCATCGATATTCATGTGGAGGTGCCCGCCGTGCCTCACCACATGCTCACCGGCAAAGGCCCGCGCGGCACGGACAGCGCGACCATGCGCGAGCAGGTCCTGGCCGCCCGCAACATTCAAACGAAACGCAACGGCGGCCCACTCAAGCCCAACGCCTCCCTGTCAGGCAGGGAACTGGACAAGCTCGCACCGCTCGATGACATCTGCCGCGAGGTGCTCAAACAGGCGATGACCGAAATGGGCCTCAGCGCCCGGGCCTACGACAAGCTGCGCCGAGTGGCACGAACGATCGCCGACCTCGAAGGCAGCGAGGCGATCCAACATCACCACATGGCCGAGGCGGTGCAGTACCGGTTGCTGGATCGGCAGATGTGAGCGTGGCCGGTTGATGCAGTGGAACAGCGGATCCCCTGCACGATAGAATCATGGAACACAGTCATGGCAGATCGCGTTTACATCGATTTGATCGTGGACGAAGTGCGGAGGGTCCGTGACGCACACGCCGCCCGTTTCAATTACGATTTGCACGCCATTTTTCTGGACATCAAAAAACGCGAAAAAGAGCGTGGCCTTCATTTTGTTGACGGCGTGGCGCATCAGCCCGTGCCGAACCAGGCGATGCAGCAAGCCGGGGCCGCCGTTTCGGTTTCTCAGGATTCAAAGTCGCCAGAGGCGCCCCCGGAAACCCCGGCGACCCCCGGAGACTGAGCTTTAGCGTTATCCCGCATGTTCCAGCCTGCGCACATTGATGGTCGAACGCTTGTCGTCATCCGCGCGCGAAAGTCGCTTTTCGGCGGATACGATGTCATTGAATCCGGCAAGCTGGAACACGATGGGGAAGCGCTCCATCTCGTTGGCGAGCAGAGTTCGCGCGCGGTGACGGACGCGGAACTGGAGTCGCTACAACCGGTCGTGCAACAGAGCGGCATCAGCGCGTGCCGTGGTTTTGACTTCTTCCTGCTGCGGTCGGCGGATGCGGGATAAGGGATAATCGAACGCCGCAATGGACCGCCCCGCATCGCGCGTTCCGGTAAACTCAGAACTGGTCGGCTCGGTGCCGGCCATTGAACTTTGGTCCGTTATCCGGCAAGCGTCATGAGCCATTGGAAGGCCGTCGGCATCGTCGTGGAAGGCCATCCGATCTTCATCGGAGGCGTCAATCCGTGGGGTTGCGAATGGCATCGCGTCCAGGATGAGCCGGTCCAGTTGCCACATCCGAACCACCCGAATCAAAAGCACGCAATGTGGGTTTACGAGGTTGAGAATAACGGCCGGAAAGTACGCTTCGCAACCGGCGAGTTGTCGGCAAATGTCTGGGGATTCTACGTCCCATCCGGATAACCCACCGACCAAATGGACGAGCGGCGCGTGCGTCGAATGTTCCATCGAGCCTTGTGCGTCCCCCGGAACCTGCCCCGCACACGGCTCGCCACTGAGCGGCAGCGTCAGGCGGCATCGGTGTCGGGAGTCGGCAATGTGCCCTACCTGTGAACTGGCAAAGCTCAGCCCGCGAGTTGGGGCGGGATTCATCGATCTCGATGCGTCCGCGCCGGACTACCCCAACAGTTATCTCATGCAGTGCCCGCACTGCCGAACTTTTTGGATGGGGCATGGTTATACCCCGCAGTTCATGCTGGAACTCACACCCTCCGAGGCGCATGAACTGTTTTCTGACCTGGAGCAATCCGGTCCGGCCGCATAACCAAACAACCATGAAGCCGGGGTCCAGTCAAGTAGGCGGGATGTGATTTCTTTTGAGTCTGTCTTGTTCATTCCTTTCCGTCCGAATCTCAAAAGCTGATGGATTCAACCGACCATTCAGGGTGTCCGCTCGGTTGTTGCGTCGGTGCTTGAGCGGTCCTATTTATCCAAACGGCCGCGTCACTCATTCGCTGCATCGGGTTGTCTCGTGATCGCCGCGAAGCGGCGAGGGGAGTCCCAGTTGGTTAGTCGAGTTGACGCGGCATCTTGCATCATGCTTGTCGAGATTCAGCCTTGCAGGGGGAGATGTCCGAAGTCAGAGGTCAGCGATCAGTTGGCAGTGGGCAGTGGGCAGTGGGAGATGTCTACGTATCACACGGCAGGCTCCGGGCCACCCGGCAACCCCGCCAAACCTTCCGGGGGTGTCTTTTCCTCTTCTCTTTTGTTCGCGCCTTGCGTGGGATGTTTCCAGTTGGTGCCATCGCGCAGCATGGCCCACAACCGCACGAGCAGTTTGCGGGCCAGGGCGACGATGGCTTGTCTTCGCCGGCCTTTGGCGCCTTTGCTCACGTGATCGACCGTGGCCTTGGCCCAGTCGTTGTGCCGGATCGCCAGCCAGGCCACTTCCACCAGCATCGAGCGCAGCAGGCGCGGGCCTCGTCGCGTGATGCGGCCGTGGCGCTCCATCGTGCCGGATTGATGCTGTTTGGGCACCAGACCTGCGTAGGCGCTGACCTGCCGGGCGTTGTCGAAGCGGTGCGGATCACCGATGAAGGCGACGACCGTCTCGGCCAGTCGCGGGCCGACGCCCGGCACGGTGCGCAGGCGGGTGATCTGTTCATCGGCCTGGCCCAGTGCTTCGAGTTTCTTCTCCATCTGCGAAAGTAACTTGGTCATCGTTCGCAGTGCGGACAGCTCTATATGGAGTCGGCCACGCCAGAGGTCATCAACACGACACTCATCCATCGGCCTGGCGAGTGTATCTGACTGTTCAAGACTCTTTTGTGTCCAGCCTGCCTTGCCTGCCGGGGGCGAGGCCAGGCCTTGTTGTGAGAGAATGGCGCGAATCTCGTTCTTCATCGCGGTGCAGCGATGCACGAGCACGCGGCGATGCAGCACCAGCCTGCGAAGCTGGCGACCTTGAGGCGAAGGCATCCAGACGGTGGGCAGCGTCTGCATCGCGCTCATGGTGGCGAGCTTGAGGGCGTCATCCTTGTCGGTCTTGCGTTTGACGTTCTTCCACTTCCACGCTTCGCCGTTGGGATTGGCGATCTGGATCTCGGCAATGTTCAGTGTTTCACAAAGGTCATGCACCCAGCCAGCGATGGAGCAGGTTTCGAAGACCACCCGCTGCGGCTGCACCTGCACGATCAGGTCATGGAGCATCTGCGGCGAGCTGGTCAGCGACTGGTAGCGCACCGCTTTTTGTGATTCAGTTGAGAAGATGCAGGCAACGCTGTTGAATTTGCCAAGGTCAAGTGCGAGAATGGTCATGTCGTGTGCTCCGTGAGTTAGGGATCATGAGGCCGGCCGTCCCCAAGACAAAGCCGAGCCTTCATTGTGACCCGATTTCGCTGCTATGGGCGCGAGCCCGCGTTGGTTAGAATCGGTGATCACGCCACCCACCGCGGAGCACACGGCTTTCATGGATTCTCTGTAGCGGATGAGCCCGCGAGCGAAGAAAACGGGACAGGTCCAATTAGGGGGCAAGTATTGGACCTGTCCCGTTTTCTCCGCCCCCTCGGCGAGAGGTCGGACGTGCTCTGGAAAAGTTAAAAGAAGATTATGGCCTTCGCAATGATCATCATGGCAAGATATGGACAAATGGCGACTATTCGGATGATGCGGGTAAAGTGATTGATAACTTATGGAATTACCTGAACTGAGCACTAATACAATAATTTTATATATGGGCAGATTATTTCCGTCCATGTCAAATATAAACAATCACTCATAATAGAGATAACTATAATGATGCCTACAAAATCTCATATATCATTTGGAATGCGAATGGATACGCTTGACCCTTATGAAGTTAGCCGGGTATTTAACATCACTCCCTCGCACGCATTCTCGAAGGGTGACATATTTGAAACGCCCAACGGTAACCTTGTTCGTCCTTACGGGGTATGGCAAATACGAAGCGACAAGGATGTGGCTACATCTGTCATGGTGGATCATGCTATGTTTATATTGAATCGGATGGAGCCGCTCGCGAATCAGTTACAGAAATATATAGATGATCCATTGTATGACATAGATGTCAGAATATGGTGGCAAGGCGAAAGTGAGGTCGGCAGTTATGTTCTTCCAAGCCATATAATTAGCAGACTGGCAGCATTATGTAGAGATCTTAATTTCACGTTTGTTGGCTTGTGCGACGAGTAGTTATTGCCTGATAATCGGTCGCCTCGCGTCCACCACCGTCACCACCTACGACACCACCGGCACCCAACTCAGCGAAACCGTCACCGCCTACGGCTACGACGACAACGGCCTGCGCATCACCGAAACGACGACGACCGACGGCGGCACCCCCGGAACGCCGGAAGTCAAATCCTTCCTCTTCGACACCCGCAACCCTACCGGCTTCGCGCAGGTGCTTGAAGAATACCTCAACGATCAACTGACCAAAGTCTTCCAGATCGGCCACGATGTCATCACCCAGACCGATATCACGAATCCGCAGGCCCAGGTCGTGCATACGCTGCTATCCGACGGCCACGGCAGCACGCGCACGCTGCTGAGCGCACTGAGCACCATCACGCAGCAGTACGCCTACGACGCCTACGGCAACATGCTCAGCGCCACCGGCCTGACCACCGCCGCCGCCGCGCTGACCAGCATCCTCTACAGCGGCCAGTGGACGATGAGCAGTGGCCAGCAGTATTTGCGTGCCCGTATCTACGACCCCGCCAGCGGCACGTTCAATCGCCTCGATCCGTACTCCGGCAATCTGGCCGATCCAC
>CAZYPK010000028.1:0-36040 GCA_964649195.1 uncultured Phycisphaeraceae bacterium
GCAGAGCAATAGGGCCAGTTCGAACATTGTTTGGCGCCCTGTGATGTTGATTGACTTGAGGAAATCCTGAATAACCCCCGATGTACCGCGACCAGGGGATTGCTACGCCGCAAGCGGCTTGGATGTGAGGTTATTCAGGAGTCCCTTGAGGTCACTTCCCATCATCCCCCTTGAACCTGAACACCTCACCGCCGATGAGCTGATCGCTGGTGATCGTCGCGCAGACGTATTTTTCGATGTGCTCGATGATGAGCTCCGTGCCTTTGAAGTGGGAGACGTGCGGCCATCTCTTGGGGTTGTACATGGTGTCGGTCATGTCGCGGATGAGCACGGTGTTCTTGCCGTTGCTGGCCATGCGCCGCAGGCCGAAGGGCCGGCCCAGTATGCACATGTTGGTGTGTACGCCCATGATCATCACGTTGTCGATGCCGCGCGCCTCGAGCATGGACCAGATTTCCACGCCGCTGTCGCTGATGGCGTCGCCATCCTCGATCTTGATGCCTTCGTGCTGCCGCTTCCAGGGGGCGCGGGGATTGCGGCCCATCTCCTTGAGCTTCGCCGCCCACTGAGCATGTTCCTTGGGGTCGTCATCCTCGCCGCCGTCGGACTGATCGATCGGGTACTTGCCTTTTTCCTCAGCCGGAATCCTGTGGCACCACTTGCCGATGTCCTGCGGCAGCTTGGCCGCCTTGGGCGTCTGCTGCGCGAGTTTCCGGCCGGGGTGGTCCTTGTAGAAGTTCATGCAGTCGCTGGGCGCGTGGATGATGAGCACGCCTTGCGAGCGCAGCTTTTGCGTCACTTCGTTCATGCGGGGGATCATCTCTTCAACGCGGCGGACGGCGTTGAGGCAGTGATGCAGATCCCAGACATCGCAGATGATCAGCACGCTGCGCCTGGGGTTCCAGGATTCCTTCAACTCGACGATCTCATGCGGCTTGTCCGGGCCGGCGAGCGACTCGGGTCGCAGTCGCTTGACGAGCTGAATCGCGGCGGCGTCATCGGCAACCGCATCGGGCGCGAAAGCGAGGAAGGTGATGAGCAGGCAGGCCGGGATGGTCAGATGGGCGACGCTTTTGTGAATCTTCACGGAATCCTCCATGTCAATCGGATGTGTTGTCATTTGATCCGTTGGTTATCGTACCACTCATGCCGCCGCCCGTTTCATGGCTCGCACATCGCCTGTACGCGCATGGACTTCGAATTCCTTGTACTCCCTCAGTGGCTCGCTTCCCAAGGCTTGTGACAGCGTGTTCTTGGCGGTTTCACGCACAAAACTCAGCGTGACATGCCATACCAACTCGTCGTCGGCATGTGGATCGTCGGAATATGTTGAAGAGCGGATTTCCTCGACTCTGAAGGCCATCGCTCGCTCGGAGGTCGCCGCCGCCAGTTCCTGAAAATACTCAATCGCCTTTTGTACCGCTTCTTTGGCGCTGATCATGCTTGACTCCAGGATTTCAGGGCAGAAAAGTATATCACCCTCCAAGATCATCGCTCCAGACACCACTTCACCGCATTCGTCAGCAGCTTCACAAAAGTCTCGTTCTTGAAATCATCCTGATGTCCCAGCGAGGTGTAGAAAACCTTGCCGCCTTTGTGAATGTTCGTCCACGTCACCGGTTCGACATGATTCTCATGCCTGCCGGTCATCAGCACGGTCACCGAGTCGGCGAGGTTGGTGTATTTGTAAACCCACATCGGGCTGTGGAATGTTTTGTGTTCGAGGCCCTTGATGATGGCATGGTCGGCCTGTTTTTCGATGAAGCTGATCTGCGTGCCTTTGGTTTTGTTGCCGTGGTGGTTGCCGTAGGTCGCGCCGAGGACGAGGCGGTCGAACTCGAGCCAGTTCTGAAAACCGTGGCTGGTGGTGCGGATGGCGACGACGGGTTTGCCGGCCTCGAACCAGGCCTTGAACTTCGCCAGTTGCCGGTCGGGCAGTTGCGTTCGGCGGAAGTAAAGCACGAGCAGGTCGGCGGAATCGATGGCGTCGAGGCCGGGGATGTCGGTCTTCTTCGCGTTGCCGGCGAGGTGGGTGATGCGGTAGGTTTTGTCCCTGTTAAGCGTTTTCGCAAAAGCGGGCAGGGTGTCCTTCGCATCGTACTCATCCTCGCAACTGATCATCAGAATATGAGGCTGATCGGCGTCCGCTTTTTTCTCATCGCCTCGTGAGGAGGAAGCGTGGCCCGAAAGGAGCAGGAAGATCAACGCGAGAATGGGAGTGAAGTATCCGTTCATGGAATCATGTTAGCAGACGGTTTCGCAAACATCTCGTGCATACGATCAGTGCCATCGCATGTGGCGGCGCTCTGCCACCTCTCCTTTTGGGAGAGGTCGGTGAGGCTTTGCGAGCCGGGTGAGGGCTGTTCGATGATCGGATGTTTCGTCGAACATTCTGCCCTCACCTGTCTCCATCGCCCTGCGCCTTTCCGCAACTTATGGAATAACATCCGCTGACAGCCGTTATACTGATGGCCGCTGACAAATTGTTCACCTGCCTTTGAGGATTGCTCATGCCCCAGCCTTCCGCGAAGCCGTTCGCATCCCCTGTGCGATTTCCCTTTCATTGGCTGTGGTCCCTCATCATCGCGTTGCCGCTGGCCCTGAGTTTCATGGCCGCTGCGCCTTCGGCGGTTCGTGCGGATGATGAAAAGCCACAGCCTCCGGCCAAGGTTGAGAAGGCTCCTCCCAAAGAAAAAGCCCCTGCCAAGGAAAAGGCAACGCCCGATGCCGGCAAGCCCGTGCCCCCCGTCAAGGAGCCGCCCGGCGTCGAGCCGACCACGGCAGCCTCCGCCTGGAAAAAGTCAACCCCCGAATCGATCGCCGACCTCAAGGCGATTCAGGATCGCGTGCAGGAACTGGTCAAGCTGTCGCTGCCTCGCGTCGTGGGCCTTCGCGTGGGCAACGCCAACGGCAGCGGGGTGATCATCAGCAAGGAAGGGTACATTCTCACCGCGGGCCATGTCTCGGCGACGCCGGACCGCCCGGTGGACATCATCCTGCACAACGGCAAGGTGGTGCGCGGCAAATCGCTGGGCCGCAACACCGGCATCGATTCGGGCCTGGTGAAGATCAACGAAGGCGAAGCGTGGGATTTCGCCGAGATGGGCGAAAGCGATTCGCTCAAGCAGGGCGACTGGTGCATCGCCATCGGCCATCCGGGCGGCTACATGCGCGGCAGGCCGCCGGTGGTTCGGCTTGGCCGGATCATCTCCGCCAGTGACCGCGTGGTCTGGACCGACGCCACGCTGGTGGGCGGCGACTCGGGCGGACCGCTGTTTGACATGGATGGCAAAGTCATCGCGATTCACAGCCGCATCAGCGCATCGACGAACAATAATTTCCACGTGCCCATCGACACCTATCGTGCGACATGGGACCGCCTGGCCGCCGGTGAGGACTGGACCGATCGGCAGGTGAACATCGGCGCCTACGCCGGCTTCAATGCCGACCCGGACGCCAAGGGCGCCCGCATCACCAGCGTCAGCGAGAACTCCCCGGCCATGTTCGCCAAGCTGGAAGTCGGCGACATCATCACCCGCTTCGACGGCGCCAGGGTGCGCAACCTGACTCAGATCATTGAAGTCATCAACAGGAAGCGTCCCAACGATCGCATCGAGGTGGAACTGCTTCGCGGTGGCGAAACCGTGAAGGCGACCATGACGCTTCAGGCCGGTTTCAGGGCCGGGCCGTTTCTGGGCATCAGCGGGCAGAACAACGACAAGGGCGTGGGCATCGAACAGATCATCACCGGCACCCCGGCCGCCAACGCGAGCATGAAGAAGGACGACATCATCACCCGCTTCGACGGTCAGCCGGTGAAGAATCTCGAAGCATTGCAAGGCTTCATCGGCAAGAAGAAGGCCGGCGACAGCGCGGAGGTGGAGATCCTGCGCGGCGATGAAACGATCAAGCTTAAACTGATTTTGGGGATGAGAAGCTGAGTGATACACGATTTCCAACATAACGAGCCTATTCCCGACCGGAGTCCGCCCATGCCCCGTACACGCCTTCCCATCATCACCCTGTTGGCGATCTTCCTGACCGCCATCGCATCCAACGCCTCCGCCCAGACGCGCAACCTGATTCCGCGCCTGTTCAAAAGCGGCGAGACCACGCGCTCGGCGTTCAGCGATCTCGTGACCGATGCCGGCCAGTCGGTGGTGCAGGTGCTCAGCGACGGCAAGGCCGCCGCGATGGGCGTCATCACCGCCGATGACGGCTACATCATCACCAAGGCCAGCGAGGTCAACACCGCCGGCGGCAAGATTCAGTGCAAGACCAAAGACGGCAAAACCTACGACGCCACGGTCATCGGCGTGCAGACCGCGCACGACCTGATGATGCTCAAGATCGATGCCAGGAACCTCAAGCCGGTGAAGTGGTCCAAAAGCGCCAAGCCTGAAGTGGGAAGCTGGCTGGCCACCGTCGGCATCGACAAGGAGCCGGTCGCCATCGGCGTCGTCAGCACCCCGCGCCGATCCATTCCCAAACAGCCCGGGGCGCTGGGCATTCAACGCAAAATGATCTCCACCGGTGACAACGAGGAGGATGCCGTCAAGGAAGCCCAGATCGGCACGGTCTATCCCAACAGCGCCGCGGCACAGGCCGGCCTGAAGATCGATGACATCATCACCCACGTCGATGGCAAGGCGATCGAAACCTTCGAGCAGCTCGCCACCACCATCCGCCAGCATGGCCCCGGCGATGTGCTCAAGCTTCGCGTCAAGCGCGGCGATGAGTCCTTCGAAGTCAATGTCGAACTCTCCCCCATGAGCGTCCTGCCCATGATGGAAGACTCTCGCGGCGCGGTGCAGAACCGCATGGGCGGCAAGCTTTCCAATCGTCGCTTCGGCTTCGCCCAGGTCATCCAGCATGACACCGTCCTCCGCCCCGAAGACTGCGGCAGCCCGATCGTCACTCTCGACGGCCACGTCATCGGCCTGAACATCGCCCGGGCCGGCCGCGTCGAAAGCTACGCCCTGCCCGCCGATGTCATCATCCCCCTGCTGCCCGACCTGATGAGCGGCAAACTCGCCCCGCCCAAAGATGTCGCCAAGATCGTGCCCATCGAGAAGAAGGAAAACAACGACGACACCGCCGAAACGAAGAAGGAAGAACCGACGCAGGGACAGGGCGAAGAGAAGAAGTGACGCCATTTGGCCGTCCGCCTTGAATGAACTCGCAAAGGCGCGTCGCGGTCGGGACAGGATAAGAATGAGCCGCGACGTAACACGTCGCGGACGTGAGCGACAAGAATGGAGCGCCCATGCGCAGCGGATCACGGGACGCGAAAACGACCGGGCGCCGATCGAGGCTGAAAGAAAAGGGTCGTTGGGCCACCCCTTAAGGTCGTTCACGTCCGCGACGTGTTACGTCGCGGCTCGAACGCCGCTCAAAGCAGCGCCGCCGCCGTCGCCACTGCGGTGCCCTTGGTGATCTTTTGTCCCGCCGCGATCAGTTCCGCCTCGATCGCCGCCAGGCCCGTCAGCGTGTCGCCTCCATCGACGTAACCCATGTGGCTGATGCGCAGAATCTTGCCCGCCCACTTGGCGCCGCGCCCATCCTGCCCGCCGGCGATGTGTACGCCGTGGTTGTCGCGCACCGCGCCGCGGAACTTCGAGTCATCGACGCCTTCGGGATAGAAGGCGCCCGTCACCGAATCGGTCGGGGCCTTGCTGATGAGCTTCAGGCCGATGGCCTTGAATGCTTCGCGCGTCGCATGGGCCAGCTTCGCGCAGCGATCCCAGACTTTTTCCAGCGTTTCCTTTTCGATCATCTGAAGCGCCACCCGCTGCCCGCGAATCAGACTCACCGGCGGCGTAAACGGCACATCGCCCTTGGCGTGCCCCTTGAGCCAGCGGCGAAGGTCGAGGTTGTAGCACGGCCCCGCCTTGGTCTCTTCCAATCGCTTGACCGCCCGCGCCCCCAGACCCACATACCCAATGCCCGGCGGAAGCATCAGCGCCTTCTGCGATCCCGTCACCAGCACATCAATGCCCCACGCATCCATCTCCACCGGCATCGCCCCCACCGAGGTGATCGCATCAACCATCAACAGCGCATCCGGCGCGAACTTTTTTGCCGTCGCCGCGATGGCCTGGATGTCGCAGGCGCTGGTCGTCGATGTTTCCGAATGGACCAGCGCGATGGCGCTGACTCCCGCGTGAGCCTTGAGCGTTTCCTCAAGCTGGGCCGCGGTGATCGCATCGCCCCAGGGGATGTTGACCTTCACCACTTCGACATTGAGGTGCGAAGCGTAGGCATCGTAGATGTCCTGCCAGCGCTCGCCGAACTTGCCGCTGGAGATGACGACGACCTTCGTGCCGGGCAGGCTCAGTGAAACCTGGGTCGATTCGAAGCAGGTGGTGCCCGAACCGGCCACGGGAATGACCGGGCCGGCGGTCCTGAAGAGGCGTTGAAGTTGTTCGCTCAGTTCCTTGTAGATGCCGATGAACTGCTTGGTGCGGTGATGAATGATCGGCTGCGCCATTTCGAGAAGCACCGCTTCGGGCACTGCCGTGGGGCCGGGGGTGAGCAGACGTTGTTTGAAGGTGTTGGCCATGAGGTCGCTGGTCTTTCTGTAAATGCACCTCGCGGAATGCAAGGGGGAACATGATAGCAATGCGCGGCAACGCCGGGGGAGCCGGGGGTGAGCCGGGGGTGATCCGGGGGTGAGCGGATTTCCATGCGACAAAAAGCCGCACGGATAATGCCTTGCCAATTAGCCGTCCGCCTTGGCGGACGAAGTGATTACAATGGCACGGAGCGCGCGATGTCCATGAATGATCACCTTCGCCGAGGCTCCGCATGAACGATTCCCTTTCCCGCCGTGACTTCCTGGGAGCAGCAGCAGCGGCAGGAGCAGTGGCAGCCACAACTGCCCCTGCCCCTTCCCCTGCCCCTGTCCCTTCCCTCATCCACCTCTTCCTCCCCGGCGGCTGGCCCTGCAACGATCTCTGGGACCCCAAACCGTTCTCGCCTTACCGCCCCTCCATGCGCGGCAGCGAACTCACCAGCACCGTCGAAACCATCTCCACCGCTTCGCCTTCCATTCGTCTCGGCGCTCCGCTCTGGCACACCAGCCACATCATCGACCGCGGCCTGATCATCCGATCGCTCATCAGCGAATCGCAGTCCGCCGATCACGCCACCGCCCGGCGCGAAATGCTCGATGCCCTTTCATTCGATCACCCCATCGACATCATCGAACCCGACCGCACCGTCACCCATGGCCTGGCCCAGGCTCTTCTCCAAGCCGCCGAACTCACCGCCCAAGGCCATCGCCATGTCCGCGTCACCCAACCCTTCGAGCCGTACCAAGGTTTCGATGCCCACGAATCCGGCGGCGAAAAATCGAGACCGTTGATCAAGACCATCGATACGGTCATTGCCGCCATCGTGCATCAGCTCGAACAGACCGGCCAGCTCGACCGCACCATCTTCTGCATCTCCTCCGAATTCAACCGCACCATCGCCGGCTGCCCCGCACCGGACAGCGACCGCAACACCGGTGAAAATCTCATCATCCAATCCCCGCGCGACTACGGCTTCCACGCCCACTTCGCCCAGGCCAACTCCCTCATCCTCTTCGGCGGCCCCTTCAAACGCGGTGCCGCCTTCGGCAAAACCGCACCCAGACACCCCATGCGAACCGTGGAAAACCCCGTCACCCTCAAAAACCTCCACGCCACCCTCGCCTTCGCCCTGGCTTCACCATCCCGCATGGGCCACCCGATCCGCGACCTCTTCGCCTGACCCCCGCAGCGCGTTTCAGCCGCAGCGTCCTCGCTGCGCGATCGCCGCTCACCTATGATGATGGTGTTTCATCGCCATGACCCTTGGGAGCGCCGCCATGAGCCGATCCGTTTTCGATCTCGCCTCCGATCTCGCCTTCAACCGGCGGCAGTTCATCCTTGCCGGGGCTTCGCTGGCGGTGCTTCCCTGGCTCAACAGGGTCGGCGCGGCGAAGGTCAAAAATAATCCCTCATTCCCCGGCGATCCGTTCAAACTCGGCGTTGCTTCCGGTGATCCCTCACCCGATGGCATGGTGCTCTGGACACGACTGGCGCCCAGGCCCCTGGAACCGCAAGGCGGCATGACCGGCGAAGCATTCGAAGTGAAGTGGGAAATCGCAGAGAACGAAAACATGCACTCGCCGGTCAGGCAAGGCATCGCGACGGCTTCGCCTGAACTGGGCCATGCCGTGCACATCGAAGTCGCCGGCCTCAAGCCGGATCGCTGGTACTGGTATCGCTTCCAGTGCGGCGATGCGGTCAGCCCCATCGGTCGCACCCGCACCACGCCGCCTCCTGATGCCACGCCTTCGCAGCTTCGCTTCGCCTTCACTTCCTGCCAGCATTACGAAACCGGCCTCTACACCGGCTTCGAACACATGGCCAGGGAGGAACTCGACCTGATCCTCCATCTGGGCGACTACATCTACGAATACGCAGGCATCGACAAGCGCGTCCGCAAGCATGTCGGCAAGGAAATCATGTCGCTCGATGACTACCGGACCCGCCACGCGCAGTACAAAAGTGATGCGCACTTGCAGGCCGCCCATGCCCGTTGCCCCTGGCTGGTGGTGTGGGATGATCACGAGTTCGACAACAACTGCGCGGGCGATGTTTCGGAGGAACTGAAGGTTGGCCGCGAGGAATACCTGGTTCGCCGGGCTGCCGCGTATCAGGCTTATTACGAGAACATGCCGCTGCGTGCCGCATGCATGCCCAAGGGGCCGGACATGCAGCTTTACCGCCGCGTCGCCTACGGAAAACTCGCGCAGTTTGAAATGCTCGACACCCGTCAGTACCGCACCGACCAGCCCAACAACGACGGCAGAAAACCGCTCGAAGGCGATGTCTTCAATCCCAACGCCACCATGCTCGGCGATGAGCAGGAAGCCTGGCTCAAAGCCGGCCTGATGAAATCGCAAGCCGGGTGGAACGTGCTGGGCCAGCAGGTGATGATGGCGCGCGTCGATCGTGAGCCTGGCGAAAAGCGTGCCTTCAGCATGGATCAGTGGGCCGGTTATGACGTGCCGCGCAAACGGCTGCTCTCATTCCTCGCACAAAGCAAGGTCGCCAATCCCATCGTCCTCACCGGCGACATCCACAGCAACTGGGTCAACGACCTGAAGATCGATTTCGACAACGAAAAAGACCCGACCGTCGCCACCGAATTCGTCTGCACCTCCATCTCCTCAGGAGGCAACGGCAATCCGAAACCCAGGAACGTCGATTCGCTTCTCTCCGAAAATCCGTTCGTGAAATTCTTCAACGCCGAGCGCGGCTACACCTCCTGCACCGTCACGCCAACAGAATGGCGCAGCGATTATCGCGTGATCGAGTTCATCGATAAGCCCGGCGCTCCGCTGATCACCCGTGCCTCGTTCGGCGTGGAAGCAGGCGAAGCAGGCGCGAAGGCGATCGGGTAAGCCCCGGCAGGATCACCGCGCAGGACGATCGCATGGACCCGCAGGGCTTGACTCTTCGCCCTCTCCCCCAGGGAGAGGACCGACTCAATCGCCGCGCAGCGGGGCGATTGAGACAGGTGAGGGCGGAATCAACCGCAACATATCACCTCCCGCCCCGCCCTCACCCGGCTCGCGGAGCCTCGCCGACCTCTCCCCGGGGGAGAGGTGCCGGACCGCCGCGTGCATGCGATTACCCAGGCACATCGCGCGAAAGCATTGACATCATTTCGCCATCTCGATGCGTGTCGCACCTTCGAGAACGATCGCCTTCACCAAGGCTGTTTGCCGCACAACGATTCTCGGTTCATCGTTGACCTGCGCCTCGATATTCCCCATGGCGTCGAAGATCGTTGCGCGCCGGGCATCGGTCTCAAACGCCGCCGTTTTTGATTCGCCGATGCTGAAGCAGGCGATAACCCGTTGTTCGCCTCGCTTGAAAACATAGGCATGAAGATCGTTCGATTCGATGAGCGTGCGTTCAAAGCGGGCGCCGGCAAACTGCTGCACGAACGCGCTCACGGCGCCATAAACGAAACGCGGGCAGAAGTCGTAATCGAGAAAACCAAAGTCGCGGCCGGTGCGACCCGGCGCCTTGGTCATGCGTGAGGCGAAGAGCAGCATGCCTTCATCGCCGCGCGCCCAGGAGTGGATGATCTTCTGCACCACGCCGGCCGCCTGGGCCCGCTCCTGATCGAGGCGCCAGGCGGCAAAGCCGCACTCGGTATTGATGTAGCGCGGCTTGTCATAGCCTGCCTTATCATGAAGCTGACGCATGTGGTCGATGTCGCGCTTCAGCTCCCGCAGGTTGCCGTGGGAGTGATAGGCTGCGAGGTCGAGTTTTCCTTTGAGCTCCGTGGTGAAATACTCGGTGCGTTTGGGATCAATGAACGCATAGCCGCCGTTGGTGATCGGCGTGGTCGGCAGCGCCTTGCGAATCTCATCACAAGCCCGGTCGAACTCGGTGATGAACTCCTCCGGCGATGCCGCCCAGAATTCGAGTTGATCCGGCTCGTTGTAAACCTGCACAAACTTCGCGTGCCTGCCGTAACGCCGCACGATTTCGCGGACATACCGGCGATAAGGCTCCTCGCGACGCGGAAACCGCCAGCGATCCTTCGTTTCATTCCTGTATTTTTCCTCCATCGCCCAGTCCGGCGGATGCATCAGTTGCAACGCCAGCTCGAAGCCCCGCGAGGTGTAAGCATCCACCGCGGCATCCATTCGCTTCCAGTCGATCGGCGCCCCTTCATTCTCCGGCAGCACCATCGAGACATCCAGCCTCGCCACCGTCAGACCGAGCTTCGCCATCGCCTCGGCTTCGATCCGCCGAGCCTTTTCTTCACTGATCGCTTCAGGCTTGGAAGGCTTGCCGCCGCTGTTCCAGTGATAACGACCAGGGAACGCGCAGATGCCCACCCAGTAATCGCTCTGCTTCCAGCGCTCTTTTGCATCGTTGTTGGCGGACAGCACGGCGAAACTGCGCACGACGCGATAAGCATGTTTGCCATCGCGGAAGCCGTCGAGTGTGACCATGTACACGCCTCGGCCTTCAATGGAGACATCAAACCGGCGCGGCTTATCGCTAATCACTTTCGACTGCGCCGCGGGACGATTTTCCCAATCCCAGAACGTGAGCAGCAGCTCATCCTTCGCGGCGGCGTCGGTCGGCGTCACCGTGAGCGAAAAGGATGAGCGTTCCTCCTGCAAAGTCACATGCCAGGGCCAGGGGCGGTCTTTGGCCGTCAGTAAAACGGGAGGTGGCACATCACCAGTGCGTTCGTGCAATGCAGGAACAGCTTTGTTGATGACGGTGCGGCCGGGAATGAGCTCGACTATCGAGATCGGTTCACGCACCGCCCGTTCGTCGATGGCGACAGCGCAGGACGTTTGCAGTGTCATCAAGAGCAGAACCATTGAAAAGGAACGATGCGTCAACATGCGAATCCTCCATCACAGGCGTAGAGATCCTGGACATCTTAGTTTCGTCAAATGAAAAACCCCGCATTCACGCGGGGTTTTTGTCGGGTTGCTGCGTTGACGTTGCTACGCCGCGAGCGGCTGCCGGAATCAGGCGACGGTGATGGAGTCGTCGAGATAGACATCCTGAATCGCGTTGAGGATGGCGACGCCCTCCTTCATCGGGCGTTGGAACGCTTTGCGGCCGGAGATCAGGCCCATGCCGCCGGCGCGTTTGTTGATGACGGCGGTGGTGACCGCTTCGGCGAGGTCGCTGGCGCCTTTGGATTCGCCGCCGGAGTTGATCAGGGGCATGCGGCCCATGTAGCAGTTGGCGACCTGGTAGCGGCAGAGGTCGATCGGGTGGCCGCCGTTGCCGTTTTCATCGGAGCCGGTGAGCTGGGTATAGATTTTCTTGTCGAACTTGCCGTAGCTGGAGCCGCCCATGTTCAGGGCCGCGTACCCGCCGTTGTTGGTCGGCAGTTTCTGCTTGATGATGTCGGCTTCGATGGTGACGCCCAGGTGGTTGCCCTGGCCGGTGAGGTCGGCCGAGGCGTGGAAGTCGATCGTTTTGCCGTCGGCGGTTTTGCTCTTGAAGCCGTTGCTGCGCAGGTAGCACCAGAGCACGGTGACCATGCCCAGCTCGTGCGCCTTGGCAAACGCGGCGGAAACTTCCTGAATCTGGCGCGTCGCTTCGGGGCTGCCGAAGTAGATTGTCGCCCCGATGGATGAAGCACCCATGTTCCACGCCTGCTCGACCTGGCCGTACATGACCTGATCGAACTTGTTCGGATAAGTGAGGATTTCGTTGTGGTTCAGCTTGACCATGAACGGAATCTTATGGGCATACTTCCGGCTGACCGCGCCGAGAACGCCCAGCGTCGAGGCGACGCAGTTGCAGCCGCCTTCGATGGCGAGCTTCACAATGTTCTCAGGATCAAAATAGATCGGGTTCGGTGCGAAGGAAGCGCCGGCGGCATGCTCAATGCCCTGATCGACGGGAAGGATGGAAACATAACCGGTGTCGGCGAGGCGACCGGTGCTCAGAATCTGCTGATAGCTGCGCAGAACCTGCGGATTGCGGTCGGTCGATGCGACGATGCGATCGACGAAATCAGGGCCGGGGATATGAATCGTGGACTTGGGGAAGCCCCTGGCGACGTAGCTCAGAAGCGAGTCGGCCTCAGCGCCCAAGATCTCGGCGGTGCGGCTGGTCGTGGCGGTTGCCATGTCAATGCATCCTTATGAAACGGGGTGAAAACGGGATTGGTCGGCAAGCCCGACGGGCGATCGGCAGGGCCAATGCACCCGTCGAAGACAATTCGGTTCAGGCGGGAAAAGAGCATCATAGCGACGACGGCGAAGGTAAACAAACAGTGGAGCCGCGACTCAATGAGTCGCGGCTTGGCCCTGTGTTTCACTTGTCGCTAGAATGGTGCCATGATCGCTGATAAAGACATTCTCGAAATCAACCCGACGCCGATCTCCCGCTCGGAATCGACGTTTCTCCCGCAGGTTTTCAAGGGCCTGGGCACCACGCTCAAGCACTGGGTCACCTCCATCGGCCGCGGCAGGACCAGCAAGACGATGATGTACCCCGAAGAGCGGCGCGAAGATATGCCCGTCGAAGAAGGCGGCCTGTTCAAAGACAACTTCCGCGGCGTGCATCGGCTCAACCGCGATGAGGACGGCCGCGTCCGCTGCGTCGCCTGCTTCATGTGCGCCACCGCCTGCCCGGCCAACTGCATTCATATCGAAGGCGCCCAGGCTCCGTGGGATGACCGTGAGAAGTACCCTGTCAAATTCGACATCGATGAACTCCGCTGCATCTACTGCGGGATGTGCGAAGAAGCCTGCCCGGTCGATGCGATCGAACTCACCCCTGTCTATGACCTGGTCGGCCTGACCCGGCAGGAGATGATCTTCGACAAGGAAAAGCTCCTGGCGGTGTACGATCAGACGATCGCGATGAAACCGATGTGAATGGGCATGATCTGGGGCCGCAGGCACGGCGGCTTGAAGCCGCCGTGCCTTCACAAACATCCCTTCGCTATCATGTCGCCTCATGAATCCATTCAATGCCGTGATTTTCGATGTCGATGGTGTGCTCGTCGATTCCTACGAGCCGCACTTTGAAAGCTGGCGTGTGCTCGGCGAAGAGCTTGGGCAGGTCGTCACGCGCGAGCAGTTTGCCGCCAGCTTCGGCAGGACCAGCAAGGAGATCATCCGCCTGTGGTGGGATGAACCGCTTGGCGCCGATCTGACCGATGCGAAGGTTGCCGAGTTGGATGAGCGGAAGGAGGCGGCTTATCGCGAGGTGATCCGTGAGACCAAACCGGTGATGGAAGGTGCGGCGGAACTCATCGATGCACTGTATGCCGAGGGCTTCAAGCTGGCGGTGGGATCATCGGGGCCGCCGGAGAATGTGGCGCTTTCGCTGGAACTGCTTGGCCGGGCCGGGAAGTTTGCCGCGCGGGTGACCGGCATGGACGTGACGCGCGGCAAGCCTGATCCGCAGGTGTTTCAGATGGCGGCGCAAAAGCTGAACATCGACCCCGGCCAGTGCGCGGTGATCGAAGACGCACCCGCAGGCATCGCGGCGGCAAACGCGGCTGGCATGACCAGCATCGGACTGCTGGGCACCACCAATGCCCTGGGCCTCAAGGCGGCCAGACACATCACCGCCACGCTGACCGCACTGGACCCGGCGATGATCCGGGAACTGATTGCGAAAGGATGAGGGAAGGCATTGAGGCACGGAGGCACGAAGGGGAACCGGGGGATCGCGAAGCCGCAAGCGGCTTGCCCCTCCGTGCCTTCGTGCCTTGTGCCTCAATGCCTTCCCCTCATGCCTTCCCCCCTACTCACTGAACAAACACAACACCCCCGTCCAATCGAGTGGTTGCACCGCTCCGGCCACCTGGGCCAGTTCCACGCCTGAGTAAACCCCCAGGAGCGGCACGCCTTCGGGCAAGGCCCGTCGCACTTCCACCGCTTCCTCCTCATCCATGCCGCAGTATGCCGCGGCCCGGCCGGCACAGTCGATGTAGAACGCCAGCAACGGCTTGCGTCCCTCGGCTCGCTTGACCAGTTCACGGGTGCGCGGGCCGATGTAGCTGAAGTCCAGGGCGCGGCGCATGAGTTGCACCTGCATGCCGGGCTTGAGGTCGGTCTCGAACATGATCAGGCCCTGTCTTGCGGTATCGACGCCGATGCACATGCGGTTGGCGTAATTTTCCTCGCGGAACTCGCCGTAGGGATCGCCCTTGTTGACGCCCAGCGTGATGAAGAACGAATAATCCTCCGGTGTCAGGCCGGAGTCGGGACCGAGCATTTCGTGAATCATGGCCAGGGCCGGCTTGCCGTCGATTTCGAGGACGACCGGTCCTTCGGTTTTGGTGATGGTGTGGTAGCGGCCGGTCGGCCGGCAGCCGTGCATGATGATCGTGTCCATGCGCAGCTTCACTGCGGGAGAATCGCCGGCGGCGGGCTTGTTGGAAAGGCAAAGCGCCATCGCGCTTTGCTGGAGCACGCGATTGTCGAACCATTGGAAAGTTTCGTGCAGTTGCATGTCGCCGATCATGCCCATGCCCGCGGTGGCCGGCCAGGTTTGGAGCGATTCGTTCATGCCCGCCAGAAGCTGCGTGGCCATGTTGAGCTTGAGCGGGCCTTCGGTGAGGTTGACGGTGTCGTAGAGGAGCATCATGCTCGCGTCGGCGGGCAGCTTCGCCGCCGCGATTTGGGCGGCCAGCCGCTGCCCGGTGGCTGTTTCCTGTGCGGCCAGTCCTGTTTCGACAAAGGCGTGAAGCTCGACGGAATCGGAACGGAAGACGGCGATGCCGACCTCGCTGCCGTCGTAGGAGAGATGGTCGCGGGTGATGATGCCCACGCCGTAGCCGCCGAAGACGCGGCAGTCTTCGCCCAGCGCTTCGCGCACGCCTTGCAGCAGACGATGCGGATCATGTTTCGCGGTCGAGAAGAGCCACGCGAAATCGGCGCGCGGCAGCGCCGCCGACGCCATCGCCGCCTTCGCCGCCATCAGGCCGGCGGCGCGGGAATCGGTTTGATCGCTGAACCCGACGCCGATCTGTGTGGACATTGGAACTCCCTTTGAAACTTTTTCGTTCGCCAAGGCGAACGGCTGAATAATTCATACGCACCTGCGTGCAACGATGATGATGATATCGTCCGATTGCCCTTGGACCTCAACCACCTATAATCGCCCCCTGAGTCCGCAGGAAGCCCCATCCTTTCCTTCAGGGTGACGACGACATGGCGTGGAATCGCCTGAATTTTCCGTTGCAAAGCGCCCGGTTTTCCCATTCGCTTTGCCGCGAGCCTCTGCTGTTGCAGATGGTGATGATGCTTCTGCTGCCGCTCATTTTCCATTCCCCTTTCGCACGGGCCGATGATGGCCGGGCGGACCTGGGCCAGCCGGTCGTCCAGGCGGATGCGAAGCTGCAAGGCAGCCGGATCACTTTGTGGACCGTGGAAGGCGTGCAGTTTGCGCTGCTCGATGGGGATGTGACCATCGACATCGGGTCCTACGGCTTCCGTGCCGATCGCGCCAGCCTGCGCGTCGATACCGATCGTTTGCAAGGGCGGCGGGTTCGTCACCTCTCGCTCTATCTGGACAACGCCCGCACCCGGCAAGGCGGCGGACCGATCAGCGCCGGCGGGACAAGGCTCTTCGTCACCGTCTCGACCACCGGCGAACTGGACCTGTCCGCGGATTCGTGGAAGGAGGAATCGGCGGCGGGTGATCCGCTCGTTGCCGAGGGCCAGGCGCGATGGGAGCGATACATCGCCGGCCGGCGACGTTTGGCGGGCGAGCTTCCGGCCGACCTGGCCAGACGGTTGCAGATCGGCCCGACGGGTCGTCCCCCTGCTCCGCCGCCGCCGGAGATTGCAACGCCTCGGATCGTGGAGAAGCCTGATGGCCGGCCGGCGCCGACGGCGCTGTCGAAGCGCGTTCGCATGGCGCCGGAGGATGGCGCCGTCGCGTTCAATGCGGACAAGTTCGTCTTCGAGCGCGGGGATGGCGGCGAAAGCCACGTCAGCCTGATCGGCAATGTGAAGGTCATCTTCCAGGATGCGGAAGGAAAGAGCGCCCTCTCCCTTCGCGCCGAAAACGCCCTGATTTTCCTGGGCGATGTCGGCATGGAGGCCGTCGCAGGCAACCGCGCCAAGTCCCTCGATGTGCGCGGCGTCTATCTGGAGGACAACGTCATCGCCACCGATGGCGATTACACCCTGCGGGCCCCCCGCTTCTATTACGACCTGAAGCAGAACAAGGCGATCGTGCTTCATGCTGTCTTCTTCGCGTGGGATGTCCGCAAGCAGGTGCCGATCTACGTTCGTGCCGAGCGGCTGAGGCAGGAGTCGAACAAGAGCTGGGCCGCGCAGCAGGCGGTGCTGACCACCAGCGAGTTTGCCGAGCCGCACATTGCGATCGCTTCCGACCACATCACCTTCCGTCAGCAGGAGCGGATGGACGGCACGACGGCCAACGTCTTCCGCGCGAGCAACACCCGTCTGGAAGTCGGCGGGGTTCCGGTCCTGGGCGTGCCTGCCCTGGGCGGCGAGGGGCAGGACATTCCGCTGCGCCGATTCGATGCGGGCTACAACAGCGGCAGCGGGCCGGACATCCGCACGCGATGGGATGTGTTCGCCCTGCTGGGACGCGAGCCGTTCGATGGCGTCGATATGACCACCAACCTCGACTTTCGCGGCGAGCATGGATTCGCCATCGGCCTGAACCTCGATTACGAACGGCCTGAAATGTTCGGCTATTTCGATTCCTACCTCGTCATCCACGACAGCGGAACCGATGAGCTGCCCGATGATCGCCGCGTCGAACACGATGGCGACATCCGCGGCTACGTCAACGCCTTTCACCGCCAGTTCCTGCGCGACAACTGGGAAATCTCGCTGCAACTGGGCTACGTTTCCGACCCGGCCTTCCTCGAGGAGTTCTTCGCCAGCCAGGCCGATGCAACCAAACCTTACGAAACCTCGCTTTACCTCAAGAAGCAGGAGAACGAAACGGCTTTCACCTTCCTGGCCCAATACGATCTGAACAACTTCACCCCGCAGGTCACCGCGCTTCAGGCGCCGGGCTACACCGTGGACAAGGCGCCTGAGATTGCCTGGCGTCAACTGGGCACGGCGCTGTTTGGAAATCGGCTGACCTATTTCGGGGATTCGAGGCTCAGCCACATGCGGGCCCGGGTGGGCAAGGACTCGCCTGCCGACCGGGGCTTCAACGACGCACAAAGCCTGATCAACTTCGGCATCGCCGATGCGGACACCGAGTTCCGCGATGCGCTCAGGGCCACCGGATTCCCCACCGATCACCGGCTTCGCTTTGACAGCCGCCATGAAATCCAGGCGCCGCTGAAGCTCTCCATCTTCAACATCACCCCCTTCGCCTCCGGTCGCATCACCGCTTACGACGAGGACTTCGAGGCCTTCTCCGGAGAGGATGAGCAGGTCCGCTTCTTCGGCACGCTGGGCGCCCGCATCCACACCGAGTTCAGCAAGGTCCATGACGATGTCGATTGGAAGCTGTTCGATGTGCATCGGCTGCGGCACATCCTCGAACCCGGCATCGATCTCTCCTACGCAGGCTCGACGATCAACCCCGAAGACCTGCCCGTGTATGACGCCGATGTCGAATCGCTCAGCGAAGGCTACACCGTTCGACTGGGCCTGCGCAACACCCTGCAAACCCAGCGCGGCGGCGAGGGACGATGGCGAAGCGTTGACTGGATCATCCTCGACACCGACCTCATCCTGCGCGGCGATGATGCGGATACCGAAAGCCCCCTGCCCCGCTATTTCAGCTATCGACCCGAACTGAGCATCGGCGGCGACCAGTTCTACACCCGCCTCATCTGGGCCGTCTCCGACAGCCTGGCGGCGGTGGCGGAAATGACCTACGGCTTTGAGGACAACGAGGTCGCCCAGTGGCGCATCGGCGCCAACTTCCAGCAGACGCCCCACCTGCGCTGGCATGTCGATTTCGCCCAGCTTGATGATCCTGACAGCCGACTGCTGGGCTGGGGGTTCAGCTACGAACTCACCACGCATTACATGCTCTCCTTCCGTCACGTCATGGACTTCGCGGAGAACGAGGCCCGCACCATCGAGGTGATGCTCACCCGGCAGTTGTCACGCTGGCGGCTGGCGGTCGTCTTCGACTTCGATCAAATCGATGACGACTACACCGTCGGCATTGTGGTGGTGCCCGACGGCGTGCGCTCGAGCAGGCTGGACAGCGCCTGGCGGGGCTTTGGCAGATGATCCGATCGTGAAACATTCCTGAAGACTTCACATGCCCCCCAATGCGCCCCCGCCTCTGCCTGTACGAGGATCGACTCCGCGCGAGTGTTCCAAGTGCTATTACCCGCTCGAGGGTCTGCCTGAGTTCGGCCAGTGCCCCGATTGCGGGCACAACTACGGCAACCCCACGGTGAACAGCTTCGTTGTCCGCCTTCAGAAATGCCCCCAGTGCGATTACTCGCTCATGGGCCTGCCCGGCAGCGGACGGTGCCCCGAGTGCGGCTTCACATACGACGATGAGACGTTCGTCCTCCAAGGCATTTCGCGGGGCATCACCACCATGCCGCTGCATCGCAAACTGCTGTGGGTCTTCATCGGGGTGGTCGCCACTGTCGGCACGAACATGGTGCAACTCTTCCTCGAAGGCTACATGCGGGCCAACAGCGTCGCCCTGGCGGTCATGGGCGTCCTCGGCATCGCCTGGGTGGCGGTGCTGATCTATCTGCTGACGACGGGAAAAAAAGAGAAGCGAGGCATGGAGCCGTTCCTCTTCGCCGCCGGCGGCTTTGGCAGCTCCTCGGAACTCGATCCCGCCACCGGCGGCAAGGTGGCGCTGACGCTCTGGAGCGATGTCAACACCGTGCGGCTGGAGCGCATCGGCAAGACCTGGAGACGCCTGCGCATCGGCAAGGCGCCTGGGCCGCGCGGCAGGTTCACCAAACTCCACCTCGACGCCGGCGTGCGCTGCGATGACGCCCAGGCGGCGCTGGTGCAGCGAATCCTGGATGAACGCATCGAACGGGCGCATGGAAACACCTCGCCGCTTTCGGATGACGAGGTATGACGGCGAACATGACGAAGTATGACGGCGAACATGGTGATGGCTGTCATGGATCGGACGCGGATGACGCCTCGGCTTGAATGAACGATGTGCGGATTGCTCATTGCCCTGTGGCACTGTCGGGCTTGCACCATAAACGCCCGGGTTTTTTGGCCTGTTCCGCACCATACTCGGCATAGGTCATCCACTCGGTGTGGCCATCGCGCGAACCGACGGTGAGGCCGGAAAGGTGCCGCTTGGTGACCGCTTCATGGGGGTAGCTGGAGCCGTCGTTGAAGTTACCCGGTCCCGACAGACTGTCCACCTCCCAGAACATGATCGCGTTGCCGGCGAAGCGATGGCTCTTGTAAACGATGTCCGGTGCGTTGTCGCCGTAGCCGCTGAATGCGCCGTTGAGCAGGTAGCTGGTGATTTGATGCGTTGAACCGGCAATGAACGGCGCCTTGTCCTGCGGGCAACGGTAAATGGCGGTCTGAAAGTGGTAAGGCCAAAGCTGACCATTCTTTTGAGCGCCTTCGGCGACACCCAACGACTGCCGATAGAGCCAGCCCTTGCCCGCCCAGGCGCCTTCCTGGCTTCCCCAATTGGTGAACGGCAGCCAGCGCGAATGATCCAGCGCGTAGTTGAGCGAAGCCTGCACGAGTTGACGGTTGTTGCCGGCGCAGATGGCCTGATAAGCCTGGATTCTGGTGTTGCTGAATGCGGGCAGCAAAATGGACAGGACGATCATGATGATCGCCACAACCGCCAATACTTCCGGAACCGTGAACCCTTTGCGCATGAACGCAACTCCGACGATTCTCCCGCAGAATGTGGGTAAGGACCCGAACTTGAACCGAATTGCCGACATGTGACAATAGCTTCTGCGCAACGGGCCGTCCAATGGGACGATTCGGGGGCTTCGGAGACACGACCGCTCGCCACCCGGCAGCGAAAGCGGCGCCTTGGCGCGTTCGAGTTTTGTTGTCGAAGGTGTGCTTGAACACCCTTGAGGCCGTTTACGTCCGCGACTCGTTGAGTCGCGGCTCAGGCTGATCCCGAACTCAGGTTGTGAGCCTCAATACTCACTGATGGGCACGTACTTGAGCGGATCGCTCTCCACTTTCTTTCCGCTCAGCGCCCCGGCGACATCGGGAGCGATCGCGGCGATGATCGCCTCCAGATCGTCGGCCACGCGGATCGGCTGATTGCTCAGGCGGCCCGTGGGCGCCTGGCGCCGGGCGGTTTCCTGGATCGATTTCATGTCGATGCCGGTGTGGTATTTGACCGTGGCGTCCGGGTCCTTGAGCTCGTGCCCGGTGAGGATGCAGACCACGCGCTCATCCCTGCCGATGACGCCTTCGTTGATCAGCATGTGGGCCCCGGCCACCGATGCGGCGCTGGCCGGCTCGCAGCCGAAGCCGAAGCGGCCGACCATCGCCTTGTGTTCGAGGATGGTGTCATCATCGACCTCGCGCACGATGCCTTCCATCACTTCGAGCGCTCGCAAGGCCTTGGGCAGATTCACCGGACGGCCGATCTCGATGGCGCTGGCGATGGTGCGGGCGCCGGCGCCGGCCTGATCGAGTTCGCGGTAGTAGGTCTTCATCGTTTCAATGTCGATGCGGCCATCGTTCCACTTCATGCCCCGCTCGTTGACGAGCACGCTCAGCGGATTGGCGCCGGCGGCCTGAATGACGGCCAGACGGGGCACGCGATCAATCAGGCCCAACGCCTTGAGTTCGGCGAAGGCTTTGCCGAAGGCGGAGCAGTTGCCCAGGTTGCCGCCGGGTACGACGATCCAGTCAGGCACCTGCCAGTCCATCGCCTCCAGCACGCGATACATGATCGTCTTCTGCCCTTCGAGCCGGAAGGGGTTGACGCTGTTCATGAGATAGATGCCAAGTTCGGGCTGCTCGACGGCGATCTGTCTCACACGTCGGAGGCAGGCATCGAAGTCGCCTTCGATTTGCAGGGTCTTGGCGCCGTAGTCCAATGCCTGGGAGAGCTTGCCGTAGGCGATCTTGCCGGTGCCGATGAACACGATGCCGGTCATCTCGGCGAGTCCTGCGAACATGGCGAGGGAGGCCGAGGTGTTGCCGGTGGAGGCGCAGGCGACGCGCCTGGCGCCGACCATGCGGGCATGGGTGAACGCCGCCGCCATGCCGTTGTCTTTGAACGAACCCGATGGATTAAGCCCTTCATATTGCAGGAACAGCCGGCCCTTGTTGAGGCCGATCTGCGGGGCCAGAAGCTCCGCGTTCTGCATGCACGTCCGGCCCTCGCCGATGGTGACGATGTCGCTCTCCCTGCGGAAGAACGGCATCAGTTCGCGGAACCGCCAGACCCCTGAAAAATCGAGCGCCCCTTGCAGCCCCGCCCCGCGGGTGATCCAGCGATGCTCAAAGAAACTCAGCGACTTGGGCACCGGCAGACGGTTCCATTCATAGCCGATTTCCAACAGCGAATTGCGCCCCTTCCCGGAGCAGGCGGGACAGTTGACGTGAACCTCCTCAACACCAAAGGCGGCCCGGCAATCAGGATCGATGCATTGTTGAAAAGCAAGTTCCATAGGCGACATTGTAGGAGAAATCCTGCAACAGATACGAAACGCGATGACCATCCTGCTCGACGATCATCGACCGAATCGTGTGCAGAATTGTGTGCAGATTTGACACTGGGCACATTGGGCACAACAATGGTCGGTCTTCGGTGAACGGGGTGTAGCGCAGCTTGGTTAGCGCGCTTGACTGGGGGTCAAGAGGTCGGGAGTTCAAATCTCCCCACCCCGATTGCAAAGGCCCGCGTAAATCAAGGTTTACGCGGGCCTTGCTGTTTCAGGGTTGTTCGTCGTTGTTCGCTGGTGTTCGCCGATTTTAGGTGGTGCGCGCGTAGGGCGCGCGTAGCGGCCAGATGCGCGGCTCGTGTGAGAGTGGCCCGACGTACCGACAAAAAACCCGCCTGGGTGGCGGGGTAGATGGTGTTGAAGAATTCAGTTTTTTTCACACTCCTACGCCTGCTTCACGGGAATCGCGGTGGTGTCAGCCGCCTTGCGCAGTTCGAGCAGTTCCGGGTCGGTGTAGATGTTGGATGTGAGGACCGGGGACGAATGGCGCATGAGCCGTTGGGTCTTGCGTAAATCCACGCCCTTCATGGCGAGGTGGGTGCCAAATGTCTTGCGTAGGCACTTGCGGTCGATGCGGCGATGCTGGGCGTCTTCGTAGCCGGTCAGGTTGGCCGCGTCATAGCGGCTGTTAATCGGGGCTTCTAAGTCCACCAGCTTGCAGATGCCGGCGGAAACGAGGTCGTGTCGCCACGTGCGCAGGCGTGGGGGCACGTCCAGCGGCCCTGTCGAGCCGTATGCCCCGCTGATCGACCGACGGCAGGTCGTGACGGGCGCCTACGACGCGGAGACGAACGTCACGACCTTCGAGCACGGCAGCGAAGACGCGGCCATCACAACCATCGTGCTGGGCCGCGACTTCGGGGCCGATGCCGGCTCTGTTCTACGCGGAACATCCATCGCCCCATCGGAAGCCGGCACCCGTCTCACTGTTCCGGGCCGATTCGACTACGGCCCTGTTTACATGGGCCGCGACTATCGGATGAGCGTCCGGCATTCGCGCCCCTACGTGCGCGACAGGGACGATGAGCCGATCATCGACGGTCGCCTCCTGCTGGCCAAACTGACGGTCAATCATCGCAACAGCGGCTACTACACCGTCCGCATCGAGCAGGACGGCAAAGGCGATCGCGTCACCAGACTCGCCCCCTATCGCACCGGCGTGGCCCTGCTGGGCGCGCTGGAGATCGACGACACCGGCGAACTGACGGCGTGGGTTCGCGGCGGCGCGGACTCGACCCGCGTGTTGGTCGAAAACGATTCGCCGCTGCCATCGGTCATCACCGGCCTTGAATGGGCCGGGGAATTCACACGGAGAACCTCGTAATGGGAATGGACCCGATTTCGATCACCGCCATCGGATTGGCGATCGCCGGAGCCGCGACGGGGGGCGCGGGAGCGGTCATCCAGCGACAGAACGCCAAGGAGCAGTCCCGCAACCTCCGCGACGCGCAGGCGAACCAGCAGCAGCAGCTGGTGAATCAGCACCAGCTTGAGAAGCGGAAGAACGAGTCGCAGGCCGGGCAGTTACAGGCGCGTCTGCGTGTGCTGGCCGGCGAGTCGGGCCTTGCTTTGGGCGGCTCGCTCGCCGATCTGTCCGCGCAGACCGACTACGACCGGGCCTTGAACGACGTGATCCTGAAGATGAACCTGGGCAACTCGATGAACGCCCTGAACTCCCAAGCCGCCGGGCAGCAGGTGCAGATCAAGTCGCAGGTGCAGAATCCGCTGCTGGCCGGTCTGCTGGGCGGCATGGGCGGACTCGGCGCCGGGCTTTCGCTGGGGCAGTCGATCGACACGCTGATGAATCGCCCATTACCCCAGGACCTTCGAGACGGAACCACTCCCAAAGGCGGATAAACCATGAGCAGATTTCCGATTGAAACGTCCCTTCCCATGACCGGCATCGGCGCGAACCGTTCGGTCGCGGTGACCCGTGATGAGATCATGCAGGTGATCAATGCACCGGTGACGCCGGTGATGACGAAGGATGAGTCGGACGACATCATCAACTGGGTGCGGTCGTTCGTCGGCGCCGGAGCGGTGGCGGCGGGCCAGGCGGCTCAGATCAGGGAGCGGGAGCGGGCGGAGATCGAAAAGAGCAATCGCGAACACCTCGCAGAGTTCGCCAAAAAAGGCGCGCTCAATCAGCCGTTTGATCCTAATGCCGGCAAGGAAGCGCGGGACGCATACGACCAACAGAACGCCATCTACTGGGCCAAGGTCGAGCGGGATCGTGTCCGACAGGAAATCAACGAGGGCAAGTTCAACATCGAAGCCGGCGAAAGCATCAGTGATGCACTGACACGCATCACGATGGATGCCTCCGCCAACCGATCCCAGATATTCCGCGACACTTTTAACGTCGCTTTTCGTGAGCAGGCGGCGGACCTGCTGATCAGCGCACAACAGAAGTTCCGCGAAGAAACGTACCAGTCGATGGCCAGTGTCACACCCGGCGCGATTCTCTCCAGCGATGAGGCTGGCTTTCTCACCGAAGATCGATTCGCGGAAATCCTCAAAGGCGCGCAGGCGCAGGGGAATGCGTTCAACAAATCGCCCGGCGAAGTCATTGAGAGGGCCATCATGCCGGCTGCTGAAACGCTCGCCCTCAAGGGCAGAACCGAATCGTTGGGCGTGATGATGGAGACCTTGAAGCGGCACGACCCGGCCAAGGCCGCGCAACTTCAGGCCCGCGCTGAACAAGTCTCGCGTCAGAATGCGGACGCACGCCGCAACGCCGCCCTGCAATTGGTCGAAGAATACGCCGTCACGGGGCCGGACTTTTCAAGATTCAAGCTGATGACCGACCGCCGAGCAGAGGCCGGCGACTTCAGCAGGCACGACGCTTCGCGCCTCCAGAACGACTACCTGTCCAGGCTGCTGAACCATGCGGCGAGCAATGGGCGGTACGAGGAAGCCCGCCATCTGGTCAAGCACCTGTCCAACACGCCTGATGCGAAGCTGTTCGGCGAGCGGTCCATCGCGGCGGCCGTGGACAGGCACCGCGACATTCTCACCGACCGGCTCATCATCGACACCACCGGCGGCAGGCGCGATTTGAATGACGCCGCCGCCGAACCGAGAACGCGGCTCGATGCGTGGGCCAAGAACCCCGACGCCCCCGAAGCCATCACCCTCAACCACTACCAGCGGGCGGTGGCGGCAATCGTGGCGAGGGCCAACAAGGTGGACAAGGCGGCTGTGACGGCGGCATGGATCGCTCAGAATCGCGGCGTAGAACAGACCGGCGTTCGTCCGCCCATCGAGAGCATCGCCGACGGCCTCAAGCTGCGGTGGATGGAGGACGGCATCGCGGAGTTCATCCCGTTGCCCGACGGCGAACACATCTGGCGCGGTGTCGTCAACCCGGAGCGTGCCGCGTGGGATTCTCATGAGCAGGGGGGTGTCATTGCCGATTGGCGAAAGCAGATCGTTCAAACGCTGAACACCGAACAGAATGACTCCCCCGCCATGCGCGTCGCCGTGCGCAGCTATGCCGCGATCTATAAAGTCAACCGCGAATTGGCGAACGACATCCGATCCGGGTTCACCGATGCTGGACGACTCCGCGCCGACGCCATCGAGGAAGACGTTGGCCGCGGATTGCCGATGGGTGATCCGGGCACGCACACGGTGAACCCGGAATGGATCATGCGGCTTGAAGGCGTCGATCATCCCGACGGAGTTCGTGAGCCGGGGGTCATCGACGAAGTGCTGCGCCTCAAGCCGGTCAATTTTACCGCCGAGCAAAAACGAGCGGTGCTGTGGGGTGCGGGTGTCAAGCAGGAGAAGATCGAACAGATGGTCCGCACCGATCTTGCGGCGGCGCTGCCAGAGGAGTTCGAGCAGCGAAACAAGTTCTGGCACCTGCGGTTCGGGGAGGTGTTCGGCGAATCGACGCATCGGGACGTGGCGATCGGACAGACCGCCGTCAATGCCTACCTGCGCATCGCCGAGGAAGAGGTCGCAAATCAGCTTGCCAGGGGCAACGATCACGGCGCCGCCGACGCGGCCAAGAAACGGACGGTCGAACGGCTGCTCCGGGAGCATCCCCCGGTGCTGTGGAACCGGCTCGTGTCGGTCGGAGGAAGTGCGCCTCAAGCGTTCACAGCCGACATGGAGAAGGAACTGCTCGCCGACATCAACGCCGCGATGGGAACAGACTCGTTCCCGTTCGTGGATACGCATCGTCCTGTGTACGAACCGTCGCTGGGAGGATGGGTGCTGCTGGACACCGAATCGGGCCTGCCGATGACGCTCAACGGCGTGCCGTTCAAATGGTTGCCGTTCCCCCCTAAGAGTTACGAGGAGCGCGTCAGGGAGATCGAAGCGGCAAGAAAACGCAGGCAAGACCTATTCAAAGTCAAGGATTTCCAAGGCCCGATCGATTATCACTTCGGACAGTAATTCATGCCCATCATCCTGAACCCGCGCCCGCTCACGTCCCTTGAAGGCCTGCGCGAACGATCCCTCGCCGGCCCCAACGCCCCCGATCCGCTGTTGGCACCCAAGCAGCCGCCGAGACCGGGCTTCATTGAGACCGCATGGGCGAGCTTCCGCACCAACAGCATCACCGGAACGCTGGGGCAGGAGATCGGTCATGCAATCTGGGGCGATCAAGGTGGCGAGCGCGAAGAGGACTTCGACCCCTACAAGGAATTTCTGCGCGACAAAGAGTTCATGGCCGAACACCACTACTTGTGGAAAGACTTTGAATCCGGGCGGATGGACTACATCCCCAACCGCCAGGCGTTCTTCTACTTCGTCGCCCGCAAGCAGGAGGACTACGAGCTTCGTCAGCTTGCCGGGCGGCGCGGCGGCATCAGCGGATTCGCGGCCAACATGCTCGGCATCATGGGGCCGGACGCGGGCATCTATGCCGTGACCGGCGGCGGAGCCGTCAAAGGCGTGGCGCCGTTCCGCGCCGTGTCCGTCAAGGTCGCCGACTGGCTCGCCAAAGGCAACACCGCCACGCGGATCGCCAAGGGCGCTGCGATCGGCTCTGTCGCCAACGTCACCAACGAAGGCGTCCTTGAGTTCATCAATCCCGACCGCAACGTGGACGAAATGGAGGCGTTCCTCGATGCCGCCGTGTGGGGCGCGGCCTTCGGCGCGGCGATCCCGCTGGGCGGCAAGGTGTTCGGCGCGGGCCGCGAACGGCTGATGGACACGCGATTCATGCGCGACTTGCAACTCCGCGTGAAGACCGCCATCGCAAAAACAGATGCCATCTCCGACCTGCCCAAGATCATGGCCAGGCAGTCGGATGAACTGGACTCGCTGCTCGCGGAAGCGCCCACCGGCCCGAAGGTCATCACGCCGCTGGTGTTTCCCGACAATCTGAAACGTGTCGATGCCCCGGCCGGACTGGCCGGCGCGGCAGACACGGCGGGAGCGGCGGTCGATGACGTTCTGGGCGATGCCGCAATCTCCGCGCAGATGCGCGAAAACGGCGTGAAGGTCGAAAAACTCAAGAAGAAATACGCCGAGGCGGGCCAGACGCTGGACATCCAGCCGCATCCGTATCAGGACTACCTCAACCTCACCGTCAGCCTCAATGACCTTGACGCAATGTACCGGTCCGCCGATCCGTCCGGCATCGTCGGAAAAGGCGCGGCGTTCCTGAACTCCTTCCTCCCCGGCGGCAAGGCCCGCGCCATGCCGTCGGCGGTCGCACGGTTCTTCAACTACACGCTCTTCGACGATGCCGCGCTGCTGATGGGCAACATCGTCGATCCGGTCAACTTCAAGAACAACCCGTCGGCGGAATCGCTCAAGGCCGTCATCGGCATGCACTTCACGCTGGCCGACCAGCAGATCGGCCAGGCGTTCAAAACGCACTTCAAAAAAGGAGAGCGGTTCACCGTGCGTCTCAGCGACGGGACGGAACTGACCGTGGGACGTTGGAAAGGCTACAAGAACTTCCGCCACGTCGTCACCGACCTCATGCGGCAGGAAGCCGAGATCGCGCGGGGAGCGAGGAACAAACTGTCGTTCGAGCCGCCCGCCGCCGTCAGGGAAGCGGCGGACGTGGTGCGGCAATACTCCAAGGACATGCTCGACCGGCTCGACCAGGCGAAGCTGCTCAAGGGTCCGAGTGCGCTCAAGGCGGCGCAGGAGCAGTTGAGCGAGTTGGAGCAGGTGAGGGCGGTGATGGAGGATGCCCGCGCCGAACATGAACTCACCCGTCCCCGTCCTCCTGCGAGAGAAACAACCGTCGATGATGTGCTGGCGGCTTCGTCGGACACCTCCAAAGGACACGTCACCGCCGATTATCGCATCGTGGATGACGTGGAAGCACAACGGATCAAGGATGCAATCGGTCTTGATGTGAGCGGTTACACCCACAGTTTGGATCAAGGCGCGGTCGGACACATTCTCAAGCAACACGGGGGAGAATCAGAAAGGCTTCGCGGCCAAATCCCGATCACGAAAGATGACATCGCCCGCATTCCTGAGATCGTAGCTGAACCTGATCTGATCGAACACGGAGGCAAGACAAAAGATGGCTTGCCCTCGATCCGATATCGCAAGCGATTCAATGGAACCACCTACTACGTAGAAGAAGTGCGAATGGGGAAAAAAAGGCTGGCCCCAAAAACGATGTGGAAGGTGGCCACTGGGGCAACGGATGCCTCGAATCCGAGGGCCGTTCTTACGCCCGAAGCGACCCCAGCATCACCACCTTCCCCCACAACTATCCAATCAGCAGGCACGAAAGTCAAGGATAACGATCTTGGAAGGGTTGAACCAAAGCGGGCCACCATCAGAAGCGCCGGTTACAAGAGGGCCTACAAACAACGCCTTGCGGAACTTGAAGAGGTCATGCCGAGTGACCCCGCCAACGCGAAGACCGCCAGAGAAATCGCCCTGCAAGATGTTCAGCAAAGATTCGACGAATCCGCAGCGAAAGCCAACGCCGACATCGATGCCTATCTCTCGAAGCGGGCCGAAATCGAAAAAAAGGCCCGCACCACCGATGAACAGATCAACGCGGCCAAAGCTGAAATCGCGGAGATTGAAGAACTCATCGCCAACAGCCACGACTACCTCACCCGCCGCTGGCTGCGACACAAGATCGAAGGCGACAAGGACAACTTCACAGGACTGCTCAAGAAACAGTGGCGGAAGAACCGCACCCACGAATACAAGACCGGCCAGGCAAAAGCCGAGCGGCCCATCATCGACGAGGCGCTCGACCGGCTCACGCCCGATGACCGCGCACTGATCCGCGCCGCCGGCGACGAGGCGAAGATTTCGCTGGAGGATGGGCTGCGCGACAGGTACGAAGCCGCCGTCAGCCAGTATTTCCACGACTCCGCCGAGAACGTCTATCGCACGCTGACCAACCTGAACAACTCGCACGGCGTGCAGGCCGCAATGGGGGCGGACTCGCTCAAGGGCCGCGTTCTCCAGATCGACGAGACGGCGTTCCGCCAATACCTCGATCAGGACATCCAGTCGATTCTGGGGAATTACGATCATCAGTTGTCGGGCCGCGCCGCCGTGCGGATCGCCATCGACAACAACGCCGCGACCTGGGCGCCGCTGGTCAAGCAGATGACCGGTGAAACCTTCGACGGCTCGCTCGATCAGATCCAGCGGGCCGTCAGGGAACACTTCGACAAGATGATCAATGCAGCCGATGGCGACGCGGCCAAGGCGAAGATCAAAAAAGCCCGCGATCAGATGGAAATGATCATCGAACGCAAGGTGTCCGAACTGGAGGGACGACCGGCGATCGCGGGCGACGGTTCAGCCGCCGACGCGGGGTGGCGGGCGCTGGGGCGAGCCGGGCTTCGCCTGCCGTATCTGACCACGATGGGCAACATGCTCATCACCAATCTGATGGACCTTGCCGGGCTGGTGCTTATGACCGGACTCGACGGCAGGAAGATCAAGCTGCTTGCGTCGGTGTTCAAGCGAGAGGATGGCGGATTCCTGCCAGGCGTATCCAAGCGAGGACTGGAGGCCGTCGCTTCCGCGCTCGATCAGACCGGCATCCGCAACATGCAACTCAACGAGGTGTTCGACCATCCCCACGATGTCGCCCCGGCGGTGAGCATGGGAGGCAAGGCGCTGCAAATGCTCGATCAAGGCACCGGTTTCCTCGCCAACCAGTTCGGCGTCGTCAGCGGCATGAACTGGCTCAACACGACCACGCGACGGATGGCGTCCCATCTGATTCTGGACGAGGTGGTGAACGGCGCGAAGAAGATGAGCAAGGCCCGCAAGCTGATCGCCGGCGGCATGACAGAGGCGAAGGCGTTCCATCAGGTGGGGCTGGCGCTGGAGGATGCCCAGCGTATGAGCCGGCTGGGATTCAACGCCGACAAGTGCGATGAACTCGTCGACGTTTTGACCAAGAACGCGGTGGACTTCGATGGCGCCGCCCGATGGACTGACCGCGATGGTTTTATGAACCACAAGGGGCACATCAACCCGGAATACGAGAAGTGGTACCACACCGACCGCGACATGTTCGACCGGTTCACCGCCGCGATCAACAGCGAGGTCAACAACATCATCGTGGCGCCGAAGTCTCTTTCTCGACCGTTCATGAACGCCCGCTGGATCGGGCGGGCGGTCAACCAGTTCTGGAGCTTCGCCAACGCATGGAGCAACCAGCTTGCCGTGGTGGTGGGGCAGCGCCCCGGTGGTGAGCAGGCCCTTTACTTTGCCAGCATCGTCGGCCTTGCCGCCATCAGCGACGGCATCCACAACCACCTGTCAGGTCGTCGCAGCTTTGACGAGACCGCCGCGCTGTGGAGTGATCCCAAAACCTCGATGGCGATGGCCTACAAAGCCATCGACCGATCCGGCGTTCTCGGCTGGCTGTCGCGTCCTCTGGGCATCGCGGACCGCCACAACTTCGGGCCGTCCGACTGGCTCGGCGGCGACAACGTGTCCAGCCGGTATTCCGGCAACACCGCAAGCTGGGCCGGGCACTTCGGCCCTGTCATCGATTACTCCGAACGGCTCGGACGAGGATTGACAGGCGTGCCAAGCAAGGGCGATGTGCGTTCGTGGCACACTCTGCGAACGACCATCCCGTTCCAAAACCTGCTGGGCATCAATGCGATTTTCCGCGCCACAAAAGACATGGGACTCGACAACCCCTTCGGTCCCGGCAACGGACTGGACCTCTTTCCGCTGCCCACCCGGCCCGCCTACGAACTCAACCGCGTCGAACGCGAACCGGAACCATAAGTACGCCATTCTTGAGACATAACTATGCCCAACTACCTCAGCGAGCACGTTTACATCGGCAACGGCAGTCAAACCGATTACATCTTCAACAAAGGCTACCTCTCCCGCTCTCATGTCCTCGTCAAGGTCTCCGCCGACGGCGGATCGACCTACACCATCAAGGCTGATCCCTCCGATTACGAATGGGTCGATTCGCAGACCATCCGCTTCGACGCCGCGCCGGCGGCGGATGCCGTGATCTGGCTTGACCGCGAAACGCCGCGCACCATCGACATCAACTATGACAACGGCACCGTGTTCACCGACACGAATCAAAACCACGGCTACCGCCAGGCGATCTACATCCTTCAGGAAATGTTCGATGAACTGGAACGCCGCCCGTCGCTGGGCGTGCAACTGAACGACATCGAGGAAACGCTTGCCCAGGTGGTTGGAAATATCTCACTGTCAGAAGCGAATCTCCTTCGGGATTCCTTCGACCTCAAGGCTCTGATCGGCAGGAACGACGACAACCGCATGGTCATCAGCCTGTCGAAAGAGAACCCAACATCCGTGCCCATTCCCCTGCCAGGCGGAAGCGGCGGAGGCGGTGGAGGGATTGCGCCGCTGGGCAGAGGCGCCAGAATCGCCGACTACTCACCCACGTTCTTCGGTGAAAATCTCTTCTACGACATTGGCGCCGGACCAGTGAGGCCGGGTGTTGTGCCGGACGAATATCTCAACCAATGCTCCGAGTGGGATGGAACCTTCTTCAACTATCAAGGAACGGGAACATTTTCAGCCGGATACGCTGTCCACACTTCGGAGCCGCCGGCGGACACCTATCGAGACCTGAAGATTCGGACCGCAAGCGGGCAATACACGAACCTCCACACCGGACGAACGAGTCTAGGCGTCGACGGCAACGACTGGATAACGAGAATCACCCCCTGGTTCGACCCCACCAGCAAGTACGGCTACCAGATCGTTTACAAAAAACCCAACCTCACAGGCAGGTTTCCGCCGCCGTGGGGAACATACGTGCTTGTTCCGTCCAACGATGCCGGACCTACGCAGAAAACATCCGCAGTCCTCGAAGGCGTCGGCAACAACTTCCCGTCCAGCCTCCAAATCGAACGGTTCTGAGAATCACCATGCCCTGAGAATCACCATGCCCAAAAAATCACACGATGACGTGCTGAGCCAGCTTGCCGAATTGCACGATCGCAACCTTCTTCGCATCGTCAAGCGAGGCAAGTTCACCACCATCGGCGCGGACGGCGACCCCATCGAAATCGACCTCACCGCCGCCATGCTCAACGCGATAACCAACCGCCTCAAAGCCTGCAATGTCACCGTCTCCACGAAGCCCGGATCGACCATGGGTGAGATTGAGAAGGAACTCGAAAGCAAGGGCCTCAAGCTGGCGGACCATCTGCCTGATCACGACTTCGAGGACGACGCGGCCACCGCATGAGCGCCAACCTCCTCGATGCGATGAAGGAGGACTTCCGGCAATTCCTTCTCGCGCTCTGGAAGTATCACGGCCTGGACAAGCACGCGAAGCTCGGTCCGGTCGAACTCGACATCGCCGCCTTCCTCCAGCACGGCCCGGCCATGCGCGGCGTTCTCGCCTTCCGCGAACTGGGCAAGTCAACCATCACCAATGCCTTTGTCTGCTGGCGGCTGTGGCGCGACCCGCTCCTGAAGGTCATTCTCCTGTCCGCCTCGCAGGGATTCTCCAAGAACAACCTCAACCAGATCAAGAAGTGGATCACCACCACGCCCTGGATCAAGCACCTGGCGCCGAGGCGAGGCACCAAGGACCGCGACGGGGCCATCGAGTTCGACGTGGCCGGCGGACAACACGACGTGAAAAATCCGTCCGTGCTGGCGATGGGCATCGAGGGCCAGCTTACCGGTCGCCGCGCCGGGTTGATCGTCGGCGATGACGTTGAGGTGCCCGACACCTCCAACACGCAGATTCAGCGCCAGCATCTGCGCAACCGCGTTGCCGAACTGCCGGACATCGCCTTCAAGAAGGGCGGCGAGATCGTCTATCTGGGCACCCCCCAGCACGAAGAAACCGTTTACGCCAACCTTCAGGAAAACGGGTTCACCTTCCGCACGTGGCCCATTGTTTTTCCCGCCTCAGGCGAGGAACTGCTCATCGCCGCACCGCTGGCGCCATTCATCAAACGCCAGCTTGCGGACGGATCGGCAATCCCCGGTCAACCCACATGTCCTCACAGATTCGATGCCGACGAAATCATCAAGATTCAAGGTCGTGGCCGTTCGCGCTTCGCCATGCAATACATGCTCCAAAAGCATCTGGCGGACGCGAACTACTACCCGCTGCGGCTCTCTGACCTCATCGTATTCAACTGCCACCGCGACATCGCGCCGACCAACATCGTCTGGGGGCAGGAGAACAACCGCGGTTCCACCCGCGTCGAAGGACTGCGGTCCGTCGGCTTCGGCGATGACGGCTACCACCGCCCGCTCATGCTCGAAGAATCCGTCGAGCGTTGGCTGCCCTACACATCTGTCTATATGTGGGTCGATCCCTCCGGCGGCGGGCGCGACGAAACCGCATGGGCCATCGTCGCCCACCTGCACGGCATCCTCTACCTGCTCCACGTCGGCGCATACAGGGGCAAGGACCCGCAATCCGATGCCTGCCTCGATGCCATCGTCCGGGACGCCAAGCAGTTCCGCGTCCGCCGCATGGCCATCGAATCCAACTTCGGCGGCAAGTTCATCGTCGAACTGCTCAAGCCGAAACTCCGCGCCGCCTTCGTCGCCCCGGAAGCCAAACACCCCGACTTCCCCAACGGCTGGGGTTGCGCCATCGAGGAACAGCGATCCACCGGCATGAAGGAGGAACGCATCGTTTATGCGCTCCAGCCTGTCATGAACCAGCATCGTCTTGTCATCGATCGCCGCATCATCGAAAACGACCTTCGGGCGGACCAGGCTTACCAACTGTTCTACCAGATGACCCGAATCATCGACCCATCCATGTCCGGCGCACGCGGTTGCCTCCAGCACGATGACCGACTCGAAGCCGTCGCCAGCGCCGTCGCACTCTGGACCGAAGCCCTGGCCCAGGACCCGGCCACCAAGTCCGCCGCCGTCGATGAAGAACGCCGCAAAAAGGAAATGAAGAAGTGGCTCGACCACGGACCCAAACGCCGCCAATCGTGGATTCACATCTGACACACCTCTGACACGCACGGAGACCTGACATGCTCAACACCACCCTCCGACTCGCCCTCGCGGCGAGGGACGCCTATTTCTCCGCCGGCAACATCGGCAACGACCAGTGCAACGCCTTGATCCGCCACCAACCAGGCTCCGTCGAAATCGCCTTCCAAGGCTCAAACGACGGACGCGACTGGTGGTCCAACTTCGACTTCCGCCTCGTCCCCCACGGCCCCGGCCGAGTCTCCAACGGATTCCTCAAATCCTACCTGACCGTCGAAAAACACCTGCTCATGGAATCGATCCCCGATGACGATCAGATCGCCCTCGTCACCGGCCACTCACGAGGCTCGCCTCACGCCTGCCTTCATGCCCTGAAACTCGTTCAGATGGGCCTGCCCGTCATCCTCGTCACATTCGCCAGCCCCCGCTGGTGCGACAAAGCCTTCGCCACCCACTTCGACCGCGCCATGGGGTACGCGGCCACCCGCATCGTCTTCGAGTCCGATCTTGTCACCAGACTACCGCCAAACATTCTGGGCCACTATCACACCGACAACCTCCGATGGTTCGACGGCTCCCGCTGGCGAACCTCCATGCCGCTCCACACACGCATCGGCGTTTACCTCTTCAACCGTAAGTGGCCCCTCATCGGAAACAACGTCTCCGACCACTCCATCGACGAATACATCACCGCCCTTCAAAGGAACCCTCTATGAAAAGCCTCCAGCAGCCGACCGTCGTTCCCATTCTCGTCACTCTCACCTTCGCCGCTCTCGCATCCATCGCCGCGTGCCTTCTCTCAGGATGCACCGTCAACGTCGATAAGCGATCTTGGACCTTCAACCACGTCAACAACGAAAGCCGCCTCGGAGCGGCATCCACCACCATCGACAACGCCACCGTCAACACCTCCGACACCAGGACCGACGCCCAGCAAGCCATCGACGGAGCGATGACCATTCCGTTCGGTCTGCAAAAGTGACCGAAAACTATATGTCAGCGCAAAAGCCGAGCTAGGTAAACCCTAACAAATCTGTGTATCCCTGTATCCCTAAAAAAGGAATACACAACGGGATACACACACTTAAAACCATGAAAATACTGGGTTTAATCCATTCTGTGTATCCCTGTATCAAAAATTCCAACCCTAAGCCAAAAAAAAGAATCAACAGTCAGTCGTTTTTTTTTTCACCACCCCCGGAACCAGATACAGGGATACAGGGATACACAAAGCCTTCGCCCCTCTGGAACGCCGCCCAAAAAATTCGCCGCGTTTTTTTGGGAGGACCAGTTGACATTGACTGGCGCGGGCACGATCCCCCCTCTACCCCCTGCCCCGATTTCGCCACCTTCGCGCGTCAGGTGCGCGTAGATTCGCACCAGCTAAAACGCAACACCATATCCGACCATCACTTGTGTAATCCGTGCCGCTTGACTGGGGGTCAAGAGGTCGGGAGTTCAAATCTCCCCACCCCGATTGCAA
>CAZYPK010000028.1:36140-41977 GCA_964649195.1 uncultured Phycisphaeraceae bacterium
CGTAGGGCGCGCGTAGCGGCCAGATGCGCGGCTCGTGTGAGAGTGGCCCGACGTATTGCTCTTCTTCCGTCTCTGCTGTCTTTCTGGTTGTCGTCGCTCGCCAGTTGTTTTGTCGCCGGCTGTTGCCGGTACGCCGTGCCATTGAATCGCTTGCTGTATTCGAGCGAGGGGAGCATCTTCTTCTGCCGCGTATCCACAGCACATTGATGACCGTCGCGCGATCGGCGCTGTTCATCCATCGCGCGACGGACATCCCTTCAGGCTGTTCGCGTCCGCGACTCGTTGAGTCGCGGCTCTTATCCCGGACTCGGGATCACCCAAACTCCGCCAGGCAATCCGCGGCGTCGGCCAGCAACATGCCGGCCAGTGGCGTGATGGAGCCGCCGGCGTGGGTGGTCGCATCGTGCAACTGTTGATCGGCGAAGCTGTGTGTTTTGCCGGACCAGAGAAAGGCGAAGAGCGCCCAGGGCTGGTTCGTCGCATTGTCAGGCTGCGTGTTTTCCAGGTGGAATAGCGCGATTTCCTCCACCCGCTTCGCCCATGACTGATTGCGGCGCAGCAGCGCGAGACGGGCCAGCCCATGCAGCCCCGCCAGTTCGCCGTAGGTCCAGCCGTCGAGCGATTCATCGGATGACATGCGATGCAATGCGCCATCCTCAGCCGGGTTCGCAACGATGGCGGCGACGAGGGAATCGGTCATCTCCAGATCGATGTCCCGGCTCAGCAACGTCGCCTGTTGCGCCAATCCCAGGGCCTGCCAGAGCACGAGCGGGACCAGCGCATCAGGCGGCGGGGCATCGGCGAAATGCTCCGCGCAGCGCAGCGGCTCCACCAGCAAGGGGATGATCTCTTCGCATCGGCTCCAAACCGAGGGCGAAATCGTTTCGTACCGCCGGCCGAATGCCGCAAGGCAAAGATGAATCGCCAGCGGGTGGTAATACGGCCTGCTGTGTCCCGCCCAATCGACCAGCGATCCTGTCGCGGCAATGTCACGCATCGCCTGCACCAGCGGCTCGTGTTGGGAAGCATCATCACGCAGGAGCAGATTCGCCGCGGGCAGCGCGGCGGCCAGCGAGTTTGCCGGCGATGCGGTGGCGCCCTGCCGCAACCCTTGTGAAGCAAGCTGCGACACCATCGCGCGGTATCGGATAAACTGCGAATCTTTCACGGCCATGCCAACATCGTAGAGGTTCGGAACCATCATGGGAAAATGGATCGAAGCAGGCGACGTTCAAGAGTTTCCAGCGGAGAGCAAATCCTGCGTGGAAGTCAGCGGTTTTTCACTGGTCATCTGTCATGTGAAGGGCGCCCTTCATGCCGCGGCCAACATCTGTCCCCATGCCGGGCTGCCGCTGGGCGATGGCGACATGACCGGCACGCTGCTCACCTGCCCCTACCACGGCTACACGTATGACATGACCACCGGCCGGAACTTTGATGATCCCCACGATGCTTTGCTGATCATGTTCCCCATCCGCGTGCAGGATGGCCGCGTCGAGGTGAACCTGCCTTTGGCTGATGAATGATGTTTCACTGACACCCCTTTTGACCAACCCCCCATGCCCACACCACTCCATTATCTCGAACGCGACAGCGACAACGCCATCGACCGGCTCACCGAACTGCTGTCGATTCCCAGCGTGAGCACCGATCATCATTACAAGGAGGATGTCGATCGCGGGGCGCAGTGGATCGCCGACCAGCTTCGTGAAGTCGGGCTGGAGGTTCAGGTGCATGACACGGGCGGCCACCCTGCCGTCGTCGGTCGCACGGATGAGGGTGATGTGATCAATCCCGGCGGGCCGCGGGTGATGTTTTACGGTCACTACGATGTGCAGCCGCCCGATCCGCTGGAGAAGTGGGACTCGCCGCCGTTCGAACCGGTGATCCGCGATGGCGCGATCGTGGCCCGCGGCGCCAGCGATGACAAGGGGCAGGTGATGTGTTTCATCGAGGCGTTGCGGGCCTGGCGCAAGGGTTCGATTCAGCGGAAGTTTCCCGCGCCCATCACGGTGCTGATCGAAGGCGAGGAGGAATGCGGCTCGGTTCATCTTCAGCCGTTCATTGAGAAGCAGCGCGAACTGCTCAAGTGCGATGTGGTGCTCATCAGCGACACGACGATGTGGGAGAGTGCGGCCGGCGCCGTGCCTGCGATCACCTACGGCCTGCGCGGGCTGCTCTACTTCGACATCCAACTGCACGGCCCGTCGCGCGATCTGCATTCGGGGGTCTATGGCGGCACGCTGGCCAACCCCTGCACGATTCTCACGCGAATCCTCGGCCATCTTTTCGATGAGCATCACCGCGTGGTCGTTCCCGGATACTACGATGACGTCATCATGCCAGGCGAGCTTGAGCTGAGGCAGTGGTCCGATCTTGACTTTGATGCGACGGAGTTTCTCGGCGCCGTCGGCGTGCAGCAACCCTATGGCGAGGAGGGATATTCCACCCTCGAACGCCGGTGGTCGCGGCCGGCCTGCGACATCAACGGCATCTACGGCGGCTACATGAAGGAGGGCGCCAAGACCGTCATCCCCACCTTCGCCGGCGCCAAGGTCAGCTTCCGCCTCGCCGCGAATCAGGACCCGAAAAAAATCGCCGAGGCGTTCACGCATTGGCTCCACCGCCAACCCACGCACGGCCTGCGCTGGCAGATCAGCCAGCACGGCTCGGCGGCGCCCGTCGCGGTCGCCACCGATTCACCTTTCATCGCCGCCGCCAGAAGGGCCATCGTGACAGGCAGCGGCCGCGAACCGGTGCTGGTGCGCGAAGGGGCGACCATCCCCGTCGTCGCTGATTTCAAACGCATCCTCGGCGTGGACAGCCTGCTCATCGGCTTTGGCCGCAACGATGACCGCATCCATTCGCCCAACGAAAAGTTCGACCTGGCCAACTTCGCCCTGGGCTGCAAAACCCACGCGGCGCTGCTGGGCGAACTGGGAAATGTGAAAGCGGGGGCGGAGGTCGGAGGGTAGAACCTGAGTTTCGGATAACTCACCGCAAAAAACAGCCACCAGCCGGGAAGCCTGAGTTCGGGATCAGAGCCGTGCAACGGCGAATCGTCTCGGCCCCGAAGCGGCGGCATGTCGTAGCCGTCAGTTGATCGAGCAACTCCCACGGGCGGATTCCGCGTGCGAGCAGATTCCGAGGGACGCACGAGGCTCGATGACCATTTTCAACGCACGCACCGCTCGTCCGCTGCTGCGGTGGGTTAGGTGGCGAGTTCTGCATTGAGAGACAGGTAGCGAATCAGGGCCTGCACCCGCTCGATCTCAATCCGACACAGTTCGACTCCAATAGCAGCCTGTCGCTCTTCGATTTCGGCCAACTCGATTGCAGCGAACTGATCCGGGAGCAATTGGCGGGCCTGGGCCTCGCGAATCGTCTCGTTACGTCCTTCAAGCTGTCCATCAGCGATGCAATTTGCGCGCGCTTTCTGAAACTCTGCCCGCCTCCGCAGCAGGCGCTCGTGGGACTGCCAGTGATCGAACCTCGCTTTGGACAGTTTCTGGTACGCCTCGGATATTACAGCTTCGGTGAGTGCCATCAGATACTCCGCCGCCTAACGGATTGGCGTTCGGTGGCAAGCCGCGAGCGGAACGGGGCGCTCGAACCACGGCTCAACCATTATCGTTCGCGTGCTCGTCAACTGCAACGCCTGGTTAGACTTGGTTGGGTCACTTTCCAGATTGACCCGAATTCAATGCGCCTGGTGGGACTCGAACCCACAACCAGCCCCTTATCCGGGGCGTGCCTTGCGGCGACGGGATATAAATCCGCTGCTCTGCCAATTGAGCTACAGGCGCGAAGCAGACTCAACGGGCTATGAGAAACGGATTCATGGGCATCCTCGGATCGGCAACCTGATTGGCGCATCCTATCTCCAATCCATGCCTGACTCAAGAATTTTTATTTCGTTGGGATTGTGTGTTGGGACTTCCGAATAACCCTCGATGTACGTTGCTACGCCGCAAGCGGCTTGGACGTGTGAGGTTATTCAGGAATCTCTGTTCTTCAACAAAACTCAGGTTTAGAGGGCGGAGGGCGGAGGTTAGAGATCAGAAATCCCAGATTTGAGATCGATCACCATGATTGTTCCGACCTTCACTTCATTAGCTCGCGCAGGGCCTGTCCGATGTCCGGCTGGCGCATCAGGTGTTCGCCCACGAGGATGCGATGCACCCCGGCCTCGCGGAGGCGGTGTACCTGGGCGGCGGTGCGGATGCCTGATTCGCTGACCACGATGTCCAGATTCTCGATCATGTCCAGCATGCGCAGCGTGTGGCTGATGTCGGTGGTCATCGAGCGCAGGTCGCGGTTGTTGATGCCCAGCAGCGTGTAGCTGGGGTGCGGGAAGCCGATGTGATGGCGAATCTGAAGCAGGCTCTCGATGTCATGCACTTCCACGAGCGTCGTCAGCCGCAGTTCGGTGGCGAGGATGAGCAGGTCCAGCAGTTCCGCTTCGCCCAGGCACTCGGCAATCAGCAGGATCGCATCGGCGCCGGCGGCGCGGGCTTCGTACACCTGATAGGCGTCGATGATGAAATCCTTGCGCAGCACCGGAATCGCCACGGCCTGCTTGATCCGCGTCAGATAGGCCAGCGATCCCTGAAAGTATTTCTCATCGGTCAGGCAGGAGATGGCGGCGGCGCCGTTGGCTTCATAAATCTTCGCAATGGCCACCGGATCGAAGTCCGCCCGGATCAGGCCCGCGGATGGGCTGGCCTTTTTCACTTCGGCGATGACGCGAAGTTCATCCCTGGGGTGGGTCAGCGCCCGAAAAAAGTTGCGCGGCTCCGGCACAGCCAGCGCCGCCTCCTTGAGCTGCTCCACGGGGCGAAGGGCGATGGCCCGGGCGACTTCCTGCCGTTTGTGCGCGACGATTTCTGCGAGAATATCCTTCATGGCAAATCCCGGCCTTCAGCATAACGCTTTTGCTCAAGCATCGCGCAAGACGGTGGGCCGGTCCGCAGAGCCGTTTCATTCTCGGCATCCATTCTGTCGGAAGTTCCAAATGACAAATCTCAAACTTCAAACAAGCTCCAAAAAACAAAAGAACAAAAAATGCCATCAAATAAAATCCGGTTTCTGATCGGTTTTGCCTGGTTTGGTTCGCTTTCGAGTTTGTTTGAGATTTGGATTTTGGGATTTGGAGCTTTGGCTTCCGTCGGGTGGCTGGGGCTGAGTCCGTGAAGCCCCGGCCCCCGGCCCGGATGCACGAAGCAAGGTGGCGCAACTGAAAGTCGATGGTCGCCTGGCCGGGGCTTCGCGGACTCAGCCCCAGCCACCCCAAACTTCTCAAACCCCGACCCCGGGGGCTCTGCGTTCCGCATGATGGCATGGTTCACCGCCCGGCCATGAGCCTGGCGATGAGCTGATCGAACAGGACGAAATTCGCGTTGGCCAGGCCGGACGGATCCGAGCGGATATCCTCCCGGACGGCGGGGCTGTTGACATACACCGTTGAGGTGTCACCCGCCATCACGTTCCATCCCGGATCCAGTTGGTGTGCAATGGAGGCCTCGCCCTCGATGCTGTCGAAGGCCAGCGCCACTCGTGAAGTCATCTCGCGGTATTGATTGTATTTCCGATTGCGGTTGGAGCCGCTGATCGTCATCGGGTTGTAGTAGTAGGAGATGCGAACGCCGTTGGCGCAGCCTGCGCAGGTCACATCGGAGGGAAACTTCGGATTGGCGTGGCTCGCGTAGGTGAAGCTCGGATTCGTCTGTGAAGGACAGAAATAAGCCGGGCCTTCGATGATGTAATTGAACTTGAAAAGCTGCCCCAGATTCCAGTACCGCGTATCCCCCGGCTCACGGAACCAGCGGGGCCAGTGG
>CAZYPK010000029.1:0-22720 GCA_964649195.1 uncultured Phycisphaeraceae bacterium
CTTCAGGCTGTTCACGTCCGCGACTCGTTGAGTCGCGGCTCTGATCTGTTTGTCACAGCCGCGACGTAACACGTCGCGGACGTGAACGGCATCAAGGGGTGGTGATACGCGCCTTGCGTCACCGGCCTCGAACGCGCCCGCGCGCCCCTTCATCGTTCATCTTTCGCGCAATCGACCGCTCCTTCAGGCTGTTCACGTCCGCGACTCGTTGAGTCGCGGCTCTGGTCTGCATAGCCTTCTCCGCACGCCCCGATACTTCAACCATGTAACCGGAATCCTCATTGATCCAATCCTCGCGCGGACCTACTGTTGATGATCAGTTCACCGTGCCGGTCAAGGCGCGATGGTTCCCGGATGAGCCAGGCCATGAGGAAATCAATCGTGACAAAGAATCGTTTCGCCCGCCAAACCCGACGGCTCCTTGCATTGGTTTGTTTGTCGGTCCTGACGCTCGGCTCGTCCGCTCGTGCTGCCGATAAACCGGCCGATGGCTCCTCCATCAGCCCCGAGCAGCTCAAGTTTTTCAACGGTGATGTCCTGCCTCTGCTCACCGAAGCCTGTTTCAAGTGCCACGGCGGCGAAGCGAGAATCCGCGGCGGTCTCAATCTCACCACCCGCGCGGGCCTCGTCAAAGGCGGAGATTTCGGGTCATCGATCAACTTCGACAATCCCGACAAAAGCCTGCTGCTCGAAATGATTTCCTACAAGGACGAAGAGCATCAGATGCCTCCCAAGGCCAAGCTCAAGCCGGAGGAGATCGCCATCCTCACCCAATGGATGAAGATGGGGGCGCCCTACCCCGCCGACAAGCTGGGCACGTTGGAACCGCATACCGAAGCCGGCATCAAGATCGATGACACGGCTCGAAACTGGTGGGCCTACCGCAAACTGGTGCGGCCCGATCTGCCTGCGGTGAAGAACAAAACATGGGTGCGCAATCCGATCGATTCATTCGTTCTGGCGAAGCTGGAGGCGAGCAGGCTTGCGCCGGTCGCACCGGCGAACAGGATCGCGCTGCTTCGCCGGGCTTATTACGATCTGATTGGTCTGCCGCCGACGCCTGCGGAGATTGATGCGTTTGTCGCGGACAAGTCGCCGCAGGCTTATGAGAAGGTGATCGATCGTCTGCTGGCGATGCCGCAGTATGGCGAGAAGTGGGGCCGACACTGGCTCGACCTCGTGCGCTTCGCCGAGACGAATGGCTATGAACGCGACGGCACCAAGCCCTTCGCCTGGCGCTATCGCGATTACGTGATTGATTCGTTCAACAAGGACAAGCCTTACGATCAGTTTTTGCTCGAGCAACTCGCCGGCGATGAGATTGAAAACCCCACGCTTGAAACGATCACCGCCACGGGCTACTACCGGCTGGGCATCTGGGATGATGAGCCCGCCGACCGGCCGCAGGCGCGCTACGACGTGCTCGATGACATTCTCTCCACCACCAGCCAGGTGATGCTCGGCATGACCGTCGGCTGCGCCCGCTGCCACGACCACAAGAAAGATCCGATTCCGCAGAAGGATTACTATCGGCTGCTGGCGTTCTTCCACGATGTCCTTGATTACAGTCACGGCCCCACCGTCGAAGTCGCCACGCCGCAGGCCCAGATCGCGGCCCGGCGCGAACTCGATAATCGTCGTGACCGCATGCAGAAGGCACGCGACGGCATGAACGCCATCGAGCGGCAGTTTCTCGATGCGGCGGACAGGCAGGGCCTGAAGCTGCGCGAGCGACTGGCCGCGCAGCCCAGGACCGTGACGGTGCTCGCCGCCGACTCGCGCGAGAAGGCCCAGCAGTGGCGCTACACCTTTGAAGAACCCAAGGGGATCTGGCATGCCCAGGCCTACGACGACTCCAAATGGAAGCAAGGCCCCGGCGGCTTCGGCGAGCGCAACACCCCCGGCGCCGTCGTGCGAACGCCCTGGAAAACCAACAACATCTGGATGCGCCGCACCTTCGGCCTCAAGGAGCTCCCCTCCGCGCTGACCCTGCGCATCCATCACGATGAGGATGCCTCGGTTTACATCAACGGCAAACTCGTCGCCCAGACGATGGGCCACACCGTCAACTACATCACCTTGCCGATCAAGGAAAAGGCCGCCGATATCGTTCATCTCGGATCGAACACGATCGCGGTTCACTGCAAACAGACCGCCGGTGGGCAGTACATCGATGTCGGCCTGACCGATGGCGAAGATCCGATCACGCTCGCGTCGCTCATCAAGGAGCACGGCAAAACACTGCTGACCAAACAACAGCAGGATCAATACGTCGCACTGGGCAAGGAGATTGAACAGTTGCACAAAGCCCCGCCGCCGAGCAAAGGCATGCCGGTGCTGGCCGTGCGCGAACGAGGCCACGGCCCGACCCACGTGCTGCTGCGGGGCAGCGCCCATGTCAAAGGCGAGGAAGTGAATCCCGGCTTCCCACAGGTGCTCGGCTTCCCCGATCCGCAGATTCCAAAAACGCGAAACAGCCGCGATTCCAGCGGCAGACGCCTCGTTCTGGCCAGGTGGATGACCTCGAAGGAAAATCCGATGCCCGCCCGCGCCATGGCCAACCGCCTCTGGCAGCATCACTTTGGCCGCGCCCTGGCGCGGACCAGCAATGACTTCGGTCAACTCGGCGACAAACCCACGCATCCCGAGTTGCTCGACTGGCTCGCCGCCGAGTTCCAGTCGCGCAACTGGAGCATGAAGCAGATGCACAAGCTCATCATGATGAGCAGCACCTACCAGCTTTCATCATCTGACGACTCGCAGGGCCTGCGCCTCGATCCGGGCAACGATCTGTTCTGGCGGTACGACATGCGCCGTCTCACCGCCGAGGAGTTCCGCGATTCGATCCTGGCGGTCAATGGTTCGCTGAATCTGAAGATGGGCGGGCCGAGCATCTACACAGAGGTGCCTCGCGCGGTGCTTCAGACTTCATCGCAGCCCGACAGGGTCTGGGGCAAGAGCCCGCCCGATGAGCAGCGAAGACGCAGCGTTTACATCTTCGTGAAACGATCGCTCATCGAGCCGATCCTCAGCGTGTTCGATCTGGCGGATACCGATTCAAGCTGTGCGGTGCGTTTCACGACGACGGTGCCCACGCAGTCGCTCTCTTCGCTCAACAGCGACTTCTTCAACAGGCAGGCGGCGCTGATGGCGCAGCGGCTGAAGACCGAAGCCGGCGCGAAGCTGGAGGATCAGTTGCGCCTGGGCCTTCGCCTGGTCACCGGCCGCGTGCCTTCGCAAGGCGAAGTGGACCGCTGCGTCACGCTCCACAACGACCTGCAAACAAAGGACGGCATCGCCGCGGACAAGGCGCTGGATTATGTCTGTCTCGTGCTGATCAACCTGAATGAGTTCGTGTATCTGGATTAAGCGAGCCGGGGCGTGCCGCCCCGCCGCTTTCCAAAGCAGCCAGGGCGTTTGGAAGCATCGTCGAGAATGAAACATGGTGATGAACAACCACAACTCGACCGATCCTGATTCCAGGAGCGAAGCGATGGGCAAGACCACCGTGTCGGTCGATGTGATCAACACCATCGACCAGAGCAATGCGGAAACGGGACTGATCCCGGCATACCAGGTGCGTCATGAACGGATCGTTTTCACCGTCGATACCGGTGCGACATTCGTCTCCCTGCCGATCGATCTGATCGAGCGATTGGGCTTGCAGCCATTGGGCAAGACCCGGCTCATCACGGCGAACGGCGTCGTCGAACGCCGAACCTACAGCCCGGTGCGAATCGAGATCATGGGCAGACAGACGGATGTGAACGTCATCGAGTTGCCTGTCGGCACGCCCGCGCTGCTGGGAGTGATTCCGCTCGAGGCGCTGGACCTGATCGTCAACCCGAAAAAGCAACGATTGGAAGGAAACCCGGAACACGGCGGCGAGTACATGCTTGAAGCGTTGTGATCGAATCATTCAGGAGTCACCATGTCGAACAACCAACCGAAATCGCAATTCTGCCGTCGCACCCGCCGCCAGTTCCTCTGGGAAACCGGCGCCGGCTTCACCGGTCTGGCCATGGCCGGCATGCTGGATCAGAAGTTCCTCGCGCAGCAGGCCGTCGCCGCCGACGGTGTCACGCCCTACAAGAACCCGCTCGCACCCAAGGAAGGCCACTTCAAGGGCAAGGCCAAATCCGTCATCTTCCTCTTCATGTACGGCGGCCCCAGCCAGGTCGATACCTTCGACTACAAGCCCAACCTTTATCCGCTCGACGGCAAGACGATCGCCGTCAAAACCTTCGGACGTGGCGGCAAAAAGAACGAAGGTCGCGTCGTCGGCCCGCAGTGGAAGTTCAAGCAGTACGGCCAGTGCGGCAAGTGGGTCAGCGACCTGTTCCCGCATCTGGGCGAGCGCGTCGATGACATCGCCTTCCTTCATTCCATGTATGCCGACTCGCCGATCCACGGCTCGGCCATGCTCATGATGAACAGCGGCCGCATCCTCTCCGGCTCACCGTGCATGGGTTCCTGGATCAACTACGGCCTGGGTTCCGTCAACGAAAACCTGCCCGGCTTCGTGGTCATGCTCGATCCCAAGGGCGGCCCCATCAGCGGCGCGAAGAACTGGTCCAGCGGCTTCATGCCCGCCTCGTATCAGGGCGTGCAGCTTCGAGCGGCCGGTGATCCCATTCTTGATCTCTCGCCCCCCGCCGGCATGACCGAACAGGCCCAGCGCCGCATCATCGACAACCTCAACGCCATGAACGGCGAACACCAACTGGCCCGCGCCAGCAACACCAATCTCGCCGCCCGCATCGCCAGCTTCGAGCTTGCCTTCAACATGCAGAAGCATGCACCCGAAGCCGTCGATCTTTCGAAGGAACCGCAGCACATCAAGGAAATGTACGGCCTCGAGGAAACCCGCACCCAGGACTTCGGCAAAAAGTGCCTGCTCGCCCGGCGCCTCGTCGAACGCGGCGTGCGCTTCATTCAGATCTACTCCGGCGGCGGCCACAACGATGACAACTGGGATGCGCACAGTGATATGAAGAGGAACCACACCTTCCACGCAGGCAACACCGACAAGCCCATCGCCGGCCTGCTCAAGGACCTCAAGCAGCGCGGCCTGCTCGACTCGACGCTCATCGTTTGGGGCGGCGAGTTCGGCAGGCAGCCCACGGCTGAATATGCCGCGGGCACCGGCCGCGATCACAACAGCTACGGCTTCACCATGTGGATGGCCGGCGGCGGCATCAAGCCGGGCGTCAGCGTCGGCGCGACCGACGAACTGGGCGGAAGTGCCGTGGAAAACCGCTTCCACGTCAAGAACCTCCACGCCACCGTGCTCAACCAGATGGGCCTCGATCCCAACCGGTTGTCCTACTTCTACGGCGGCCTCGACCAGTCGCTCGTCGGCGTCGAAGGCGCCGAGCCGATCACGCAGATCATCTGATCGACATGAACACGCAAAAGACGAAGGCGGTCATCCTTGCGGTGATCGCCTTTTTCTTTCGCCGAGCCGCGACTCGACGAGTCGCGGCTCTGGTCCCGAACTCGGATGCCGAAAATGTTCTATTCTTCCCAGCCCTCCACGAACTGCGATGCAGCAACATTGCGTGAGCAGTCGGGGCAAGGCAGGAGTGATCCGCATTGGCCCGTCGCATCTTCATCACAGGCTTTGGTCTGGTCACACCGCTGGGGCACAGTGCGTGGGAGACCTTTGCCGCCCTGCTTGCAGGCCGCTCGATCGCTGATCGGGTGAGCGAACTGCCCGGTGACATTTCGGCCATCGACATGGTTCGCGCCGTCGGCGGGGTCAGTTTCGCCCAGCATTCGCCTTGCGATCCTTCCGTGGAGCTGGCCGAGCGGGCGGCGCGGGAAGCGCTGATGATGGCGGCGGTGAGCGATCATCAAGTGCGTGAGATTCCCTGCATCATCGCCACGAGCAAAGGGGCGGTACACGCGCTGACTCATGCCGCCGATCGCCACATCTCCATCGCCTCCGGCCTCAGAGCCGCACATCCCGCCACGCATCAGCGGGTGTCCGACGCCCACCTGGCCGTCGCCCTGGGACCGCACGGTTATCTCACGCATCACCTGCAACGCCGGTTGCATCTTGGCGATGTCACGCATCTTGTCGCGGCCTGCGCTTCCAGCCTGATCGCGCTGCATCGCGCGAGGCTGACGTTGCTGCATTCATTTGATGACGATGCCGGGCTCCGGCGCAATGAACCCCGCCGCGTGCTCATCATCACCGCCGATGCCGCGCTGCTGCCTGCGTTCATTCACGCCTACCATCGGCTGGGCGTGCTCGCGCCGCTCACGCCGGAAGGGTATCGCGGGTTGCCGCTCGATGAAGCGGCGCACGGGTTCATGATCGCCCAGGCCGGCGGCGCCATCGTGCTTGAATGCGTGGATGATGACCGATGGCTTGCGCCGCGTCATGCGGTGGAACTCATCGATTCCTCCGAAGCGTGCGACGCCTTCGATCTGATTCGCCCCTGCGAAGCGATGCCGGCGCTTCGCCACCTGGCCGACAGACTTCTCCGCGATCGCAGGATTGATCTGATCCATCCGCACGCCACCGGCACCGAGCATCATGATCGCTTCGAGCTGGATGCCATCGGAGCCGGCCTCGGCCGGCCATCACCTGATTTGAAATCCCAAATCTCCAATCTCAAATCGGATCGTGAATCAACCGTGAACGATCGTGAATCAGCCGCAGCCGATCGCCATCCGACACCAATGGATGCTTCGCCGCTTCCCGACTTTTACGCTCACAAAGGCGCACTGGGCCACACGCTGGGCTGCTCGGGGCTGGTCTCGACGATCATCGCCTGTCTCTGCGCCCGCACGCAGCGGCGGCCGCCGATGCCGTGGCTGAAACGGCCTGTTTTTCCGATGATTTCCGCTGATTCTCCCCGCCGGTCCATTCGCACACAGGCGGTCTTTGCCGCAGGTTTTGCAGGACACGCCGCCGGTGTGGTTCTGCAAACGGTGTGATGGCGTAAGATGGATGGCCTTGGCAAGGAACATGATCCATCGACCCTCAAGAGCCTCATCATGCCGCAGAGTTCACCAACGATTCTTCGCTCGCAAGTCGCCGTCAGAACCATCCTGGCGGTCGGCCTTTTGATCGTGTCGCCGCTCGCCTGGCGGGTGATCGCGGATCGTCCCGCCGCCCCGCCGATGAGCCGGCCGCAGATTTCGCTTTACGATCGGTTGAAGTCGGTCTCCGTTGAGATTCTGGTCAACGATCACCTGGCCGGGTCCGGCTGGATCGCCGATGGCGAGGGCCATGTGGTGACCGCGGCCCACGTCATTGCCGGCGATGATCGTCGTCTTGAAGTGCTGACGCAGGAGCACGGCCGGCTTGAGGCGAAACTCGTGGCCACCGACATCGGCCGCGACCTGGCGCTGCTGAAGATGCCCGCCCGCGAAGGCGGCTACGCCTTTGCGCCGATGGCGGCCAAGACCCCGCCCGCCATGAGCGAGGTCTTCCTGATGGGCGCGCCCATTTTCCGCCACAGCGTCATGCTCGATGGCCGCGTGGCCAGAAATGGAACCACTTACGAATTCCTGCCTGACCAGCGAACCTATGTCGAAGCGATTCACGTCAGCGGTTTTTCACCCAGAGGCACCTCCGGCGGCGCGTGGTTCGATGAACACGGCCACGTCATCGGGCTTCAGTCGGGAATGATGATCGATGGCGGATCGCAGGTGGGCGTGGTCTTCGTGATTCCCGTCGAACCCATTCAATTCCTTCTGAACACCAAGGCGGACGTGCAGACCCCGACCCTCGGCGCGGCGGTCGAGGAATTGTGGGAACAGCCCTGGGATTTTCTCAAGAAATATCCGCCTCGAACGGAGGGCCTCGTCGTTCGCGCGCTCGATCCGCAAGGCGCCCTGGCCAGGGCCGGGCTCAAGGACGGCGATGTCATCGTGACGGCCGATGACAAGCCGGCGCGCCTGCGGGATGATTTCATCCGGCTGCTGCGCAGCCGGCGCGTGGGGGATGAAATGAAACTGGGCGTGCTGCGCGGCAGGGATGGCAAAACCGATGCGGTCGTGGTCAAGGTGGAGGCCATGACCGTCAAATTCAAGGGGCATATCGAATGAACATTCACTTCAACAAACGGAACACGGCGGCGATGATCTGTTTTGTGCTGCTGCTCGGCGGCGCATCGCAGGCGCAGAAGATCGAAACGGTTGCCGGCGACGGCAGGCCGGATGTCGTCGGCCAGCCTTTCGGCGTGGAGATCGGCCCTGATGGCGCGCTCTACATCTGCGAGACGCAGAATCACGTGATCCTTCGCCAGGATCGCAAGACCGGCAGGATCACCACCATCGCAGGCAACCGCACCAAAGGCTACAGCGGCGACGGCGGCCCCGCGACCAAGGCGCAGCTCAATGAGCCTTACGAAATCCGCTTCGACAAACAGGGCGACATCTATTTTGTCGAGCGACTCAATCACCTCGTGCGCAAGGTGGATGCCAAGACCGGCAACATCACCACCATCGCAGGCACCGGCGCGAAAGGTTTTTCAGGCGACGGCGGACCGGCGACCAAGGCGCAGATGGATCAGCCACACTCGATCGCACTCGATGAAAAGCGAGGGCATCTTTACATCGCGGACATCGCCAACCATCGCATCCGCCGGGTGAACCTGAAGACCGGCATCATCGAGACGATCGCAGGCAACGGCGAGAAGAAGCCGCCGGTGGATGGCGCGGTGGCCGCGGGCAAACCGATGATCGGACCAAGGGCGCTGTTCATCGTGGATGACACGATGTGGATCGCCCTGCGCGAAGGGCACAGCCTGTGGTCGATGAACCTGAACGATGGAAAACTCAAACACCTCAGCGGCACCGGCAAATCAGGCTTTTCCGGCGACGGCCAGCCCGCGAAAAGCGCCGCCTACAACGGACCCAAGGGCGTCGCGGTCGATGGGCAGGGCAACATCTACATCGTCGATACCGAGAACCAGACCATCCGCAGGATCGATGGCAAGACCGACATCATCACCACCATCGCAGGCATCGGCCCCAAGGCGCGCGGCTACGGCGGCGATGGCGGACCGGCGACGCAGGCCAAGCTCGATCGGCCGCACGGCGTGTGCGTCGATGCGGATGGCGTCGTCTATATCGGCGATTCCAACAATCATCGCGTCAGGCGAGTGGCGCCTTGAAACCTGAGTTCGTGAGCCGCGACTCAACGAGTCGCGGACGCGCCCCCGGAACAGCCTGAAGGAGCGGTCGGTTGCGCAAAAAATGAACGATGAAGGTGCGCCCGGGCGCGTTCGAGGCCGGCAACGCAAGGTGCATGTCACCCCCCACACCACGCTGTTCGCGTCCGCGACGTGTCACGTCGCGGCTCTTATCCCGCCCCATCACACCCCGCCCATCACCACCGCGAGCAAGCCCTTCTGCGCGTGCAGCCGATTGTGCGCCTGCGGGAAGACGCGGCTGCGCGGGCCGTCGATCACGCTGTCGGTAATTTCAATGTTGCGATACGCGGGCAGGCAGTGCAGCACGATGCACTGCCTCGGCGCCGCGGCCAGCAGAGCATCGTTGATCTGGAAGCTTTCAAACGCGGCCTTGCGAATCGCCGCCTCGGTTTCCTGCCCCATCGATATCCATGTGTCGGCGTAGATCGCGTCGGCATAGCGCACCGCATCGATGGGATCATTCATGAGCTGCATGTTCAGGTCGGGGCAGTAGGACATGATCTTGTCGGTGACTTCCTGCGTGATCTCGTAGCCGGCCGGGCTGGCGAGGACGAAGTTCATGCCCAGCCGGCCGCACATGACCGCCAGCGAGTGGGCGACGTTGTTGCCATCGCCGACGAAGGCGAGCGTGCGGCCCTTCAGGTCCCGGCCAAACTCATCCATCATCGTCATCGCGTCGGCCAGCGCCTGGCACGGGTGCGAGAAATCGGAGAGCGCGTTGATCACGGGAATGGTGCTGTGCTCGGCCAGATCGACGAGCTTCTGATGCTCGAACACCCGCGCCATGATGCCGTGCACCATGCCGCTGAGCACCCGCGCGACATCGGCGGGGCTTTCGCGCTTGCCCAAACCGACCTGTTCGCTGACCATCACGATCGAGCCGCCGCCCAGTTCGATCATCGCCTGCTGAAAGCTGACGTTGGTGCGCAGCGAAGGCTTCTCGAAAATCATCGCCAGCGTTTTGCCGGCGAGCACCGGCTTATTGCGCTTGCCCGCTTCGCGCTCGGCCCGCAGTTCGTAGGCCACATCGAAGATCCGCATCAGCGTATCGACGGGTGTTTCGGCGACGGTGATGAAGTGTTGAACAGGCATGGGAAAGACTCGGGTGTCGGGTGTCGGGTGTCGGGTGTCGGGTGTCGAAGCATCATCAGGATTTGAGTGCCTTGCCGAAACCCGAAACCCGTCGTTTACAAAACAATTTCCGTTCCCACCCCGCTGGTCGTGTAAACCTCCAGCAGCAGCGAATGCGGGATGCGGCCGTCGATGATGTGAACCTTGTTGACGCCGGCTTCGAGGGCGACGATGGCGGCTTCGACCTTGGGCAACATGCCTGCGGAGATGATGCCGGTCTTCACGAGGTCCTCGATCTGGGCCTTGGTGACATGCGTCGCCAGGCTGGCGGCATCGGCGCCGGTGCGGATGCCGTGCGTGTCGGAGACGAGGATCAGCTTCTCCGCCTTGAGCGCGGCGGCCACATAGCCCGCCACGCTGTCGGCGTTGACATTCAGCTTGCTGCCTGCCGAGTCGCGGGCGATCGGCGCGATGACGGGAATGTATTCCGCCTCGACCATCGCCTTGAGCAGTTCCGCGTTGATCCATTCGCATTCGCCGACGAAGCCGACATCAACCCGACGGGCGGGGCTTCCATTTTCACCGGGCACGTTCAGGAACATCTTCTTCGCAAACACCACGCAGCTCGCCAGGCTGTGCAGCCCCATCGCCTTGTGCTCCAGCGCGTTGATCTGCCGGACGATGTTCCTGTTGATGTCGTTGACCAGCACATGCTCGGCAATGGCAAGGGTGCGCTCGTCGGTGTAGCGGCGACCCTGCACGAACTGCGCCTCCAGGCCGGCCTTCTTCATCGCCTCGGTGATCCCCTTGCCGCCGCCGTGTACGATGATCGGCCTCATGCCCACCGCATCCATGAAGCAGACATCCTGCACCAGGCTGGCGAGCGTTTCCGGCTCATCCATGATCGACCCGCCGACCTTCACGACGATGGTCTTGCCCTCGAACTGACGGATGTACTTGTGCGCCTCGACCAGGGCTGCGGCTTTGTTGATGGCGTGTTGCATGGCTGAAGTTTCACTCGCAAACGGCGCCGGCGCCGCCGGATTTGGGGGAATCGGGAAGTGTACTCAGGCGGTGATTCCGATGCAAAACGCCGGTCAGTGATGTCAAGGCGATCGATCCCGTTGACCCTTGAAGCGCCCCGTGATATAATCCGGCTTGACAACCGAATACGCAGACTTATCAAGAGTGGCTGAGGGACAGGCCCGACGACGCCACCGCAACCGTTCCGACCCTGAAAAGCCGGGAAAATGGTGCGAACTCCTTCGTTGCCTTCAAGGCAGTGAGAGATAAGAAGCGGTGATAACCTCCCAAGGTCTTTCAAGCCTCTTCCTATCTCGGAAGAGGCTTTTTTTGTTTTTTATGTCAAGCCCGTTGGGCTTGGGACGAAGGACCAACGGTCATGAAATATGAAATCTGAAATCTCAAATTTGAGATGTCTTGATTGTCCTCTGTTCCCTGTTCCTTGTCCCCTGTCCCCCGTTCCCTGACCTCTGACTTCTGGACCTTCCATGAGCTACGTTCAATCCCTCCGCTGTAAAGAATGTGATGCCGAGTATCCGCTGACGCCGCGCACCGTCTGCGATCATGACTTTGGTCCCGTCGAAGTCTCCTACGATTACGATGCGATGCAAGGCAAGGTCACCCGCAAGTCCATCGAAGCCGGGCCGCAGTCGCTGTGGCGGTACAAGGATCTGCTGCCCATTGATGGCGAGCCGCGCGCGGGCTTTAACTCAGGCTGGACGCCGCTCATCAAAGCGGACCGGCTGGCCGCCGAACTGGGTGTCAAGGAACTTTACATCAAGGACGACAGCGTCAACTACCCGACCTTCTCCTACAAGGATCGCGTCGTTTCCGTCGCCGTCACCAAGGCCTTCGAGTTCGGTTTCGATACCGTCGGCTGCGCCTCCACCGGCAACCTCGCACACTCCGTTGCCGCCCATGCCGCCGCTTCCGGCCTTCGCGCCTTCGTCATGATTCCGCACGATCTCGAAGAGGGCAAAATGGTCGGCATGTCCGTCTTCGCTCCGCGCGTCGTCCGCATCAAGGGCAACTACGATGATGTCAACCGCCTCTGCTCGCAGATTGCCGACAAATACAACTGGGCCATCGTCAATGTGAACCTTCGTCCTTATTACACCGAAGGCGCGAAAACGCACGGCTTTGAAATCGCCGAGCAGATGGGCTGGAAACTCCCGGCTCACACCGTCAGCCCCGTCGCGGGCGGCACGATTCTGCCCAAGATTTACAAGGCTTATCAGGAGTTCATCACGCTCGGCCTCGTGCAGGACACCAAGCCGAAGATGTATGCCGCCCAGGCCGCGGGATGCAATCCGGTGGTCAAGGCGATCGAGGAAGGCGCGGAACTGTTCCGCCCGCAGAAGCCCGACACGATTGCGAAATCCATCGCCATCGGCAACCCCGCCGATGGTTACTATGTCATGAAACTCATCCGCGAATCCGGCGGCTGGGGCGCTTCCGCCACCGATCCCGAAATCCTTGACGCCATCAAACTCCTCGCCCGCACCGAAGGCATCTTCACCGAACCCGCAGGCGGCACCACGCTGGCCTGCGCCATCAAGCTGATCCAGAGCGGACGCATCCCGCGCGATGAATCGATCTGCATCTGCATCACCGGCAACGGCCTCAAGACGCTCGAAGTCATGCAGGGCCAGTTCGCCCACGCCCCGGTCATCAACGCCAAACTGGGCGAGTTCGACACGCTCGTCACGCAGATCGAAGAGAGTCGGAAAGCTGCCGCTGCTACCACGGTGTAATCACTCCGTCACTTTGCATTTTGCACTGGTCATTGAATATTTTGCAATTCCCTGTTTTGAAGGTTTCCCATGTCCGACACCATCAACGTCCTCATCCCCACCGCCCTTCGCCCCAAAGCCGGCGACAACGAATCGCTCGCCATCGCAGGCAAGTCGGTCCGCGAAGTGCTCGCTTCGCTCACCGCAACCTACCCCGAACTGGGCAAGCAGATTTTCAAGAGCGGCTCCGTTTCCGGGGGCGAGGTGAACCGCTTCATCAATCTGTACGTGAACGATGAAGACATCCGCTTCATCGAAAACCTCGACACCCCGCTCAAAGGCGGCGACGAACTCTCCATCGTCCCCGCCATCGCCGGCGGCTGAAACCAAATCAAGCGCCCAAGGCACGGGACCTTCAAGGTCCCGTGCCAGTCAACCCCACGCTCGTTCCTTTCACCAATCCCCGGCGTGACACACGCCGGCTCGCTGAGATTCCCATGAACACCACCCGCAAAGTCTGGCTCACCTTCGAAGGCGGCCGCCAAAACGAACCCTGCCTCTGGAAGATGACCACGCAGTACCCCGATGTCATGTTCGACATCCGCCAGGCCAACGTCACCAAGGAAATCGGCATCATGGCCGTGCTCTTCACCGGTGAGGAATCCCGCGTCGAGGCGGCACTCAAAACGCTTGTCGAACTGGGCGTGAAGGTCGATCCGGTCGAAGGCGGCAGCCTGGTGGCGGGTTAGGCGCTTGCGAGTTGGCATGGATCAGGTCGCTAAACAGTGCAAGATGCACGGAATTGACATGCCCATGATCCCCAGGCGGTATCGAATGTTGACGATCGTTTTGTGCGTCGCTCTTTGCGCGATGGGGTACAACTGGTGGGCCTTTGTCCGAGCCCATCACTTGTATGACTTCGCGTTGCCGGACGGTTTTCCACGTCCATTCCCGTTTCCCGATTCCTGGCTTTTGACATGGAAGCAATCCTTGATGGCGGACGGAATGGTCAGTGGCGCCGCAAATTGGAAACTTCATTCTTTCATGCTGATGATTCTCGTCACTACGCATATAGTCGTTCTTACGGGTCTGACTCGACTGGCCTTACTGATGCGCCGGACCAAAAAACGCCAACGTCACGATCAATGCATTGAGTGTGGGTACGATCTCCGAGGCGCTGCTGCCTGTCCCGAATGCGGTGTTCTCGTACCCCAATCTGCCCCGGCCCGCAAGAGTTAAACCGAATACGCCAGGGAAACGAACCGGAATCCCGAATCTCCAATCTCCATTCTCCCCTCCTTCTCCTCCTGTTTTCATGCACGACCTCTCCCGCTATCACCGTCAAACGCTCCTCCCCGGCTTCGGCGAGGAAGGCCAGCGAAAGCTGCTCGACTCCTCCGTCTTCATCGTCGGCTGCGGCGCCCTGGGCACCGTCATCGCCAACATGCTCGCCCGCGCAGGTGTCGGCCACCTCATCATCGCCGACCGCGACTTCATTGAGATGACCAACCTTCAGCGCCAGGTTCTCTTTGACGAGAACGACGTGAAGAACGGCATCCCCAAGGCCGAGGCCGCGAAGCAGAAGATCGCCGCGATCAACTCGCAGGTGCGCGTCGATGCCATCGTCGATGATGTCAATCACACCAACATCGAGCGGTTCATCAAGAAGAGCGACACAGGCATGGTCGATCTGATCATCGATGGTGTGGACAATTTCGAAACGCGGTTCATCGTCAATGATGCCGCCGTGAAGCATCGCATTCCTTACGTCTATGGCGGCGCGGTGGGCACCGTGGGCATGGCTTACGCGATCCTGCCGCACAGCAGGGAAAGCGATGCCAATGAAACCCCGTGGGAACTGGCGGGCAAGGCGACGCCATGCCTTCGCTGCATCTTTGAACAGGCTCCGCCGCCGGGCATGAATCCGACGTGCGACACCGCAGGCGTGCTGGGGCCGGTCGTCTCCATCGTCTCCAATTACCAGGTCGTCGAAGCCCTGAAAATCCTCACCGGCAACTACGACGCGATCAGCCCGACGCTGCTTTCGATCGATGTCTGGTCCAACCGCGTCCATCAGTTCAAGGTGGCGCGGGCTTACGATGTGGGCGACTGCCAGTGCTGCAAGCATCGCAACTTCGAATTCCTTGACGGCAAGTTCGGCTCATCGACCACGACGCTCTGCGGCCGCAACGCGGTGCAGATGACGCACAAACAGACCCCCGGAGGCGCAAGCAAGCTCGACTTCGACGAGATCGCCAAACGGCTCAGCGCCCACGGCAAGGTGAACGCGAACAAGTTCATGATCCGCGCCGACATCACCGACAACGGCGAGGCGTATGAGCTGACGCTGTTCAACGATGGCCGGGCGATTGTGAAGGGAACGAAGGAAGCGAACAAGGCGAAGAGCATTTATGCGAAGTATGTGGGGGCGTGATCGATTTCGCCATCACTCCCCCCGCATCTCCTTCGCCTTCTTCTCAAACATTTCCAGCCACGCCTTGGTGACTGCCTCGCCGATGGTTTTCGCATCGCCATATTCTTCGATGGTTCTGCCCCAGTAGAAGCCGATCCAGCCGGTGGCGTGGGCCTTGGAATCGTCGATGAATTGGGAGAGTTCCTCGATCGAGCACTTGAGCGGAAAGATTTCCTCGATGACGATCGGCTTGCCGATGTCGAAGCCTTTGAGCGTCTCCATCGCTTCGCCGGGTTTCTTGCTGTCGGGATAGATGTGGACCGCGATGAAGTCGAGATTTTCGGCGACCTTGTCGGGGAAGAAACCTGACTTGAGGCCGGGGCGATCGAGCGACCAATCGACCATGCCGACGGTGATGAGATGTTTTTTGTCGTGTTTGCGGATAGCTTGCGCGAGATGATCGATCCATGCCTTGGCGACTTCGTGGTTCTTACGCGTGCCCAGGTCGAGCGAGATGAACTGGACGAAGTGCTTGCCGCCGAAGGCGCCGGCGAGCCAGTCGGTGCGTTTGCCGCCTGCGCTGACGGGTTCGTTCATCAGGTCGTAGCAGAAGATGGCCGGGCTTTTCGCGCAGACCTTGGCGACGGCCTCCCAGAACGCGGCCTGCGCCGCCCACCGTTTTTCCTCCGAGAGCGCATCGTACCAGGCGGGGACATCCTTTTTGTGATAGCAGCCCAGGCCGGTGAGATCGATGTAGATGCCGGTTTTCTCCGCGAGAATCAGCAGTTTTTCCAGTTGCCTGAGTGATGCTTCAACCGCTTCGGTTTCGCTCTTCATGAACTTGCCGAACTGAAGATGGATGCGGACGACGGTGGCGCCCAGGGCCTTCATCTCGGCGAAGTCCTCCTCGACTTTCTTCCATTCATCGAGCCAGTAGTCTTCGAGCAGGCGGCCGGTCTCATCGTGGTCGTAGTTGAAGCCGAAGGGGATGTAGCGCTTGTTCGTGGTTTCATACACGAAGGTTTTTTTGTCATCGCCGACGCGGATGAAGTCCATGTCGGCGATGAGATTGGCGGTGAGGAAGAGGATGATGAGGAAGGATCGGATCATGGTGGCGATGATGGTTGCTACGCCGCAAGCGGCGGGAGGAAGATCGGAATTATTTCCACGCCTTGAGCCAGTCGATCAGGTGTGCGCTCCAGTTTTTGAGGCGCGGATTGTCCAGCGCCAGGCCCACGCCGTGCCTGCCTGTTTCGTAGATGTGCATTTCGCACTTGACGCCTGCGGCGGCGCAGGCGTTCGCATAAAGCAATGCGTTCTGCACGGGCACCGCGCCATCATCCCAGGTGTGGAAGATGAAGGTGGGCGGGGTTTGGTTGTTCACCTGAAGCTCGCTGCTCATCTGTTTTTTCATTTCATCGGTGGCATCTTTGCCCAGCAGGTTGTTGACGGAACCGCCATGTGTTTTGGGATTGCTCATGGTGATGACGGGGTAGCAGAGGATGGCGCGGTCCGGCCGGGCGGGAAACTTTTCCGCAAGGTCATCGAGCTTATCGACATGGAGATTGGGTTGCACCGCGACGGTCGAGGCCAGGTGCCCGCCTGCGGAGAAGCCCATGATGGCGACCTTGTGGTCATCGATGTTCAGTTCCTTGGCCATGGAGCGGGTCATTCGCACAGCCCGGCAGGCATCGGTCATCGGCGCCGGGTGACGATTGGGGCTGACGCGGTAGTGGCAGACGACGCCGACGATTCCGTGGGATGCGAGAAACTCGGCGATGACGGCCCCTTCGTGCCCCGCCCTGCCGCCGTAGCCGCCGCCGGGACAGATGACGACGGCGGGTCCGGGGGTCATCGGTTTCTCCGATTTTTCCTTGGGCAGGAAAATCTCCATGCGCGGCCGATCTTTTTCGGGGTTGTGCGGGGAACCGTCGGGCCAGAGAAAAAGCGTTTTGTCGGCAGGCATCTATTTCACCTTTTTTTGAGAGTGGAACCTGCGATGTTCAACCCTTGATCCCATCGCGCGTTGCGACATTGTAACGAAGAAAAACGCGGGGGATTCCGGGGTTGTGATGCTTGAGTTGAAGGTTAGACTGGAGCCGCGGGTGTCGGGTTTCGGGTGTCGGGTGTGGGATGCGAAGCTGAAAAGTCTCGTGCCACACCCGAAACTCGACACCCTAAACCCGACACCCGATACCCGTACCGGAGCCAGGGATGGCGACTGACACGACTTCCAACCCAAAGCCTTTCGTCCACCTGCATGTTCACACGCAGTATTCGCTGCTCGATGGCGCGTGTCGCACGAAGGAACTGGTCAACCGCGCCAAGGAACTCAACCAGCCGGCGGTGAGCATCACCGATCATGGCTGTCTGTTTGGCGTTGTCGATTTTTACACGAAGGCGAAAGAGGCGGGCATCAAGCCGATCATCGGCATCGAAGCTTACATGGCGCCGGGTGACATGACCGATGCCCGCCGGCAGCGCACCACCACCGGCGTCAAGGATGGCGGCTACCACCTGCTGCTGCTCGCCGCCGATCTCGAAGGCTACGCCAACATTCTCAAGCTCGGCTCCATCGCCTACCGCGAAGGTTTTTATTACAAGCCGCGCATCGACAAGGATGTTCTTCGCGCTCACGGCAAGGGCCTCATCGCCACCAGCGCCTGCCTGGGCGGTGAGATTCCCTCGGCGATCATGAAGGATGATCGCAAGCGTGCCAGGATGCTGGCGGAGACTTACGCCTCCATCTTCGGGCCTGATCGTTTTTTCATCGAGGTGCAGAAGCACATCGCCGAGCAGGATCAGGTCAACCCGGAGCTGATGGACCTGGCCGACCGCATGGGCATCGGCGTGGTGGCGACCAATGATGTGCATTTCCTCAACGAAGGCGATCACGCTCCGCACGATGTCCTTTGCTGCATCTCCACCGGCAAGCTCGTCAGCGATGAAAGTCGCATGAAATATCCGACGCAGCTTTACCTGAAAAGCACGGCTGAAATGTATGCCGCGATGTCGCATCCGAAATGGAACGAGGCCTGCGAAAACACGCTGCGCATCGCGGAGATGTGCGATGTCACGCTGCCATCGGGCAAGAGTCATGCACCGGTGGTGAAGATCGGGAAGAAGGAAGGGGTTCGGGTGTCGGGTGTCGGGTGTCGGGAAGAAACCGAACCTGCGAAAACGCCGCGATCATCGAAGTCCGAAACCCGAAACCCGAAACCCGATACCCGACACCCGATTGGATCAACGGACTGGTACAAGGATTTCTGCTCGCAATACGAGCTGCTCCCCTTCGATGAACTCAACGACAAGGACATCACCGCTGCGGATATCAAGACCGCCTGTGATACCGCGCTGCGCGAGCTCACCGAAGCGGGGGCGATCTGGCGCTACGGAACTGCTGGAATCTCGCAGGAGCATCGCGACCGCATGGAGCGCGAGCTGAAAATCCTCGCCGACAAAAACATCAGCGCGTATTTCCTCATCGTCTGGGACTTCGTCAACGAAGCCCGCCGGCGCGGCATCCCCGCCAACGCCCGTGGCTCAGGCGTCGGCACCATGGTCGGCTACTGCCTGGGTCTCTCCAACGCCTGCCCCATTCAATACGGCCTGCTTTTCGAGCGTTTCACCGATCCTGACCGCAGCGAATATCCCGATATCGACATCGACATGTGCCAGGATGGCCGGCAGGAAATCATCGACTACGTTCGCCAGAAATACGGCCACGTCGCCCAGATCATCACCTTCGGAACGCTCAAGGCCCGCGCCGCGATCCGCGATGTCGGCCGTGTGCTGAACCTGGGCCTGGGTGATGTGGACAAGGTTTGCAAACTGGTGGGCGACGGCCTGGGCACGACGATCACCAGCGCCCTCGAACAGCAGCCTGACCTTCAGCGATTGCACCAGGAAAATCCGCAGGTACGCGCGGTGCTCGATACCGCCAAGCGGCTCGAAGGTTTGACGCGACACGCAGGTGTTCACGCGGCAGGCGTCATCATCGCCACGCAGCCGCTGGACAATATCGTTCCGCTCTATCAGCCGCCGGGCACTGATCAGGTGGTGACGCAGTGGGATGGTCCGACGTGCGAAAAAGTCGGCCTGCTGAAGATGGATTTCCTGGGCCTGCGCACGCTGTCGATCATCGAGAAGGCGAAGTCGCTGATTCGCGCGACGCTGTCGCCGGAGATGATCCGCGCGAGCGTGGAAGCGGGTTTCGGGTATCGGGTGTCGGGTGTCGGCAAAGGCACTGGCAACACGGACGCAGCCTCCGACTCTTTGTCTTCCTCGAAACCCGAAACCCGAAACCCGAAACCCGATTCCGATCCCCTCGATCTCGATCGCCTGACCTTCGATGATCAGAAAGTGCTCGACCTCTTCCGCCGGGGCGAAACATCCGGTGTGTTCCAATTCGAATCCGAAGGCATGCGCGGCCTGCTCATGGGCATGAAGCCGGACCGACTCGAAGACCTCATCGCTGCCAACGCGCTTTATCGACCCGGGCCGATGGAGCTGATTCCCGACTACAACGACCGCAAGCATGGCAGAGCCAAGGTGCCCGGCGTTCATCCGATCGTCGATGAGATCACCGCCGAGACCTACGGCATCATGGTCTATCAGGAGCAGGTCATGCTCATCGTCCACAAGCTGGGCGACATCCCGCTGCGCTCGGCTTATACGCTCATCAAGGCGATCAGCAAGAAGCAGCAGGACAAGATCAACGCCAGCCGGGCGCAGTTTGTGGAAGGCTCGCAGAAGAAAGGCCTCACCGCGAAACAAGCCGAGGACCTGTTCGATCTCATCCTCAAATTCGCCGGCTACGGCTTCAACAAATCGCACTCCACCGGCTACGCGATCGTCGCCTACCAGACCGCGTTTCTCAAGACGTACTTCCCCGTGCAGTACATGGCGGCGGTGCTCACCTACGAATCGGTCTCCACCGACAAGGTCGTCGAATACACCAACGAATGTCGCAAGGTTCTCTACCCCGATCCCAAACGCGGACGCGGCATCGAGGTCAAGCAGCCGGACATCAATCTCTCCAGCGTCGGCTTCACCGTCGTCTTCGACAAGGGCGAAACGAAGGACGCCAGCCACGGCCACATTCGCTTCGGTCTCTCGGCGGTCAAAGGCGTGGGCGAAAAGGCGATCCTGAAAATCATCGAAGCCCGCGAAAAAGAAGGTCCGTTCAGAAGCCTTTACAACTTCTGCGAGCGCGTCGATCAGAGCGCACTCAACCGCGCGACGGTTGAAGCGCTCGTCAAGTGCGGGGCGTTTGATTCGCTGCACGGCATCCCCAAGCGGGCGGCGATGGTTGCCGCGATTGAGGATGCCATGAAGCGCGGGGCCCAGGAGGCGAAGCTGAAACAGACCGGCTCGCTGTGGGGCATGGCGGAGGAATCACCCAAGGCTGCGGTTCACGCCGACCCGCCGCTGCCGGAGGTTGCGCCGTGGCTGCCGGTGGAATCGCTGGCCAATGAAAAATCGGTGCTGGGCTTCTTCGTCTCCAGTCATCCGATGAACGAGCAGCGCGACACGATCGCCCGGTTCTCCAACGTCACCATCGCGGACATCCAGAAACTCTCCGGCGGCGTCGAAGTCATCATCGGCGGCATGCTGACGCGCATCAAAACCGTCGTCACCAAGAACGGCCGCAGCGCGGGCCAGAAGATGGCCATGATCGCCATCGAAGACCCCACCGCCCACATCGAAGGCGTCGCCTTCGCCGAGACGTATGCCACCTACGCCCCGCTGCTGACGACCGATCGCATCGTCTTCATCAAGGGCAAGGTCGATCGCAAGCGCGAGGCCCCGAACATCATCGTGAACCAGATCATCGATGCGGCCGCCGCGGCGAAGGAACTGGCCCAGGCGGTGCGGATCGTTTTGAAGGATGAAGGCACGGAGGCACGGAGGCACGAAGGCACGGAGGGCGGAACCAACGGGCACGGGGACGTAAGCGGGCACGGGGACTTCAGTCCCCGTGCCGACGGCGCCGTGTTCAACGGGTCGCTGCGCAAGCTCAAGGAACTGCTGCGGCAGGCTGGCGGCCGGGGCAGCGCCGATGTATTGCTCGAAGTCCACCAGGCCGGCCGCGTGGCGACGCTGCGGGTGCAGGGCATGCGCATCGCCACCGACAACGACCTGCAACAGCGCATCGAAACGGTGCTCGGCGCGCCCGGCTGCTGTCAGCTCATCGGCCCCAACAAACTGATGCGATCGCCGGGCGTCACCACGATGATGCACGATGACACCGCCGCCCGCGAACGGCGGCATGCGCCCGGCAACGAGGATGAGGAATTCTGCGCGAGCATCGATCGGTATTGAGCATGACGCATTGAGCCGTTCGCCTCGGCGGACGGAGGCGCTTAGGCGAACAACCATCTCACGACCGTCGCCACACCGATCGACGCCGCCACGACCACAAGCACGATCACCGTCACGCAGCCGATCGTCAGCCATCGTTGTCGCGGCAGTGATTGCCGGACGATCGCATCATCGTCCGGGCCGATGATCGTCACAGTCTTCACTTGACACCAATCGACACCTTCCACATCGCCCCATCGATCCGACATCGCAGTCCTGAGTTCTTTCCATGCCGCCTCGTCACACAGGACCTGCATATGGCCGTTCGTCTCATCAAACTCGATGTCAATGTGGTCATTCATGGGACGGTCCCGGCATCGGGAAGTGCGACAGGATTGCAATGCTTCAGCATGGCCCTATGACAATATACGTCGATCCCTTGACCGATCGGCGACTTAGCATGGCCGACTTCCGGGAATTCGCATGGCCCTGCGCCTTTGACACCCCCACCCCCTCTCTTACAATCCCTTCCCGCGCTTGAGTCGCTGACGACCGCAGACCCACGGAGATTCTTCCCATGGCAGGCAAATTTCACGTCACCCTGGTGACCCCCGAGCAGCAGGTGCTTGCCGGCGAAGTCACCTATGCCTCGATCCCCGCTCACGACGGGCAGATCGGCCTCATGCCCGGCAGGGCGCCGCTGGTGGCCAAGCTGGGCGACGGGGCCTTGCGGCTGGACTTCACCGAAGGCGGGTCGCGCTGGTTCTTCGTCGGCGGCGGGTTCGCCCAGATGAAGGATGACAAACTCTCGCTGGTCGCCGACGAGGCGATGCCCGCCGATGAGATCGTCGTCTCCGTTGCGGAGGCCGACATGAAGGCCGCCCTGGCGAAGGTGGCCCATTCCGATGAGGAGATCGACCGCAAGCTGCGCTCGATCGACCGGGCGCGCCAAATGGTTGCCGTGCATGACAAGGGGGAAGGGAAGATTTAGGTCGCGGGAAAGA
>CAZYPK010000029.1:22730-41822 GCA_964649195.1 uncultured Phycisphaeraceae bacterium
GGAACTTCTGAATAACCCCCGATGTGCCGCGAACCGGGCATCGCTACGCCGCAAGCGGCTTGGATGCGGGAGTATTCGGGAGGTCCAAATCGCAACTCGCAACAAAATCGGAAGGATCAAAATCAAAAGGACCGATGATGTTCCTTCCTTTTTCCGCCTTGCCTTTTCCGCCTTGATTGTTTTTTGGAGCTTGTTTGTGATTTGAGATTTGAGATTTGAGATGAAATCGGAGATTCTGCAACGTTCTCTTTCCGCTCCCTTGGCGTAAAGTGCAACCTTGATAAAGTATGTGTCTGTTCCGATCGGCTTCGAACCGAACCAGGCCCTGCAAATCCGCAGGCCTTCATTCACGGAAAGGTGAAAACATGAATCGTCCCGTTTCCCGTCTCGCCCTGCTTCCTCTGTTGCTCGTCACCCTCCTGCTGGCCGCCTGCGGTGGCGGCGTGGATGTGCCCAAGACGGCGGACCTGGCGGTGCTTCGCGTGGCCAACGGCGTCGCGGAGAACAAGCCGGTCGTCATCTGGGATGCGCTGCCCGAAAGCTATCAGAAGGATGTGCATGAACTGGTTCACACGCTCGTGAACAAGGTCGATGCGACGCTCTACAACGAAGTCACCTCCACCGCCCAGCAGCTCACCAAGGTGCTCAAGAGCAAGAAGCAGTTCATCCTCGCCCACCCGATGATCGCCCAGCAGCTTCCCAACAAGGCGGAGGTTGAAAAGCAATGGGACCAGCTCGTGGGCATCATCGATGCGGTGGTCAACAGCGAGCTGGGCAAGCACGAGACCGCCAAGACGGTCAACCTCGGCGCCTTCCTCGACTCCACCGGCTCGAAGATCATGGGCGACCTGACCAATGCCGCCAAGCTGGCCGGCCCCGGTGAAAACCCCGGTGAAGCCAACGAGTTTGTCGAAATCTACGAGAAGCTGAAAAAGACCAAGGCCACCATGGTCAAGGAAGACGGCGACAAGGCCATCGTGAGGATTGAAATGCCCGGCGTGGAAACGGAAACGAAGGATGTTGAATTCTTCCGCGTCGAAGGCAAATGGCTCCCCAAGGACTTGGTCGATAACTGGAAGAACATGATGGACGAAGCCCGCAAGGAACTGGCCGACATGGACACCAGTGACATGAAGCAGGCCAAGGAAATGGCCATCCCCATGCTCGGCATGGTCAAGGGGGTTCTGACCACGCTCGAAAACGCCAAGACCCAGGAAGACTTCAACGCAGCCGTCAACGGCCTGATGCAGATGATGAGCGGCGGCGGCGGTGACAACGGCTTTTGATTGATGCGGGCCATCGCCCCGGACACGCACGACGACGGCTCAACCCCATTGCAAAACGGCTCAACGACAAGACCCGGCTCGATGCCGGGTCTTTTTCATCAGTGGCGGCGGCAGGCGCGATGACGTTGCCTGAGCTCAACATGGGCGGCAACAACTTTTGTTGCGTTTTCGCCACATCACACTTAACCGCCCGCGGGCTACGGTCGATATCGCTAACAAGATGTCCACCCTGCTCCACAACACTTACGACCAGGCTGCCGGCCATGCCGCGAAATTCGCTCATGAACTGGCCAATCTTCTCGACGGCTCGATGCGCAACGTCGCCCTCGTGCGGGCCTTGCTCGGCGACCCGCGGGACGGGGCCGCCGCCAACGAGGAGAAGGACCTCCTTGCCCGGCTTCAGACCGCGGAGCTGGGCATGAAGCGGATGGCCGCGCTGCTCAAGGCCTGGCTCAAGGACAATCATGATGTCGTCGCGGTCGGCGCCGGGGGGCAGACGCTCAGTGATGTGATCTTCCAGGCCCGGGCGCTGCACGCCCCGGCGGCCGAGGCGCTGGGCATCGACATCACCATCCACATCACCAGTGAAGCGGCCCGCCTGCCTGCCGGCCCGGTCTTTTCCGTCATCGCCAACGCCTTGCGCAACAGCATCGAGGCGATCGCCATGCGCAGGGAACAAAGCGAAACCCGCGGCGACGAAGCCGGCCTGATCGAAGTGCGGGCCCAGGTGCAGACCGGGCAGGTCCGCATCAGCGTCGCCGACAACGGACCGGGCCTGGCCCGCGAACTGTTCGATTCCACAGGCATCTTCCGCTTCAACGCCAGCACCAAGGAAGAGGGCCACGGCGTCGGGCTGGCGCTTTCCCGCGACATCGCCACCAGCCTCGGCGGCAACCTCCGCGTCACCAACCGCGACGAAGGCGGGGCGCAGGTCACGCTGACGTATGCGGTGAAGGAAAAGCAGGAAATCAGGAAAACATGAAAACAGGAAATGAAATCCTGTTTTCCGTACATCTGTCTCTGAATTTCCTGCTTTCCTGTTTTCATGCTTTCCTGTTTTTTCCCACGCCTTGCCTTGAATTTCCTGCTTTCCTGCTTTCATGCTTTCATGTTTTTCCCCACGCCATGCCTTGAATTTCCTGCTTTCCTGTTTTCATGCTTTCATGTTTTTCCCCACGCCATGCCTTGAATTTCCTGCTTTCCTGTTTTCATGCTTTCATGTTTTTCCTCCATGCCCACCCCTCAGCGCATTCTGATTGTCGATGATGACCCGATCGTGGCCGAGAGCCTGGCGGAGTTTTTGTCCGTGGAAGGGTTCGACACCACGACCGCCGGCGATGGCAACGAGGCCATTGCGGTGCTCGATTCGCAGGCGCCCCTGGCGCTGGTCAAGGATGACGGGGACGATTCGCCGCACCCGGCGGGCAGCATTGCCATTGTCATCACCGACATGAACATGCCGCGCTGCGACGGGCTGGAACTGCTCAAGAAGCTGCGGAAAACATTTCCTTCCGTCGTGCCCATCATGATCACGGGCTTCGGCAAGATCGAGTCGGCGGTGGAGGCGATCAAGCTCGGTGCGGCGGAGTATCTGACCAAGCCGATCGTCGATGACGAGCTGCGCATCGCCATCAACAAGGCGCTGCGCCAGCACGCGCTGCTGGCGGAGAATCAGACGCTGCGGGCCCAGCTCACCGAGCGGTTCGGGCTGGGGAATCTGATCGGCTCCGACTTTCGGATGCAGAAGATCTACGATCTTGTCGAAGCCGTCGCCGAGAGCAAGACGACGGTGCTCATCGAAGGTGAGAGCGGCACGGGCAAGACGATGGTCGCCAAGGCGGTGCATGCGAAAAGCCCGCGCCGGGCCGGGCCGTTCGTCACCTTCAGTTGCGGCTCGATTCCCGAAACGCTGCTGGAAAGCGAGCTCTTCGGCCATGTGAAGGGCGCCTTCACCGGCGCGGCTCACGACAAGCCCGGCCGCTGCCTGGCGGCCAGCGGCGGCACGCTGTTCATCGATGAAATCAACAGCGCCACCCCCGCCCTGCAACTGAAGCTGCTGCGCGTGCTTCAGGAAAAGCAGTTCGAGCCGGTCGGCTCCACCAAGACCGTCAGCGTCGATGTGCGCTTCGTGCTGGCGACCAACCAGTCGCTGCCTGATCTGGTGCGCGAAGGCAGGTTCCGCGAGGACCTGTTCTATCGCATCAACGTGGTCAACATCGCCATGCCTCCGCTAAGGCGGCGAACGGGTGACATTCCCTCGCTGGCGGCGCACTTCCTGGGCAAGTATTGCAAGGAGGTCGGCAAGACGGTCACCGGGTTCACCGAGGAGGCGATGGTCGCGCTGCGCGGCTACGAGTTTCCGGGCAACGTGCGCGAGCTGGAAAACGCGGTGGAACGCGCGGTGGTGCTTTCACGCCGCCCTGTGATCGATGTGGGCGATCTTCCCGATCTGATTCAGGATTCGTACAAAGGCGCCGGCGCGCGGACTTCAAATCCGCACGCTTCGGGAGCCGCGGGTTCCACGCCCGGCCCCGACGCCGGCTTCATTCACGTTTCCGCGCTGGACGGCGGCTGGAAGCCGACCCCGCTGGAAGAGGCGCTGCTCGAACCCGAACGCGAGATCATCCGCCGGGCTTTGGAAGCGAACCAGTGGAATCGCCAGACCACCGCGGCGCAGCTGAACATCAACCGCACGACGCTGTACAAGAAGATCAAGCTGCTGGGACTGGACGATCAGCGGGAGTGAAAACCTGAGATCGGAATAAGAGCCGCGACTCAACGAGTCGCGGACGTAAACAGCCTGAAGGAGTGGTCAAAACACACCTTTGACGGCAGAACTCGAACACGACAGGCATCACCCTTCGCAACCGAACGACAACCGCGCGATCGATGCCGCTCATCCACCGCGAGACGGACGCCCCTTCAGGCTGTTCACGTCCGCGACTCGTTGAGTCGCGGCTCAGGCTTGTCCCGGATCCCGGGGGCGACCGCAAAAATTGATTGACTCGTTGGGACATTTGGGTGAAACTACGCCAATCCTGGGAATGCACGGGAGGGTCACTTCTCACGAACAGACATTGGAAGGCGGGCCTGACATGCGTTGTTCTGTCTCTCACCTTGCTCGGACCCACCGCCGGTTGGGTGTTTCATTTTTGCCGCAGGTCTGGTTGTTCGCGCTGCTGCTGTCGTGCATGGGGTGGATAGGGGCGGCAAAAGCGCAGGCGGCCCCCCCGGAAGCATCCCCGGAAGCCCCGGAAACGGACACGGAACCTCTGACCGGCGACACCGCGCCCGTCCATATCGAAGACCGCGAACTCATTTCGCTGATTCTGGGGTTGACCGTGGCGGCGGTCATATTCTTCAACCGCAAAGCCATCCGGTCACTGCCTGGGGCAGGCTGGTGGGTGGCGGCGTTTTTCGTGCGGCTGCTGGCATGGACCCTTTCGGTTGTCGAAAACATCTTCTGGCCTGACACGCTCAACACCGTCGAGCACCTGGCCCTGATGATCAGCACCGGACTGACGGCCATCGCCGTCTGGAAAACCTTTGGCATCCACGGGGAGAAGCAGCCGCTATCCACATGAACCCGATCCAAAGCCTCATCGAATCGCTCAGCACCCTGCTGGCGCTGCTGGCGCTGATCCCCCTGCTCAGGGCGGGCGGCGTCAGGGCGGGCATGCTTTCACGACGCCTGGCGGGGCTGCTCATCGGCGCCCTGCTGGTCATTCATGCGACATCGATGATCGGGAAATCAGGCCACCCGTGGCTGAATCGTTTCATCGACATGACCCGCATGACCGTGCCGATTCTCTGGCTGCTGCTGTTTGACAACTGGATCAAGCGGCAGGCCCGCGCCCGTCTGGCCGCCAACGAGGAAAAGTACCGCACGATTCTGGAGGACCAGACCGACTTCGTCTCGCGCTGGCTTCCCGACGGGACGTATGTGTTCGTCAACAACGCCTACGCCCGTTATCTGCAAACGACCACCGACGCCATGGTCGGCCACAATTTTCTTGCTCAACTGCCGCCCAGGGACAAGGGGGAAATTCTGACCCTCATTTCCACCCTCACGCCGCGGAACAATCTCGTGTCGGAGAAGCGGCTGAAGAAACTGCCTGACGGGCGCGAGGTCTGGCAGGAATGGACCAATCGCGGCATCTTCGACGAGCAAGGCCGGCTGACGGCGATCCAGGCTTCGGGCAGGGACATCACCGAACTGGTGGAGACCGAACGGGCCCGCCTGGAAAGCGAGCATCTGCTGACGCTGGCCATCGAAGGGGCTCATCTGGGCATGTGGGATTGGCATCCGCCTTCGGACCGGATGACGTGCAGCGATCGCTGGTGCCGGATGCTGGGCTTCGAACCGGGCGAAGTGGAACCCAGCCTGGAGATGTGGCAACGCCTGGTGCATCCTGATGACCAGTCCCGCACCGAAGCGGCGAAGCAGGCGATGATTCAAGGCAAGGCGCCCTTCTATCAGGTGGAGTACCGCATCCGTACCAGGTCGCAGGCGTGGAAATGGGTGATGTCCATCGGCAGCATCATCGAACGCGACGCGGAGGGTGCGCCCGTCCGCATCGCGGGCGTCTCGATGGATGTCGATGATCGAAAGCGCGCCACGGCGGAAATCGAAACCTGGAAGAACCGCTACGAGGCCGCCATCCTGGCCAGCGGACAGATCATGTACGACTGGAACACCGCGACGGGGGAGGTCACCACCGCCGGCACCGTCGGGAAAGTGCTCGGCTGCACGCCCGCGGATCTGGCCACCATCGAAATGTGTACCGGGCGGGTCCACCCGGATGATCGCCCTCGCTTCATCGGGCAGATCAGCCATGTGAATGTCACGCTTCAGCCGCAGGTCATCGAATACCGCCTGCGCCACGAGGACGGGCACTATGTCGAAGTGGAGGACCACGGCTACTTCATCAGCGACCAGGCCGATGATCGCGTCCACATGATCGGCGTCATCGCCGATGTCTCCCAACGCAACGCCACCGAACGGCATCGCATCAAGACCGAAAGTGAGTTCGCCCAGAAGCAGAAGATGGAAGCCATCGGCCATCTGGCGGCGGGCATCGCCCACGACTTCAGCAATCTTCTGACCGCCATTCAGGGCCACCTCGCCCTGGCCTGCCGCGCCATTCAGCAGGATCATCCGGCGAGGCGCTCGCTCAGGATGGTCGAGCAGGCGGCGCAGCAGGGCGTGGAAATGACCCGCAGCATCACCGCCTTCGTACACAAGGCCCCGGCGAGCATCGCGCCCTGCAATCTCGGTGAGATCGCCTCCGAATCGATGAAAATGTTCCGCCATCTGCTGCCGACCGGCGTGAACATCGTGCTGGACCTGCCGGAGCATCACGCCCCCTGGATCATGGCTTCGCGCTCGCAGTTGCAGCAGGTGGCCATGAATCTGATCCTCAACGCCCGGGACGCGATGCCCGACGGCGGCACGCTGACCATCCGCGTGCGGTCGGTGCCACGAGATATCGCCACCCAATGGCCGCACATTGCCACCGCGCTGGACCCGCATCCGGACAAGGAATCTGATAACCTGACCCCAATGGATTGCGTGGCGTTGCTTTCGGTCGAAGACACCGGGTGCGGCATGGATGAACATGTCATGACGCATATCTTCGAGCCGTTCTTCACCACCAAGGACCGTCAGAACGGAACCGGATTGGGCATGGTCATGGTACACGGGGTCGTTGAGGCGTTGGAAGGCTGGGTGAACGTCGCATCCATACCCGGTCGGGGCAGCCGCATTGATGTCATTCTGCCTCAGTGCGATGCGGCCCGGCTGTCGCCGTCGATGGAAGCTCGAACGCCGCCGAGCATCCCGCCCCATCGTCCGCGTCATCTGCTTCTGCTGCACCGTCGCAACTTCGTCGGCGAGATCATGTCCACCACCATCGAATCATCGGGGTATGTGGTGCTGTTCACCGAGTCACCCGACGAGCTTCCGAACCTGGCCGCGGAGCATCGCGGCGAGCTGGCCGCGGCGGCCATCGATGCCGACATGCTGCCGCCGCGCGACGAGCAGACGCCCGCCGTGTTCGCCCTTCTGGATCGGTTGCCCGCGATTCCGACGGTGGTGCTCACCGCCAACACGGCTCAATTCCTCGACGAACCGCAGGCCCGGTCGCTGCACATCCTTCCCCGCCCGTTCCAGATGTCCAGGCTGATCGAAACGGTCGATCAGGCGGTGGGCCTCATTGCACCAGGTGAATCATGAAGACACCCATCCGCATCCTTCTCGTTGACGACCACGCCCTGGTTCGGGAATCGTTGAGCCAGATGCTCGGCGGCGAATCGGACATCCAGATCATCCGCACCGCCGGCAACGCGGAGGACGCCATTCGCGCCGCCTTCGAGACCAAGCCGGATGTCATCCTGATGGACATCGACATGCCCGGGCTGATCTGCTTCGACGCCGCCGATCAGATTCTTCGCATGGTCGAGGGGGTGCGCATCATCTTTCTCTCCGCGTTCTTTCACGATCACTACATCGAGCAGGCGTTGCGTGTGAAGGCGCGCGGCTACGTGACCAAGAGCGAGCCGCCGCAGAAGGTGATCGAGGCGGTCCGGCAGGTGGCGGCGGGCCGGGTTTACTTTTCGCCGGAGGTTCGTTCGCGCATCGTGGCGGGCGATGGCGAGGTGAAGCTCGCCGGCGCCGCCCAGACACGGGCGGGAACGCTCAGCGACCGCGAGGTGGAGGTGCTGCGCTACCTGGCGCGGGGACTGTCGAAGAAGGAGATCGCCGCCACGATGCACGTGAGCGTCAAGACCGTCGAGGGCCACGCCCAGAAGGTGATGGACAAACTGGACATCCACGATCGCGTCGAACTGGCCCGCTTCGCCATCCGCGAAGGCCTGGCGGAAGCGTGAGCCGCGACTCAACGAGTCGCGGACGTGTGCGGCCTGAAGGACGAAAAAATCGCGCGGCGATGAACAACCTCGAAGCTACAATCTCCCACCTTACTTTCCCAGGTGTGACATGCGCTTCATCAAAATGCACGGCATCGGCAACGACTACGTTTATGTCAACGGCTTCACCGAATCCATCCGTGACCCGGCAGCGCTGGCGCCCGTCATCTCCGATCGGCACACGGGCGTCGGCGGCGATGGACTCATCCTCGTGCTGCCGCCTGAAGACGGCGTCGATGCCCATGTGCGCATGAGGATGTTCAATGCCGACGGCTCCGAATCCGAGATGTGTGGCAACGGCGTGCGCTGCATCTGCAAACTCGCCCGCGATCACGGCATCACCGCCGCCAACCCCATGCGCGTGCAGACCGGACGCGGCGTGCTCACGCTGAGCTACACCCTCGATGCCATCGGCAAGGTGGATCAGGTCACCGTCGATATGGGCGAGCCGATTCTTCAGCCCGCATCCGTGCCCGTCGGCATCGAGAAGCTCGATCGCATCGTCAATCACTCCATCAAAGGCCTGATCGACTGGCCCGCGTCGCTGCCCGCCGGCTGGATTCACGACTGCGGCCTCGATCAGCGGATGACCTGCGTCTCGATGGGCAACCCGCATGTCACCTTCTTCGTGAACGATGTCGCCAAGGTGCCGCTGGAAATCGTCGGACCGACCATCGAAAGGCACTCGGTCTTCCCCCGCCGAATCAATGTTCACTTCGCGCAGGTCCATTCGCGCAGCGAAGTCACCATGCGCACCTGGGAACGCGGCAGCGGCATCACCCTCGCCTGCGGCACCGGCGCCTCGGCGGTCTGCATCAGCGGCGCGCTCACCGATCGAACCGACCGCCAAATCCTCGCCCACCTCCCCGGCGGCGACCTCACCCTCCACTGGCGCAGCGACAACCACCTCGACATGACCGGCCCGGCGACCGAGGTGTTCCAGGGCGTCTGGCCATAGCCGCGACTCAACGAGTCGCGGAGGTGAACGAACTGAAGAAGGATAAAGCACACCTTGGCCGGCAGAACTCGAACGCACCAAGGCATCGCTTTCGCTGCCGGATGGCAACCGGTCGTATGCCGCGTATCAACAGCACATTGATGACCGCCGCGCGATCGGAGCCGTCCATCAACCGCGCGACGGACACCTCTTCAGGCTGTTCGCGTCCGCGACTCGTTGAGTCGCGGCTCTTATCCCGAACTCAGGTTACAGCCATTCCACTCCTCCGCCTTTGACCATCCGACCCGCACACGCGAACATGCCCCTTCCATGCCTTACGAACGCGACAACATCAGCAGGCTCACCGCCTACGCGCCCGGCGAGCAGCCGCAGTCGGACGAACGTGTCATCAAGCTGAACACGAACGAGAACCCCTATCCGCCCATGACGCCGGTGATGGATGCCATCCGCTCGCTGCCTGCCGAGTCGCTGCGAAAATACCCATCCCCTGCCGCGATGAACTTTCGCTGGGCCGCGGCGCAGGTCCACGAGGTCGATCCCGATCAGATCATCGCCACCAACGGCGGCGATGAACTGCTCCGCCTGGCCATCAGCGTCTTCTGCGATCCCATCACCGGGCAGAGCACGCGCGGCGGCGTCGGCGTCGTCGAGCCCAGCTATTCGCTTTATCCCGTCCTCGCCGCGGCCCACGACACCTCCGTCACCCGCGTCGCCTTGAACGATGATTACAGCCTGCCTGATGATCTGGAAGAAAAGATGATCGCCGCCGGGGTGAACCTTCTGCTGCTGGTGAATCCGCACGCGCCATCGGGGGCCTTGATTCCGCTTCAACGCATGGATCGGCTCGCCTCCGCATTGGAAGGCAAGGCGGTGCTGCTGATCGATGAGGCGTATGTCGATTTCGCCACGCACGACTGCCTGCCGCTCGTTCGCAAGACTGGCGGCCTCGACAACGTGCTGCTGCTGCGCACCATGAGCAAGGGGTACTCGCTGGCCGGCCTGCGCTTTGGCTACGGCATCGGCGGCGCGAACCTCATCGCAAGCATGGACAAGGCCCGCGACAGCTACAACACCGACGCCCTCTCGCAGGCCGCCGCGACGGCGGCGCTGGCCAACCGCGCGCTGGCCGCACAGTCGTGGAGGAAGGTCATCGATGAGCGAAGCAGAATGACCAGGGAACTTTCGCGGCGAGGCTGGCACGTCTTCCCCAGCCAGACGAACTTCATCCTCACTGTCCCCCCGGCCAAGCCCGATGGCGAGTCCGCGAGCCGTCGGGGTAATCCGCCCGCGCCACCGTTATCGGTCGATGCAAAGGGCCCCGCCGCGCGAACCATCTACGAATCCCTCAAGGCCCGCAACATCCTGGTGCGATACTTTGATCATGAAGGCCTGCGCGACAAGCTGCGCATCACCATCGGCACACCGGAGGAAAACGACGCGGTGCTGGCGGCGCTGGATGCGCACTGAACCCGATGAATCAACCACAGATGAACACCGATAAACACAGATGGGAACCCTGAATAACCTCGCGTCCTGGCCGCTTGCGGCGTGGCAATCCCTGATTCACGGTACATCCGGGGTTATTCAGCAGTCCCGGAGGTCACGGAAAGCACGTTTTTAAGCGGAAAACCAATGTTTTCTCTGTGTTCATCCGTGTTCATCCGTGGTTCAATCAATGACTCGAAATGAATTCGCCATGCAAAGAACCGCCACCATCACCCGCAAGACCAACGAAACCCGGATCACCCTCGAACTATGTCTCGACGGCGGTGAATACACGCACAACACCGGCGTGGGCTTCTTCGATCACATGCTCGATCACATCGCCAGGCATGGCCGGTTCGGCTCCAACATCACCGCCACCGGCGATCTGCACATCGATGATCACCACACCGTCGAGGATGTCGGCATCGTGCTGGGCCAGGCGCTCGACAAAGCCCTGGGCGACAAGAAAGGCATCGAACGGTACGGCTTCGCCTCCGTGCCGATGGATGAGGCGCTGGCGCGGGTCAGCGTCGATCTCTCCGGCAGGGCCGCCCTCGTCTTCGCCGCCGACTTCGATCAGCAGCCCGCCAAGATCGGCGCCTTCGACACGCAGCTCGTCCGCGAGTTTCTCAATGCCCTGGTCAACAACGGCAAGTTCAACTGCCACGTCGAAGTGGTACACGGCTCCAACCACCACCACATCGTCGAGGCGATCTTCAAGGCCCTGGGCCGCGCCCTACGGCAGGCCGTCGCGGTGACGGGCACGGAGGTGCCCAGCACCAAGGGTTCGCTGTAGGGCAAAATCACCCGAGCCGCGACTCAACGAGTCGCGGACGTGAGCGACAAGAATGGAGTGACCATCGCGCAGCGGATCACGAGACGCGAAAACGACCGGGCACTGATCGAGGCCGAAAGAAAAAGGCGCGTTCCACCACCCCTTCAGGCCGTTCACGTCCGCGACTCGTTGAGTCGCGGCTCGGATGAAGGGATTCACCCGCGCCTGTCCAACGTCGTGTAATCGCGCAGCGGCGAGCCGGTGTAAATCTGGCGCGGGCGGTCGATGCGGCTGTTGGGGTCTTCGGTCAGTTCCTTGTACTGGGCGATCCAGCCCGGCATGCGGCCGATGGAGAACATCACGGTGAACATGTTCACCGGAATGCCCATCGCACGCATGAGAATGCCCGAGTAGAAATCGACGTTCGGATAAAGGTTGCGGTCCTTGAAGTAGCCGTCCGACAGGGCGATGTCCTGGAGCTTTCGCGCCAGGTCCAGCATCGGGTCCTTCACGCCGAGTTTGGGCAGAATCTTGTCGGCGGCGGCGGCGAGAATCCTGGCGCGGGGATCGAAGTTCTTATAGACCCGATGGCCGAAGCCCATCAGCTTCATTTCCTTGTTCTTCACGCCCTGGATGAAATCCTTCACGTCCATCTTGGTGGTCGTGATGCGCTCGAGCATGTTGAGCACCTCGACGTTCGCCCCGCCGTGGCGCCAGCCCCACAGGGCGCAGACGCCGGCGCTGGTGGCCGCGAAAAGATTGGCGCCGCTGGAGCCGACCATGCGCACGGTGCTCGTCGAACAGTTCTGCTCGTGGTCGGCGTGCAGCAGGAGAATCTGGTTCAAGGCCCGCACGACTTCGGGATCGGGATCGATCTCGTCGTAGGGTTTGCTGAACATCATGTGCAGGAAGTTGGCGCAGTAGCTGAGGCCGGCCTTGGGATAAATCATCGGCTGGCCGACGGAGACCTTGTACGAGGCGGCGGCGATGGTGCGGACCTGGCTGATCAGGCGGGCGGCGACGTTCTCGAAGCCCCGGGCGTCGGTCGCCTCGTCGGGGATGTCGTAGCAGCCGGCGGTGTTGATCATCGCCGACAGGATCGCCATCGGCGAAGCCTTCGACGGAAAGCCTGAGAAGGCGGCATGAAGCCCTTCGTGCAGCATCTGGTGTTCGGACAGTTTGGCGCTGAAGCCTTCAAGCTGCGTGCGGGTGGGCAGTTCGCCGAAGATCAGGAGGTAGGCGGTTTCGACGAAGGTCGATTTCTCGGCAAGCTGCTCGATGGGGATGCCGCGATATCGGAGGATTCCTTTTTCACCGTCGATGTAGGTGATGGCGGATTGGCATGAGCCGGTGTTGCCGTAGCTGGGATCGAGGGTGATGCAGCCGGTGGCGCTGCGCAGGGTTGCGATGTCGATGCCATGCTCATCTTCCGTTCCGACAACGACGGGCAGTTCAACGGTCTTGTCATCGAGGATCAGCTTGGCGGTTTTCGTCGTCGTTTCGGTCATCGCAAACACTCATGCAAAAGGGGCAAAAACAACCGGCAGTTACAGACCGGCCAGTTTAGGGGCAAAGGCGATGGTACGCCAGCGGAGGAAGTAAAATCCGAAATCCGAATCACTTCTTCACATTCGCCGCGACCCAGTTCGACTTGAAGTCGCCGATCGCCGTCTTGTAGCTTTCTTCCAGCGCGCCTTTGAACGATTTGCCGTTCACCAGGTCGGTGCGAAGGCTGATGCCCGGACCTTTGAAATGTTCCACCAGGTCCTTGGCGAACGCGGGCACCTGTTTGGGGGGAATGTCGTCGAGGAAGCCCTTGGCGCCGGCGAAAATCTGGATGCACTGATCGATCACGTCCATCGGCTCGTACTGCGGCTGCTTGAGCAGTTCCACCATGGCCGCGCCTCGGTCCAGTTGGCGCTGCGTGGCCTTGTCGAGTTCGGTGCCCAGTTGGGCGAAGGCTTCGAGTTCGCGGTAGGCCGCCAGGTCCAGGCGCAGTGAGCCGGCCACTTCCTTCATCGCCTTGATCTGGGCGTTGCCGCCGACGCGGGAGACGGAGATGCCGACGTTGATCGCGGGACGGACGCCGGCGAAGAAGAGTTCGGGCTCGAGATAAATCTGGCCGTCGGTGATGGAGATGACGTTCGTGGGAATGTAGGCCGAGACGTCGCCTTCCTGCGTTTCGATGACGGGCAGCGCGGTGAGCGAGCCGCCGCCGTTTTCATCGCTGAGCTTGGTCGCGCGTTCGAGCAGGCGGCTGTGGAGATAGAACACGTCGCCGGGATAGGCTTCACGGCCGGGCGGGCGGCGCAGCAGCAGCGAGAGCTGACGATAGGCGGTCGCCTGCTTGGAAAGATCGTCGTAGATGCACAATACGTGCTTGCCTTTCCACATGAAGTATTCACCCATCGCGCAGCCGGCGTAGGGAGCGACATACTGGAGCGGCGCGGGGTAGCCTGCCGAGGCGTTGACGACGATGGTGTAATCCATCGCCCCGTTTTTCCTGAGCGATTCAACGACCGCGGCGACGGTCGATTCCTTCTGGCCGACGGCGACGTAGATGCAATAGACCGGGTCATTGGTCTGATGCGTGTAGGCCTGGTTGATGATCGCATCGACGGCGACGGCGGTCTTGCCGGTCTTGCGGTCGCCGATGATCAGCTCGCGCTGGCCGCGGCCGATGGGGATCATCGAATCGACGGCCTTGATGCCGGTCTGAAGCGGCTGCTTCACGGGCTGACGGTCGGCGATGCCGGGGGCGATGATATCGACCTTGCGGCGCTCGGTGGCCTGGATCGGGCCTTTGCCGTCGATCGGTTCACCCAGGCCGTTGACCACGCGGCCGAGCATGCCTTCACCGACGGGCACGGAGAGCAGTTCGCCGGTGGTGCGGACGGTCATGCCTTCCTTGATTTCGAGGTAGTTGCCGAAGATGATCGCGCCGACGATGTCCTGCTCCAGGTTCATGACCTGGCCCATGACGGTTTTCCCGTCACCAATTTCGAATTCCAGCATTTCGCCGGCCATCGCCCCGCTGAGGCCGTAGATGCGGGCGATGCCGTCACCGACTTCGATGACCTCGCCCACCTGCGTGACTTCCAGGGCGGCGGAGTATTTGGTGATTTCCTGCTTGATCAGGTTGGTGATTTCATCGATCTTGATTTTCATCGGAATCCTCTGGGGTCAGTGGCAGTGGCAGTGGGGGCTGTTATTTGAGTCAAGCCCGATGGCGAGTCCGCGAGCCGTCGGGGTACAGTTCTAACTCAATCATTCACCTTCACTCATACCCCGACGGCTCGGCGGACCTCGCCATCGGGCTTGAAGGAGAGTGCTTTCATGATTCGATCACAATCTGATTCACCAGGCCGCGTGCGGTCGCTTCGCCGGCCGCGCTCAGGTGGCGGCGAAGGCGGCGAAGCTGGGCGGCGATGGAGGCGTCGAACAGGCGGTCGCCGGCGCGCAGCTTGAACCCGCCGATCAGGTCGGGATCGATCGTCTCGTGCAGCGCGACTTCGCGCTGGTTGATCTTCGAGATCAACCCGGCAATGGCCTGCTTGCTGGCGTCATCGAGCGGCTGGGCCACCTCGCAGCGGACCTCCATCACGCCGTGCTTCTCGTTGTAAAGCTGGCGGAACGCCACCACGATCCCCGGCAGATTGCGGGCCCGCCCTTTGCGCTGGAGCACCAGGATGAACCGGTAGATCAGCGGATGGACGCGATCCTTGAACGCATGTTCCAGCATCACCGCCTTGTCGGCATCGGAAACCGAGGGCGAACGGAGCAACTGCCCAAACTGCGGCTGGGCGCCCACCAACGCCGACAGGTCGGACATCTGCTCGGCAACATCCTCAAGCTCGCCGCCTTCCTGCGCCAGCTCCAGCAGGGCGCGGGCATAGATGCGGTCCACGGCACGGACCATCGTGTCATCCAGCGATACAGCGGTTTCCATGGCCATGTCTTGGGTCATCCTTGCTGAGCATAAAGAGCACAGAGAGCATAAAGAGCATAAAGAGCACAGAGGGCACAGAGGGCATAGAGAGCGTTTTTAAGCGGAAAATCAATGTTTTTCTCTGTGTCCTCTGTGGTTATTCGGGTATCACCTTCTCAGTTCTTCGCGGTGAAATCGGCGATCGTGTCGCGCACGATTTGGGCGTTGTCGTCGGCGTTGATCTCGCGCTTGAGAATCCGGGCGGCGATCTGCGTCGAAAGCGTGCCGACTTCCTCGATGAGTTGCTTGACGGCCTGATCCTTGGCGTTCTGAATGTCGCGGGTCACCTGCGTGCGCATCGCGGTGATCTCGGCCTGCGTCTCGGCATGACGCTGGGCGCGAACCTTGTCGGCGTCGGCGCGGGCCTGATCGATGATCCGCTTGGCCTCGCCCTGGGCTTCGCTCAGTTGCTGCTGATAAGCCTTGAGGTTCCCCTGGGCGTCCTTGTTGGCCCGCTCGGCGCTTTCGAGATCGTTCTTGATCTTGTTCTCGCGGTCCTGAAGACCCTTGAGGATCGGCCCCCACGCCTTGGTCTTGAGCACGAAGAAGACAACGAAAAACACCGTGGCGGCGGCGATGGCCTGGTAAAGGCGACCGGCGAAAGGGTTGGCATCGCCGGCGGCCAGCACGGGCCGGGCGGCGATCAGCAGGGAGACGGAGGCGAGGAAGAAACGGGTCATGGTGAATCCTTCGTCAGGAGCCGGGGGCCGGGAGAGCCAAGAGAGCCGGAGGCCGGGGGGGCATCGAATCGAACGAAAGGCTTCGACGCCGTTTTTCGGGCGTCGGAGCCGGAGAATCAGCCGAGCGCGATCAGCAGGGTGACGACGACGCCGAAGAGCGCGACGCCTTCGATGAGGGCGCAGGAGAGGAGCATGGCGCCGGAGATCGAGCCGGCGGCCTCGGGCTGACGGGCCATGGACTCGACGGCGGAGGAGCCGATGTTGCCGATGCCCTTGGCGGCGCCGAAGACGACGACGCCTGCGCCGAGGGCGGCGCCGAACTTGGCGCCGAAGCTGTCGGGCGGAATGGAAACCCCGGCGGTGACCGGGGCATCGCCGGCGGGCGTCTCGGCGGCCATCGCCGCCGAGGTGAACAGGGCGGACAAAGCGAACACACCAAGCACAAGAACGTTCTTCATGACCAATACTCCATGCGGTTTGATGCGGTCAGGTCGCACCGGTTGTCCCCATCCCTCGCGGGCACGGCCAAACGCCTCACTCGTCGGCAGGGGTTTTAATTAAGTTCCGAGTTTCGAGTTCCGGGTTCCGAGTTCAAAGGCGGTTTTGAGTTCAATCCATTTGAGATTTCAGATTTGAGATTTCAAATCTCAGATTCCTGATTCCAATGCCTTCCATTTCCTGCTTTCCTGTTTTCCTGATCTCCTGCTTTTCCTCAGTGAGCATGGGCGTGATCGTGATCATGATCATGTTCCTCATGATGCTCATCGTGGCCGTGGTGGACGACGAGCTGGCTCAGGAAGAGTGCGGTGAGGAAGGTGAAGATGTACGCCTGGATGAAGGCGACGAGCAGTTCGAGGAAGTAGATGGCGATGGTGCCGGCCAGGGGGATGATGGCCATGGCGTGGCCGATGCCGACCTTCCACTGGGAGAGTTGGACGACGAAGCCCAGGAGGGTGGCGACGATGATGTGTCCGCCGGTCATGTTGGCGAAGAGACGCAGGGCGAGTGCGACGGGCTTGACGAAGGTGCCGACGATCTCGACGACGATCATGACGGGCCACATGAACCAGGGCGCCCCGCCGGTCAGGTGCTTGCAGTAGCCGGCGGGGTCCTTGACGATGGCCACGCCGTTGAACCAGATGAAGGAGATGGCGGCCAGCGCCCCGGTGACCCAGATGGACTGCGTGGCGGTGCCGCCGAAGCCGACGTAGTGGCCTTCGTATTCGTTGAGGCCAAAGAGAGCGGTGATATCGACCAGCGGCACGAGTCCCAGCAGGTTGTTGATGAGAATGAACCAGAAGAAGGTCCAGAGCATCGGGCAGAAGCGATCGGTCTGCTCGCCGAGCATCGGCTTGAAGACGTTGTCGCGCAGATAAAGGCAGACCGTCTCGACCATGTTGGCCTTGATGCCCTGGGCCCGGTAGTCGTCGAGCGTCCTGCCTTCGCCGGTGGCGATCTTTTTGGCCGCCGGCAGGATCATCCAGAGGGTGACGATGCCGCTGAGGATCAGCATGAGCGTGGCATTGCTGACAAACCACTGGCCGTAGATTGGCTTGTCGGTGACGTGCCCGACCGGATTGGCCGCGGCAAACGAAAGAATGGGATCCAAGAGGTGCATCACGCCAGAGCCTCCGTGCAGGGGGCGGTGTTGTTGTTGTCGTTGTTGTTCACATCATCACTTCTCTGAGCCGCTTGCGGCTTCGCATCGGCCTCCCCCTGTTCCCCCTGAAAAGTCGCACCCCCGCCCTCTCCGCCCCGGCCCGGATCATTGGATCGAAGGGCGTCATACTTTCGCACATAGTCCGCCAACATGCGGGTCTCGACGAACAGCAAAGGCAGGTACATCATCATCGTCGCCACGCCGCCGGGCCCCAGAGGCAGGCCAAGCCGCTTGACCGCAACGATGATCGCCACCACCGCCACCACCGCCCGCACACCCATGCCCAGAAAAAAAACCTTCACCACCGCCAGCGGCCCGCGCCCCTGCTCCCGCGACATCGGCAGCACGCTCAGCAATCCGCTGAGCCAGACCAGTCCGCCCATCAGCGCCACCGCCTTGACGCCGCCATCGGGCGACCCGAAAAGCCAGGGGACCAGGACGATCTGAATCACCAGCGCCACCGCCGCCACAACGCTCATGACCGCCATCGTGCGGCCAAGGGGAAACGGGTGATGGATCGGATTCGACTGCATGAGTGCTTTATGTATGAATGATTCAAGAAGGATGCTGCCGCCGCTGTTTCGTTCCCGACTGCCTTTTGGGATTCCTGAACAACCTCACGTCCAAGCCGCTTGCGGCTTCGCAATCCCCTGGTTCACGGCACATCGGGGATTATTCAAAAGTCCTTTTGCCTTTACTTTGCCTTTACTGCCACTGCCTCTGCTCCTGCTACTGATCCCGCTTTCCCTTCGCAAACCAACGCTTGTTGATGCGGTGAAGTTTGTAGAAGGAACCGACGGCGCCGATGAACGCGCCGGTGATGAGCATCCACGGGCTGCTGTTCCATTGGGTGTCCAGCCACCAGCCCAGAAGCGTCAAGGCCGCGATGGTCAGCCCCATCTCCATGCCGACGCCGGCGACCCGCCCCATGCTCATCCACTCTTTGACGGAAAACCTGCGTCCATCCGTCGGACCGCCGTCACCATCGCTTTTATTCGGTTTTTCAGGCGGTTTCCGCATGATCACAAGCAACCGCACCTCGGCAGGAACCGCGCCCAAACAACGCAGCCCCCAACGAGACGCAGAAGGTAGCGGCGACGATTGGAAGTGTCAACAAATCGCCGGACACAAACAGGGCAAAAGCATATGGCGGAAGAGCGGAAGCCTCCCGCCGGGAGGGCGAGGCTCCGGCTGGGAGGGCGAGGCTCCCGCCGAGCCGTTCGTTTGCGAAGCCCGTCCGCGGGCTGAAGCAAACGAAAATCGCGCGGCCGGCGATCATGCCTGATCGTTCGTCTGCCGCGCGAGTTTCGTTTGCTCAGGCCCCCAAAGCGGG
>CAZYPK010000030.1:0-41677 GCA_964649195.1 uncultured Phycisphaeraceae bacterium
CCGCGGGCTGAAGCAAACGAAAATCGCGCGGCCGGCGATCGTGCCTGATCGTTCGCCTGCCGCGTGAGTTTCGTTTGCTCAGGCCCCCAAAGCGGGGCCTTCGCAACCGAATCGGCTCGGCGGGAGCCTCGCCCTCCCAGTGGGAACCTCGCCCTCCCAGCGAGAACCTCGCCCTCCCAATATGCTTTTACCCCTGTCGGGTTTTGTGGCCGACCACCATCACGCCCTGATACGATGCCCGCTCACCCCACCCCGCAAGGAAACCCAGCATGGCACGCAAGCCCGCCCGTTCGACAGCCAAACGTCCCAAGTCCGCCGCCAAACGCACCCCATCCGCCGCCAGTTCCGGGAGGGCCGGGGGTGCCGGGGGTGCCGGGGGTGCCGGGGGCCGCATCGTCCTGCGCACCGGTGAAGCCCTCGTCGAAGCCGACCCCGCGTGGTCCGCCGCCGAGCCCGAAGTCGTTATCGGCGAACTGGACGGCCCCGTCGGCCACGCCCTGGCCCAACTCATCGGCGACCAGATCAAAGGCCACTCCCGCGTCTTCGCCATCTTGAACAGCGATGTGCAGGTCAAGCCCGCCACCATCATGGTCAGCAAGGTCACGGTCAAGTCCGTGCGTTACACCAACATCCTCATGGGCACCGTGCAGGCCGCCATCGCCCACGCCGTCCTCGACTGCGTCCGCGCCGGCGCCATCCCCAAATCCAAAGTGAGCGACCTGGGCATCATCATCTCCGTCTGGCTCGACCCCTCCGTCGCCGACGAAGCGACGAAGGTGGACCACAACATCCTCTTCCAAACCCACCGCGAAGCGACCGCCAAGGCCATCATCAAAGCCATGCGCGGCGAACCGACCATCGACTGGCTGCTGGAAAACCAGCACAAGGTCGGGCATTACTTCCATGAGCTGGGGGTGGAAGGGAAGTTGTGACCATGGGGATCCGAATGTTAGAGAATGGTTGATGAATCGAAAGCCATGCGGTCGGCAAAACCGCGTGCGAAAAGGGTATTGAATCGAAAGATTCGGCGATGCGCAACATCTGGCCGACAAAGAAGGTCAATTGTTAAACTGTCTGGGTTGGTCTGCACAACGGCATTTGGCCGTCAGTTGCCAACCCATCTACCTTCTTTTGATGCTCGTCTAGTCGATCGACTACTAGTTCCTCAGGACTAATACCAATCACAACAGTGCCGAAACATGCAACATCTTTAGTCTTACCTGATCCCGTCTCGCTCTTGTGAGGCGAGGATTGCGAAGGTGAGAATGGCGTAATCAAGCCGGGCCGTATCTTTTCTAGCTGAGTGCAGCACTGTTGGGTCATCTGAGTGCACACCACGGTTGCACCTACCGCTCTTAGCGACGCGACGGAGTGAGGCTTGGGATGCTTGTGAGAGTTCGCAGTGCCGACCGAAACGATTCCCACTTTCGGAGTCAGAATATTTTCATATAGTTCGCGGTTCGCTGCCTGATCTCGTGCGGGAGTTGCAACGCCTCCAGCGTGATGGGGGACTATCAAGATATCGGCCAGCATTTTCTGACCAACGCGTTTATGCAGCATTCGCCAAGCCTCAATGGAAGCGTCCCCTGGAAACACAAGCGTCCGTTCCCCGCAGTGCAGGCCGAGAATAGCACTGGTTCGATTCGATTGGCGGCTCTGATCTGCCTCCTCGGATTCTGCCTCGAAATTGTCCATCATCGTCGGATAATAGAGCTTCAACGAAACGCCCTCGGCGCGAACGGGTGGAGCGGGGTCTTCGGGGTGCGGGAAGAGTACCCGAGGCTTGTCGGTCGTCTCCAATCGGTCAGGTGCATTGAGCAGTTGCCCTGCTCGCCACTGTCGCAGAGTTTGACGATAAGTCTTATTGAGCTTTGCCGGGCCGTCGCGCAGAAAATAAATCCGCCGGATTGCCTTGGGATACATTTGAAGAATCGACGTGACGCCACCGTCGTGGTCTGCGTGATTGTGGCTAACGATCAGGGCGTCGATAGTATTGACGTAGCGCTGCAGAAAGTGCAATGGAACGGCAGAGACGCATGGGCCCGCATCTATGATCACGGCGCGACCATCGCCTAAATAGAGTATCGTGCAGGATCCCTGTCCAACATCCAACACGCAACATTCGGCTTTTAACGATTTTCCGTGGTTGTCGGCCAAGTCCATTCAACCTCCGGAAGTATTGCTTTGGGCAGGGACTCAATGAACTCATCGGCCTCACGCTGAGATACATTGCTCATCTCGATTGGCCGCGCGTCCAATATACGCAGCAAGTTTGCGGTCTTTGGATGTCGCTCGACGACCGCGTCGATGTAACCGCCTGCGGGCAAGGCGGAAAAATCAGCCGGTAGCCGGTCCCAGTCTGGAACGCGGTCCACGCGACCATCAACCCAATAGATCCGATCCGGGCGGGGCTTCTTGCCAACAAATTTAAACCGAATGCGCCCTACAGCCCGCACGATCATTGGTGCCCGTTCACGATACTCGTTCACATCGATAACCTGCAGGAGTCGCGACCAATCGCGACGGTCGTTCTCATCCATCTCAAAGTAACGCTTCGCGTACAGTCTCTGAAACTCCGCATGCACTTCCTTCTTCCACTGCTCAAGCGCTTCTGCAGGCGAACTGCCAACACCCACCAGCTTTGAACCGAACTCAATCGCACGACAACTCCAGTGAGGCATCACCCAAGTGCAAACCGGATGCACTGCGTGCATCAACTTGTATTCACTTGATCCAACAGCGATCTTCTCGATTGGTGGCATGTCCGATGCGCCTGCCGAAGGCACAACATCTGCGTCAACAAACTTGGCCTCGCACGGGACAGTCCCAAACTGAGGTGCGAGCCAAAGAGAAAATGCAATGGGTGCGTAGATCATCGGTTAACCCTGCGGTTCAAACATCGCCCATGCCTTGGGAGTGAAGATTTTCTCAAAAGCAACAACAACGTCATTCTGAGCCTTATCGAGCCAATCTCTAACCGTATTTTGTTCCGGCTTCAGAGATTGTGAGGAGTTTATCTCGATATGCCAATCCAATCGAAAGTCTGCTAGCCCCTGTCGATCAGGGGCCGGCATTGGAACGATGGATAGGCGTGTTAGGCCCATACTGCTCAAACCGGTCAAGAACAACTCGATTCCAAAATGCGCGATTTCACCAAATGCGCCGGGTACCTTCGGGTATATGTGGAGATAATCTTCAATCACAAGCTTGCCATCGACCGTCGGCAACGAAACAAGGTCTCGATAATGGATCGCAGGTCGAATGCCAATGATGCGTTCGCGTTGGACAAATTCGACATATCGACTTAAGAGTTGCAAGCTCTCATCACGCCACGACTCAAAAGTGGGCCAGCCCCTTCCTTCTTTCTTCAGCACATTGAGTACAAGAATCTGCCGTCCGACTTGAATTACACGATCCCCTTCCGAAGTTGTACCCCTCAAACGCTCGAACAGGGTAGACACTCTCCCTTCTTCATTGCTTTGCATGTCGTAGATGAGCCTAGCTTGCTTCCCAACCATCTGGTCACGTAAATCGGGGTAATTCGCATCAACAAACTTCTTCGCATCGTGGACTTCCCATTGGGGCACCTCCTCATTCAAGAGGGAGTGGTACTCGATCCACGCTTCGATTACTGGTGGTTTCCCTAATTTCACTGGACGACTCATACACGAAGGTGTTGGTGGACGATTCGGTATTGTAACGATACCATCATTGGTTCGCCAAGTATATGGGATCGACCCGTTGTCAAAAAAACCGGGGATGACGGGACTGGAAAAGTGGAAAACTGCAGATAATCCACATCCTTCCCCATTGCTGGCTGAGGCTGGGGGTTTTGCACAAGGCCCGGGGGGTGCGATCCCGCCGCGGCATGAACCGTGCGTGTTTAGCGATCATTTTATCGTCTTACGCGTGCCCCACGATCGTCACCGGGTCGATCTGCCCTTCGATGGTCACCCGGCCTGCGGCATCGACGACGCAGACGGGGATTTTGCCCGCCTTCCAGTCGGCCAGGGGGAGCAGGGGGAGGCGCTGGTTGGTGTGGCGGTCGGGATTGACGCTGATGTGCGGGCCGGTTTCGTGGAGGCGGTCGATGATGAGGCGGGGCTGGGCGAGGAGGTAGCCGATGGAGGTGATGCCGCGCGGGAAGAAGGAGAGGTTGTTGCCGATGTAGCAATCGACGAAGCCCAGGGACTGGAGGTGGGTGTTGCTCATGACCTGAAGGTCCCAGTAGCGCTGGGCGAGGTAGGGAGGCCAAGAGAGTCCGAGGTAGCTTCCCAGGTGATCGCGCCAGAGGTTTTGGGAGACCCAGACATTTTCGGGTTCGAGGGTGGAGTGGCCGCAGCCGTAGGGGCTGAGGGTTTCGCGCATGGCGTTGTAGAGGTCGGTTCGGAGTCGCTGTGGGTCGAGCAGCGGGGACCTGCCGGACATGATGGGCAGGAGCAGGCCGTTGCCGGTGGAGATGGAGTAGGCGTCCCAGCCGGGGATTTCGTCATCGGTGAGGGGTTCGCCGGTGCGGGCGTCGATGACGCCTGTGGAGGAGCGATCGACGCAGACGGCATAATGATCGCCCAGCCAGGCGGCCTGTTCGATCATCGGCGCCGCCTCGGCGACGATGCGTTTGCAATGCTCTGCCGTCTCGGTGCAGTTGACGCGGCCCAGCAGGTTGGCGGAGGCATCGAGGGCGGCCAATCGCTTGACAGCCAGGTAGGTCTGCTTGCGGGCGACCTGCGAGGCGGGGCTGGCGTCATCGAGCGTGTTGGGCGAGCCTTCGGAGGAGAACCCGCTGCCGTCGCGGTCGGTCCAGATGAGATATCGAGCCAACCGTTCAAGCAACGGCGCATGCGATTCAACCAGCGACAGGTCGCCGGTCCAATGGGCATAAGCCTGCATCAGCAGCACGTAGTTGCAGTTCTCCTCGACAGGCATGTCGTGATCGTAAGCCTGCTCGGCAATCTCGCAGCCCCGGCCCATGTCATGACTCAGGAACGCGGCGCCCGAAGGCTTGTGCGGTTTCTCCAGCATCGGCCACTGCCTCAGTTGCATCGCCAACAGGCCGGGCCAGAGTGAAAGATAAAACAGCGAGCAGTTGTATTCATCATCGAGCGTCGAGTGATAGAAGGAACTGCCTTCCATCACGCTGAACCACTGATCGCCGGTGGCGGCTCCGGTTTCGCCATCATCAAGCTGACACCAGAAGGAGTTGCTCAGAAACGCATGCCAGCTCTGGCTGAGCAGGTGCCGCTGGGAAACGATGAGCGAAGCCTGGTCGAAGAGCTTTTCGAAGCGGCGCGAATGGCCCAGGCGATCATCGCGGTTGTCGATGGCGTCCTTCATCACCGCGTCGATGTCCGCCAGTCGCGCGGCATATTGCAGCCGACCCTGGCGAATCTTCCTGTTCTGTTTCACCCGCAGCACCGGCTCGCCGCAGTGCGCCCCCCACACCAGCCGCCACTTGGTGCCGCTGCTCTCCTCGGTCACGGGCATTTCGTAGGTCAACCCTCGGCCATCGGGATCGACCGCGCAGCCCGCGTTGAGGCTGACGATCCGCTCGCGCACCGGCACCCAGCGGTCCTCCTGTTTCAGCGGCTTGCCGAACGGCCCGACGCCGTCATCAGGCTTGGGCACCGTGGGGCATTGATAAGTCAGGTCGATGCGCCCGCCGCCTTCGCCGCCGGCGACGATCTGCGTGTCGGGGCGGGCCACGCGGATGAACAGCTTCACCCTGCCCGGCCGTTTGCCCGCGGGCCTGAGCAATCGCACCGCCGGCGACTGGGTGACCCGCATCTCCAGATAGAAGGCGGGCATGGTGCAGAGCGCTTCATCCTGCGGATAGAAGACGCTGTGAATGTTGAACTCGAAGCGCAGGCGATACTTCTCGCTGTAGCCGCGATAGGTGATGGAATTGAGGCGTTCAAATTGTTCGCAGTTGCTCAGGAGCGAGCCGCGCTGGGAGAAAGGGAGCACGCGCTCGGTGCCGTCGGGTTCGATGATGCCGACCATGAGATCGACGGGCTGATCGAAGAAGCGTCCCAGCGCCGAGTGACGAATCTGCCGTTTGTGGGGTTCAAACAGCAGTTGAAAACGGCTGCCAAGTCGAGCAAGCGTCCAACTCATTAACTGCATCGTGAACTTCCCTTGCAGGGCGGAATGCCAAGCGGATCATTGTGCCCCATTTTCCGGTCGATGGCAAAGGGAATGCGCGACGCCGGGCAGGGCCGTTTCACTTCTCCGCGATGCGCAGCACCTGGCTTTGGATCGTTTCATCCATGAGCCGGGTGAGGGTCTGTCCGTTGTGCGTGAGTTTCGCCTCGATGGTCGTGCTTTGCATGCTGTTGCGGCCGACGGCTTCGCCGCGCGAGAGGTCGAACATGATCTGCGTTTTCGCCTCGCCTTTTTTCAACTGCACATTCAACCTGGGACCGTCGGCGGGCAGCTTTTTCGGATCCACATCCAGACGCAGTTTGGAGACGCCTTCGATCGTGGCGATGGAAATGTCCGCCACCTGTTCGATGCCTTGCAGCGTGTAGGTGGTGTCGTGATGGAGCTTGCCCAGTTCGTGATTCCAGTCGGCCTGCGTTTTCCAGTTGCCCTTGAGCCGCGTGGCGCCGGCCGCGGCGGCGATGGTCACCAGATCGGAAGCGGTCTCCTGAAAGTCCAGTTCATCGGGCGCGCTTTCGGGGTCGGCCAGCTTCGCGTGAATCGCATCGACGCCCCTGACCCGCTTCACCGTGCCATCGGCGGCGACCTCGACCGTGATGGGCGTCCTGGCCATCGCCTTGAGCAGCTCGCTCATGCGGTCGTCGCCGCCGGCCTTGCGGGAATCGACGGTCACCGGCTCCGCATCGCCGCCGGTGGTGGTGGCCACCAGCCAATCGAGCGTCATGGTGCAGGTCGCCGAGCCGTCGCCGCCGACGCGATCGACGGTCCACGTCACCTCGCCCTTGGTTTCGAGGGTCATCTCCATCTTCTTCGACTCGCCCAGAAACGAAAGCTCGACATGTTGCCTGCGCTGCGACCATATTTCATATCGCGTGGTCCTACCCGCGACGAACTTCGGTTGCAGATCGGCGGTGTCGGGGGCACCGGGGACACCGGGGGCACCGGGGGTGTTCTCCGCATCCATGATCGCGCCGCCGGCCAGCATAACGATGATTGCCAGCAACGACGAAAATCCGAACGGTCGGGGCAAGGTTGAGTATCGCATCATGCTGACATGATAGCGGCACGAGAGAAGGGAGGCATATCAACCACAGGAACCTGAGTTCGGGATAAGCGCGAGCCGCGACTCAACGAGTCGCGGACGTGAACAGCCTGAAGGGGGGGCCGAAACGCACCTTTTTCTTTTCAGCCTTGATCGGCACCTGCCGTCTTCGCGTCCCGTGATCCTCCGCATGACAAACACGCCGTCTCACCGTTCATCTCCGCGACGTGTTACGTCGCGGCTCTTGTCCCAAGAGCGACATCACTCACCGCTTGATGCGTGCGCTGCCGCCTTTGGCGACGTGCATGAGTTCTTCGAGGGTGATCTGCGAGGTGTCGCCGCGCGTGGTCTGGAGCAGGGCGCCGTGGGCCACGCCCAGATCGACGCACTGCTGCGGCGCCTGCCCCGTGAGGAAGCCGTAGGCGAAGCCGCTGGCGAAGCCGTCGCCGCCGCCGACGCGATCCTCGATCTCCAGGCCGGGGAACTTGATGCCTTCGTAAAAAGTGCCTTCGTGCCAGAGGATGGCGGTCCAGTCATTGATCAGGCCGGAACGCACCGCGCGCAGCGTGGTGCCGACCACCTTGATGTTCGGATAATCCTTCACCACGCGCTCGACCATTTTCTTGAAGGCCTTGGTGTCGATCTCGCCCTTGTCGATATCGACGCCTTCCACTTCGTAGCCGAGCACTTTCTGGAAGTCCTCCTCGTTGCCGATGAGGCAATCGATGAACGGCACGATCGGCTTCGTCGTCGCGATCGCATCCTTGCTGCTCCACAGTTTGCTGCGGAAGTTGAGATCGTAGGAAACGATGGTGCCCGCATCGTGCGCCGCCTTGACGGCCTCGGCGACGACCTGTCGCGTGGTGGCCGAGAGCGACGCCATGATGCCGCCGGTGTGGAGCCAGCGGACGCCGCGCCCTTGGAAGAGATGTTCCCAGTTCACATCGCCGGGCTTCATCTTGCTGGTGGCCGAGTGGCCGCGATCGTAGAGCGTGACGGAGCCGCGCACGCCGGTGCCCACTTCGGTGAAGTTCAGGCCGATGCGCGCCTCGCGTCCGACGCCGTCGTACTTCATGTTGACCACATGCTGAATATCCAGGCCGCCCGATCGTGCATGATTGACGACGATGGCGCCGACGGGATTGTCAACCAGGCCGCCCACCCAGCCGGTGCGAAGACCAAGACGCGAAAGCGCGTAGGCCACGTTGTATTCACCGCCGCCGACGCAGACTTCCATCAGGTTGGCAAACTCAATCCGGCCATGCCCCGGCGGGCTCAGGCGAACCATGCACTCCCCCAGGGAGACAAGATCGATTTGCGTGTCAGCAACGGCGCGAATGTTCAAAGGCATGGGGTTCTTTCTTTTCAGAGGATGACTTGGCGACCATTTCCGGGGGGGGGCGGCTATCAGCCCGTTGAAAAAAGAGGTCAGAGGTCAGAGGTCAGCGTGAAACAAACCACTGGGATTCCTGAATAAGCTCACATCCAAGCCGCTTGCGGCTTCGCAATCCCCGGTTCGCGACACCTCGGCGGTTATTCAGAAGTCCCCACTGGGAAACTGAATGCTTTATCTGACCTCTGACTTCTGACTTCTTCAACGGGCGGCTATTTTGATGATGCCGCCGCGCGGTGTCAAAAGAGGATTGTGAATCGGGTTTCAGAGGGACGCATTCCTCGCTCTGCCCGAAAACGCGATTCGACATCGTGCCTGCTTCATACTGGGAGCGGCCCAGGAACAAACCCATCACGCAGCCCGGCCTGATGGCGAAAAGGAAACCGTAGATGTCGCCGATCCGCCCCTGGCGATGTATGAAAACATTGACACAAACGTCGTCCGCCTGCCTGCAAGGAGCGCCATGATGAACAGAAGACTCAATCGTAATATCGCCATAATCATATTGGCCTCTACGCTGCTGATATGCATGTTATCCTCCATGTTTTATGGAGGAGCATGGATCGAAGAAGTGCTTTTGTGTGGCGGAGCGGCCTCTCTTGCAGCAGGAATCATGTCGTTGCCGCCATTGTACGCGGCTATCATTTTAGTGTTGCTGGTCGTCGTTACGTTGGCCCATATCGTAATCGGCATCCTTTGGACGTAAGCGATGAAATTGTAAAGGACGCGGGCAGCAAGCAAGTAGCAAGTAGGGTGGGCGGAGAAAACGGGACAGGTCCAATACTTGCCCCCTAATTGGACCTGTCCCGTTTTCTTCGCCCGTTTTCTTCGCCGTTTTCTCCGCCACCATCCGGAAGCCGGCGGAGCCGCGGCATCCGAAGTCTGTTCACTGCGGGTGGTGGGTTTCGCGGACTCAACCCACCCTACTTGCTTGCTACTTGCTACTTGCTATTGGCCGATATGTATTAAGTAAGCGTCTTCGATTGAATGTTGCTGAAACAGGTGGTCTGAGCCGTGATCAACGCCGCCATATCGCGTTGATTGAGATGGAGAATCGTGCCAAATGACGGAGCCGCTGTTCCACAACACATGTCCTTGCCAACCGCTCGAACTCCATGCGCTTTGTTCAGCTTTGCTGTCGCTCGTCGTCCAATACCTGTCTGCCATCAGCGCGGCACGGGAATTCCAGGTCGAGCGCCACTCAGTCCTTCGTCCAATCACCGGCGAATCGCTGTTCCCATCAAATCCCACATCGATCTGTAGCATTGCATATGAATATGCGATCGAGAGTGCGGAAGTCGGCGCGCCGGTGCCGCGCAGAACCATTTCACTGTCATTGGGATTTAGCAATGTATCATATTCCAAATAGTTGTTGTTTATCAGATAATACATACGGTCGTCAACACGGGGAAATTCCAGGCGTCGCCCGTCATGGCTTAATCCGATGTAATAGGATCCGTTAAGGCCACCCGACAGTTCAAGGCTCAAAAAGAATCGCGATAGGTTGTACTGATTTGAGTCTTGTCGTGAACGGTGCCTCCAATTCGATATCATTGGAATCACAAGAGATCCTCCACAAATGACCCATATGACGACAATAATGACGTATTTTTGGTATGTCATGTTGTAATTTTCGTCCAAACTAACTCCATCCGGGGAGGTCGCGGCGATTTGCGCAATAGCATTCCTCGCGTCGTATTTTTATTCGCACTTCGTCAAAGTCGTCGTTTGCATCCTTGGATGGAGTTAATACTTTAGGAGGATATAATCGATGCAAGATGGCGGGGTGGCTGGCAAGTGGATCAGATGGGCCGCTCGGTTGACCAGACGCATTTTTCCAATGACTATCGAGCTCCTTGCCGGTTGAACAAGATGTGGGCGATGCGACTATATGGAAGCTTCGGGGATCATCGCATCCCATATCTTTTACAAAGCGACCTTTTTTGTAGATGGAATAGCACCAAAGCCAGAATCGAAACTTAATTCCGCATGGCCTGCAATTGTCTGAGCAGTTTTTTAACTTGAATATATCCTTGTTCGACAACTTGGCAATAACATCCTTATGCCCCGGGTATGTGAAGTCCCGAAACGCCAAGCCTGCGCAGTTGTAAGTGTCATGTGCAACATCGCTAGAGGGTGGAATCGGCGGATTCGCATCAGCGTCCAAGGGAGCCAGGCGAGCCAGTCGCTGTGGAGTGGGGCGCGCCTGAATGTGGACGCCATCGCCGTCTCCATAATCCAAATATGCCGCGCCATGAGGGATATATCCCAGAGCATCCAATAAGACAAGAGGATTGCCATCGGCATATTTATAGGAAGATAATACAGGATCGATGTAATCCTTCTGCCCAAACCGCCCCAGTTCCGGCACATAAAACCGCGCCTTGTAGTGATAGATTCGGCTTTCCGCATCGTATCGTTGTCCGGTGAAGATGAAGTCGCAGATGGGGAAGTCAACCTGGGTGTCGCCGTCGGTGAAGGTGATGGGGGCGGGCGGGGAGCCTGCGTTGCGGAAGATGAGGGTGTTGCCGTAGGCGTCGGTGTCGTAGGCTTCGCGGATGACGCCGGTGCTGTCCGCAAGACCGGTTGTCCGGTACAGCAAGTCCTGGAGCGGGTACAGATCGATATCCGAACCGGAGTTGGTCGGGGCCGCAATGTGCCTTTGCTGGATGAGTTCGTCGAGGTAGATGCCCCAGACGTACTGTTTCGTCGGCGTGTCCTCGGAGCCGCCCCCGTTGCCGCCGCCGTTTCCGTCCCCGCCGCCGCTGGCGCAGGAGGTGCGTTCCTCGACGCAGCGCGATCCGGAGTAGATATAGTCGGTGACGCCATCGGGGACGTTGCCGGACTCGCCGCCGTTGCTGACCACTTTGCGGATGCGGCGGTTCAGGGCGTCGTAAGTGTATGTGGCGATGAGAGTGGGGCCCCCGGAACCTCCAGAACCCCCGGGGGTGCCGTTGGGGTCTTTGTAAACATTGACGAGGCGGTTGAAAGCGTCGTATTCGTATTTGCGGATGCCATCGTTGAGGAGGTTGCCGTTCTTGTCGTAGGTGAAGCCGATTTGAGTCGAATCGACTTTCGTTCGTGTGATTTGATTCAGTTTGTTGTGTTGCCGCTGTTCCGTGGTGAGAACACCACCAACAGGGTCATATTGAGTCTTCTTCCAGTTGCCCAAGCCGTCGAGGTCATAGGTTTGTTGCGTCCTGGCGTTGGGCAACGTGATGGGGGTGACGATGCTGCCGCCGCCCGGGGCGAGGATGCCGCGCTGGTACTGGCGCAGGCGGTCGAGGGAGTCGTAGCCGGTTGGCGGGTGGCCGGAGGAGGGATTCGGCATGAAATGCTCCCTGTTGATGTATCGCGGAACCGATCACAGCGGAGGAACGTCGATCACCGTCCTCGATTGTACCATCGGGTCCTGCTCCGTCATAAACTTTCTAGGCGCGGTGTTTTTTCCTCATTTCCTTCCTGTCTTCCTTATCAAAATGCCCCTCCGAAATCGTCGGTCCTTCGCACCTTTTCATACACATTCTCAAATCGATCGAATCACCGCCAGGCTTGCGGTGTGACCGTGAAGGAAGTTTTCCCTGCCCACGGGGCCGATCTCGCCTGCCGCGAAGAATCCCGCCAGCGGGATGTCGCCCAGGGCTTCGTGGACCAGTGATGCATCCGTGTCGGGCCGGCTGAAAAGATGTCTGCCTCGGCCGCTGCAACTGAACAGCAACGCCCCGCTGGTCCGCCCTTCCTCGGCGCCGGCCTGGTGCAGCTTCTGGGCCTGCAACAGAAGCTCGAAATCCTCGCGCGCGGTTTTTTGATCCCGGACATGGAATTGAATGGTCTGCCCGATGCGCACCTGCGGATCGCCGATGGCGAGGTAGCCGGCGTGCGGGTCGATGCCGATCACCTGGCGAATGAGAAAGTCGCCGCGCCCGAAGCGATGCTTGTATTCGTTGATGACCCGCCCCACCAGCCAGCCGTTGGTCTGAAGCAGTTCCTGGTCGGCGGCGGGCAGTTTTTCAAGCAGGTTCCGGGCCACCTCGATGGCGGGCCTGCCGCCCAGCTCGAAGATCACATTCCGCCTGGCCTTGGTGATGATCATCGGCCTGCCGATGGCGCGGCAGCCCTGGCTGACCGTGCAATCCACCTTCGCCCTGCCGCCCACCGCCAACCCGATGATTCCCTGGTGATGGACCGCGCGATTCATCAGCAGACGATTCCGGTTCGGCTGCCGGGCCGCGCTCGCCAGCCCGCCGATCAGCGGCACGCCGGGCAAGGCCGCGGTGAGCGCGGGCAGCACGCCGGTCATCGGCGTCGAGAACGGATCGGCAAACAGAATCACCCCGTTGGGCAAGGCGCCGCCGTTGGCATCCATGAACAGCCGCCCAAGTGATGCAGGCGTTTCATTCCAGACCTTGTCCAACTCGGCGCTGGTGAATGGAAACAGATGCGCCCCGGGCAGATTGCCCACCAGCAGCGACAGGGCCGGTGAATCCTCCACCTCCCGTCTCATGCCGATCACCCCTGCCGCGGCCAGGCCGATGGTGATGCGCGGCCGCAAGGTCAGCGAAAGATATTCCTCGATCTCCTCCAGCATCGACAGGTGATGCGGCGATACGAACAACACCGCCAGATCCACCGGCCCGGTCACCTGCGGCAACACCTGCTCCACCGCCTCCTCCGCCGCCCGGGCGCCATCGGCCAGCACGCTGATCGCGGAAGCAAACTGAAAAGGCGGATGTTTCATTCTTCATCCATCACAACCCGAAACCGGCCAACCCCGTCGGCACCATCCCGCCTGATTCTCCCCTGAAAAACAGCACCGTGCGCACAAGGCGGCACGGTGCTGGTGGGAAGAGGGCCTTGGAAACACCGGCGGCATCACCGCCGACATTCATGAGTTTACAGGAGTCCGCCAAAGGGTCAAGGAGAAATAAACACGAGAAATAAACACGAGAAATAAACACGAGAAACAAGCACGACATTCCCCCTCCCCCGGCGACCGCGATCCCCAAACCACGCAGGCCCCTCTGACGGGTCCGCCTGTGCCATCCCAATTCCTCGAAAGAGGCCCCAATGCGCCCGGGCAGATTCGAACTGCCGACCTGCGGTTTAGGAAACCGCCGCTCTATCCGACTGAGCTACGGGCGCCTGTAAAAAGCGACGTGCATGACGCCATGTTGGGGCCGCATCTGTTGACCGACCCGGGCGGTATCCTATCGCTGGGGCCTCTCATCGACAACTGTTTGAAATATGCCGTGTTTGAAATACGCCGGCAAGGCCTTCAATGTCAGAATATGCTCATCGTTCCGCGCTGCACGGCCAGCGTGTCTTCATGGACGGACACGTAATTCACCTTGCTCAACGTGATGAAGGTCAACACGCTCCAGTAGTCGCCTCTGCTGCTGTTGGTGAGGCTCAGCAGCCCTGTGTTCGCATTGAATCGCGTGTAGGTGAACGCACCGTTGCTGTTGGCCACGCCGGGGCCGCCGAAGATGTTGTAGAAGCCGTTGTTGTTGAACGATGCCAGGAAGTCGCCTTTCGAGGCGAAGGGGGATACGCCGCTTGATATTTTCGCATTGGCGGTCCGCCCGGCCAGTGACGATCTCGCCAGGGACGCGGCGGGCTTGAGCATCGTCATCGTGCCGGTTTGCATTCCGCCGGCCTGGTTGGTGGTTGAGAAACTCATCCGCGTGGGGTTGGTGAACATCCACGTGCTCTCCGCCTGTCCGCTTATCGCATCGTTGAAAGTCAGCAGTGCCGTGGTGGAGGTCAGCTTTTCATAAGTGTATTCGCCTTGGCTTGTCCGCACACCCTTACCGCCGATCACGATGTAGCGGTCGCCCGCATCGGAGGCGATCCATTGACCGGTCGATCCTTTCACCGCGAACGTCAACGTGCCCTGGGTGATCTTCGCATTGAACGCCAGCCCCGCGATCGATGCCGGCGCCAGCTCGAAATCGGCGATCGTCACCGTTGCCGTCCGTTCCTTCTCCTTGCCCAGCCGATAGGAGGCGTCCGCATTCAGCGTGACGATCACCGTCTCGGCCGGCTCGGTGATGATGTCATCGATCGGATTCACCACGATGATGACGCTCTTCGCCCCTGCGGGAATGACGGCGGTTCCCGACAGCGCGGCATAGTCATCGCCCGCCGTCGCCGTGCCTGCAACGGAATAATTCACCGCCAGCGGCAGGGCCGTCGAGCCGCCCTTGCGGGTGATCGTGAACACCCCGCGTGCCGACAAAGCACCCCCATCCTTCTCCGTCGCCGCCTTGTCGGTCGCCTTGATCGTCACCACCGGCTCGTTGTCCGCGATGGTCACGGTTGCCGTCGTCTTCTTCGCGTCGCTGTTGTACGAGGAATCATTGGCCAGGGTGATGACAACCGTCTCCACATCCTCGGCCACCGCATCATCGATCGGCGTGATGAACACATCAATAAACTTCTGCCCTGCGGGGATGGTTGCCGTGCCGCTGAGCGTGGCGTAATCAACGCCGTTCTGCGCGGTGCCGCCGATGGTGTAGTTCACGGTCAGCGGATTCGCCAGCGATTTCCCGGCCCGCGCGATGCGCACCTTGCCCGGCTTGCCGGCGGGCGTCGCCTCGGTCGCCTTCTTGCCGGTCGCGGTGATGCTCACCGTCGATTCGTTGTCGGCGATGGTCACGGTCGCCGCCCGCTGTGCCGTCGCACCCAGGCGGTAATCCGATGACGCCGCCAGCGTGAGAATCACCGTCTCCGGCCCCTCGGCAATCGCATCATCGACCGGATCAATATGAATCACCGCCGACTTTGCCCCGGTAGGAATCGTCACGAAGCCGGGCGGCAAAGCGTAATCGCTCCCGTCATTGGCGGCGGTGCCGGCGAAGCTGTAATGAACGGTGAGCGGTTCGTTCGTCGCCCCGTCGCGCGTGACGGTGAACGTGCCGCGCCCGGCGGGAGTGCCGCCGCCGGTCTCGCTGGCGGTTTTGTCGGTGGCTTTGATCGTGACGAGTGGGGCATTGGCGCCGGCCTGCGGATTACTGGGCGGCGGATCGAAGAACGGCGGATCAACAGGCGGCAGCGGATCGACCGGATCAGGTGAAGCAAGTATCTCGATGGTGGATGAGGAATAAAGGTATCGCGTGCGAGCGCCCGGATCGACGATCTTGGCATAGACATGGTAAGTGCCCGGAGCGGCGCCTGCCGTCGAATACTCCGGCTGCACGCTATATACAACGCCGTCGGTCGCTGGATAGACGCCATAACCCAACAGGATTTTATTGTCGTTGTACGGATTGGTGTCCTGGTCGAGGTAGAAACCTATGGCGGCTATGGAATCGGCATCGGTAAAGAGCGCAATGGGATGAATCAGGTCGCCGGCGGTGTAGGTCAGGTCGCTGTCGTTGAGTTCCACCAAAATAAGGCTGGGCCAGGTCGCATTGGACATATCAAGCGGAACACGGAAGGCGTTGCTGAGGCCGAACAGCGGATGCAGACCGGCGGAAACCACGCCGTCGAATCGACTTCCTCCGCCGATGCGGCTGTAGTGGTAGCCGATGGCGTCGCGTGGGCCGGTGAGGGGAACAGCATGGGAATACCACGATGACTTGATTGCAATAGGACCAAAAATCAATCCTGTATTGTCGCCATCATTGACGGCATCGATATCGATGGTGCCGTGGTAATAAGCATGAATCTGACTATGGTCGGGGACGACCAGCGTTAAATCTGCTTCAAAACTACCTGTGACGGAATAACCATAAGTGAACCAATCATCCTCTTGGTAATAGTTGTCTGCGAATACAACATTCGAAGCAAGCGCGGAAAATGGATCAGGAGAAACAGGATGCGGATCGAGCGTAGTAACCTGATCCACCCAGATGCCTTGAACACCAAGCCGTCCCGCCAACTGTGACACCACCGATGCGCCGCGGCTGTGTCCGATGAGATGAATGGGAGATTCCGCCAAGGGATGAAAAATGCCTTGGGTTGGTATGGCATTGGTCAAATAGGGGGTTACGAGTTCAGCGATTTTTGCGGTGTTCGTATAGGACCCAACCAAACCGGAAGCATCCGCCCAATCGAGCATGATGACGGTTTCACCGTTTGAGTTCATGGATGGCGGCAATCCGGCAAGCAGGTTGAATGATTTCACTTGAGCCTTGCCACCTGGGCCCGAACGATCTATTCGCAGCGCGTAAACGGCCGTATCATCGCCCGCGCGTTCGACGATGGCGTCCGCCATCGTATCGAGCCAACCGGGGCGGTCGCTGGAGGTGGGTTGATATCCATGCGTAATGATCGTCACCCCGCTCAACATCTCTCGCGGTTCGAGCGCTTCAAAAGTCGGCGATTCATTCATCGCACGACCATCGCGCGGAGCGCACGCCTTGGGTTTCGAGGGTTGTTTCCGTCTCGTCCAGATTGGCCATGTCATGGGCGTTTCTCCGGTGCGTTTGGGCAAGGTTTAACAAGGTACCATACAGCCGGTCGATGGCGAAGGTTTTTTCGCGGAAGTTTCCGATTTCACGGGGAGCTGTTTATTGACCTTCACTTTAGTAAAATCCCCAAGCCCAAGGGTGCGCCCCCGGAGGTCCGCCGAACCCTTGAGGTATCGAGCCGGAACACCCCGACGGCTCGCGGACTCGCCATCGGGCTTGGGGCTTTTCTTAAAGTGACCATCAATAAACGACAACCCCATCATGTTATCCAATCGATAGCAAGGAAAGTTTCGCCGACAGTGGCCGATCATGGCCAAGGCTCAACACGCCCGGCGGTATCGGTCGCTGCCCGCGCTGCTGCGGAAGATGCGCGAGGAGGCCGCGATGACGCAGCGCGGCCTGGCGGAGAAGCTGCGCGTCTCCCATGTCTTCATCCACAAGTCCGAGACCGGCGAACGGCGGGTCGATGTCACCGAGTTCCTCGACTGGTGCATCGGCTGCGGCGTCGATCCCGTCGATGGCCTGAAGCGGCTGATGCGCGGAAGATGAGGATCGCCACGCCGCAAGCGGCTCGGACGCGAGGGCGCATCCGCTTCGTCCGCCGAGGCGGACGGCCAAATAAGTGCGCGGTAGGATTCGCATCATGAAAGATGTCCCCCTCGATCTCCCGGCTGAGTTTCCCATTCTCGGCGAGTTGGCGTTCTTCAATCATGCCGGGGTCGCGCCCATCAGCCGCCGGGCCGGTGATGCGCTGCGGAGTTATGCGGAGCAGGCCCAGCGGTTCGCCTATTTTCAGCGGAACTGGCATCGCCGGGTGCGCGAGGTGAAGAGGCTGGCCGCAAGGCTGATAAGCGCGAAGGACGAAAGCGAGATCGCCTTCGTGCCCAACACCTCCACGGGCATCAGCACCATCGCCAAAGGCATCGCGTGGAAGCCGGGGGACAACGTGATCATCACCAATGTCGAGTACCCGGCGAACCGGTATCCGTGGGAGGACCTGGCCCGCTTCGGCGTGAAGTTGATCGAAACGCCTCAGCTTCCCGATGGCCGGATCGATCCGGAGGACCTGGCCGATGCGATCACGGATCACACGCGGATCGTGGCGGTTTCGCATGTGCAATACGCATCGGGTTGCCGGACCGATCTCAAGCCGATCAGCGAGATGGTGCACCAGGTGGGCGGGTACCTTTGCGTGGATGCGATTCAGAGCGTGGGCGCGCTGCCTGTGGATGTGCAGGCGATGGGCGTTGATTTTCTCATCGCCGACGGTCACAAGTGGATGCTCGGGCCTGAAGGGTGCGGCTTCATGTATGTCCGCGATGATCTTGTCGAGCTGCTCCACCCCAACATCGTCGGCTGGATGAACATGGTCGATGCGGGCAACTACGGCAACTACCGTTTTCAATTCCTGAAGGATGCACGAAGGTTCGAGCCGGGCAGTTACAACCTGCCGGGCATTTTCGCGCTGGGGGCGAGTCTTGAATTGATTATGGAGACGGGCATCGAGACGATCTGGTCGCGCATCGAGGCCCTGACCGATCGTCTTTGTGCAGGATTGAAAGCGAAAGGCTATCGCGTCTTCAGCCCGCGAAACAGCGGCGAGAAGAGCGGCATCATCGCCTTCGATCCGCCGCGCGACACGGAGCGCAGCACGCCGCCGCTGACAACGATCATCGGCGATCTGGAGAGGCAAGGCATCGTGATCGTCATCCGCGAAGGAAGGCTGCGCGCCAGCCCGCACTTCTACAACAGCGAAGCGCAGATCGATCAGCTGATCGACGCGCTGCCTTGAGCCGCCGGAGCATCACACCTTCACGATCACTTCCTTTTTCGCCGGGAAGATCAGGGCATCAATGGCGATCCTGCCCGGCCCGGTGAAGAGCAGCGTGGCGAAGAGGATCAGATAGAGAATCGCCATTTCCTTGGCCGGTCCGCCGGCGGCGAAAAGCGGATCGTCAGCGTGCTTCCAGAACGCGGCGACGCACATGGTCACCACGGGGAAGAGCGTTGCGAATCGCGTGAGCAGACCGATGGCGACCAGGGCCGGCGCCACGACCTCGCCGATGATCGCCAGGATCAGACTGGTTCGCGATCCAACGCCAAAGGGATCGTCGAACGTCTCCGCGTAGGTCGAGAAGTTCTGCATCTTCCCCAGGCCGTGACCGAACACCATCATCGCCGCCGCCGTGACGCGCATGAGCAGCAAGCCGAACGAGTTCAATCCGCACTTGAAACCACAGTTCATGATTCACTCCAGATGAGAGGCGCGGCAACGAGGGGCACAAATGATGCCGCACCTCGTCGCATTCACAAGTCCTACAATAGCCGCCATGAGCGAGCGTCTCCACTTTTTCGACCTCACCCGCGACGAGTTGCGCGATCGGCTCGGCGGTTTGTCCATGCCTTCCTTTCGCGCCGACCAACTGCTCGACTGGGTTTATCGCAAGAACGTGGCCGACCCCGCGCTGATGCTCAACCTTTCCAAAACCGACCGACGGCGGCTCCGGGAAAACTTCCGCTTCACCACCAGCCGCATCGTCCGCCACCAGGTCGCCACCGATGGCGTGCAGAAGCTGCTGGTGCAGTGGGAGGAGGAAGGGAACAGCGGACAGGAGACGGAAGACATCCTAGCCGCAGCGTCCTCGCTGCGCGTCTGCGAAACAGGAGACGGGAGACAGGAAACAGAGAACAATGAACCATTTTCAAAAAAACACCTCGACCTCGCGTTGCCTGTCGTTTCCTCTTCCGCCGACTCGGCACTCGGAACTCGAAACTCGGCACTTGTTTCCGATCCTCGCCGGCAAACCGAATGCGTGATGATCCCCGCCGATGATGCGGAAGAGACCGGCAGGCGTTCGCGCCGCACCGCGTGCATCTCCAGCCAGGTCGGCTGCCCGGTGGGTTGCAGGTTTTGCGCCTCGGGGCTGGGCGGTCTCGATGGCGATCTCACAGCCGGCCGCATCATCGAACAGGTCTGGCGGCTGGGCACGCTTGAAGGCGTCGGCCGGATCAGCAACGTGGTCTTCATGGGCATGGGCGAGCCGCTGGCGAATTTCAACCAGGTCGTCAAAGCGATCCGCACCATGACCGCCGACTGGGGCCTTGGCATTTCCGCCCGCCGCATCACGCTCAGCACCGTCGGCCTGCCCGCCCAGATGCGGCGACTGGCTGACCTGGAAATCCCCATCACGCTGGCCATCAGCCTGCACGCGCCCAACGATGCGCTGCGCCGCGAGCTCATCCCCTGGGCTGAATATGTTTCCATCGATCAGCTTCTGGAGGCGGGCGACTACTACTTCGACAAGACCGGCCGCGAAATCACGCTCGAATACATCCTGCTGGGCGGCATCAATGATCAGCCGCAACATGCGCACGAACTGGCCCAGGTCGCCTCGCGCTTGCGGGCCAATGTGAACCTGATCCGCTACAACGAGGTGAAAGGCTTGCCGTTTGACCGCCCGCACACGGAAGATGTGCGACAGTTTCAGGAAGCGCTGCGCGAAGCAGGCATCAACACGCACATCCGCGCCAGCCGGGGCAGGGACATCGCGGCAGCCTGCGGACAACTGCGGCACGAGCAGGCAAGAAGTTAACGGCGTGGCTTCTCCGCAACGGAAACCTTCACACCAAGCGCGCCCATTTCGCCCACTGCTCCGTGAGGGCCATGCCCCGATCCAGATCGTACTGCGGGCAATAACCGAGCTGCGCCACGGCCTTGTCGATCAGCACCCGCGTCGGCGAGGTGAACTGCGGCAGACTGGCGAGGTCGGGATAAATGATCGGCCGCGCATCCGCGGCGACAGCCTGCTGCGCGGGTTTCATCACCGGCTTGGCAGGCTGATCGAAGTCATCCCCGAGCACGCGACGCTTGACGGCTCGCACCCAGCGCGCGGGGGAAAGCTTCACCGCAAGTTTGTAGGGCCAGCCAAGCGGAGAGTTGACGATGCGCTGCCGCACATCATGCCGCTCGCGCAGGACCTGCAAGGCCCAGCCGACCAGACCCCGGGGCGGGCGTTGCCGCTTGAGCTGTCGGGCGATCTCATCGGGTGACATGCTCACGATCGAGTCCTGCTTCACCATGCGTTCCAGGTGTGCGTAATACTCCCGCCATGTGGTGGGCTGCGGGCCGGAGATCAGATAAGACTGCCCGGCGGCCCGGGGCGAATCGACCGCGCGCAACATGGCCTGGACGACATCATCGACATACACGGGATTGCAGACCCCGGCGCCGCCGTCGGCCAGGGCAAATCGGCCGGCGCGAAGACGGGCGATCTGCCCTGCGGTCCACCAGCCGCCGAACGGGCCGTAAACGACCGTGGGTTGCAGCACGGATACAGGCAGGCCGTGCTCGCGGTGCGCCTGCATCACGATGTGCTCCGCTTCGAGCTTGGTGTCACCGTAGGCGTCGCCGGTGAGGCGCGGCGGTTTCATCGAGCGTGGCGGATTCGAGCGGGGCCGGTCACTTCCGCTGAAGGATGGAAATGACCTCGTTCTCGCGCGTCCATCGTATGATCGGCTGGAAGCCTGCGTTGGTGAGTACGGCGGAAACATCGTCGGTTGTCTTGCCCAATTGTGCAAGCTGCACCCCATGCGCCTCAATGAAGATGGTCTTAATCTGGCCGGATGCCAGGAGTCCGGTGGCGCCCTGAAGCACGCGAAGCTCGGCACCTTCGCAGTCGATCTTCAGCGCGGTGGGGGGCGGAACATTCAGCGTCGCGGGCGCGTCGTCGAGGCGAAGCGTCGGCACCTGGATGACATTCGCGTGCGCATCATTGAGGACCAGCGAGTGCCTGCCATCACTGTTGCGGGCATGGACGCCGAAGCCGGCTGTGCCGTTTTCATCGCTGGCGGCGACTTTCATGAGGGAGACGTTGCTGAGACTGTTCAGCGCCAAGTTCTTCGCCAGCCGGTCGTTGTTTCGAGGCTCAGGCTCGAAGACAACGAGCCTGCCGGCGGTGAGACGCTGCGCCATGAAGACGGACCAGGTGCCGATGTGACCACCGATCTCGTAGAGGATGTCATCTTCGCGCAGAACATTGAGGAAATGTTCGATCTGTTCGCGTTCGAACATGGGACCGGCGAGGTGTTCATAATCGCCCGAGTCGATCATGTGGAATCGGGCCTTGAATCCGCCGACCCGGCTGGAGAACTGGCCTCGGGAGTAGAGTGCGCGGGTGTAGAAGGACCGCATCCCCCGCGTGGGTATGAGGCGCATCGCCTGTCGCGCGAAAGCCAGCCGTGCGTCTTGCCAGCAACGTCGTAGAGCTGAAACCACAGTTAGACTCCCATCCGGATGGCCTCTTGCCGGCCCGGCGCCTCGGTGGCGGCATCGGCGGTCAAGAGCGGGCGGACCTGCCACTGGCCGGTCAGATTGATCAACGGGCCGACGACGCCGCTGCCGCGAACGGAAAAATTACGCGGCTGAGCCTGGGCCCAGACACAACGGTCCGTCGTCAGATCGAACACCTTGAACATCAAGCGGAACTCACCGTCCGCCAGGGGCATCGGATCGATCGTGAACCGTAACCGGTAAGTGCCAGGCAATGAGGGCAGGGCCACGTTCTGAAGATGCGTCGCCGCGGTGCTGATGTATGTGTTGCTGATCGTCTCCAGATTCAGAAGGACCGTCAGATCCCCCAGAGGCCTTCGCACGATCAGGTCGCACTCGATGATCCGGGGCTGCCGCGAACGCCACTCCAGCGATTCATCGCCGTTCATATCCAGCGTCCGGATATTGCGGATGAATGTCTCGGCCGATTCACTTTCCTGGTCGGGTGCTTCGTCTTTGCTCAGCAGATCAAGGTAGAGTCGGATCGCGTCGTTGGTATCACCGTTGTGAACGATCTGGCCCTGATTCAAGACGATCGTTTTTTCGCACAGTTCGCGGACCTGGTCGAGGATGTGCGAGATAAACACGACCGTGACATTGGATTTGAGCAGCCGGTGCATGTGACGGACGCACTTGTCGCGAAACCGCGCGTCGCCCACGCTAAGCACTTCATCGACCAGCAGCACATCGGGCTCCATGTGGGCGGCGATCGAGAAGCCCAGCCGAGCGCCCATTCCGGAGCTGTATCGCTTCACGGGCGTATCGATGAAATCCTCGATTCCCGCGAAGTCGATGATCGCCTTCTCCTTGGTCTTGATCTCCTTGCGCTTCATGCCCAGGATCGTGCCGTTGAGGAAGATATTCTCCCGCCCCGTGAGGTCGGGGTGAAAGCCTGCCCCGACTTCGATCAGCGCCGAAATGCGGCCATTGACCTTGTAGCTGCCGCGGTTGGGTTTGAGGATGCGCGAGAGCAGCTTGAGCATCGTGCTCTTGCCCGCGCCGTTGGGGCCGATGATGCCCAGCGATTCGCCGCGCTTCACTTCGAAGCTGACATCGCGCAGCGCCCAGAACTCGCGGTTTTGCAGTTCATCCCCGGGAGGCTTGCGGCCGGTGAGGCGCTTGAACAACGCCGGGATCAGTTCGCGCAGCGAATCGTGGACTTCGCCCTTGCGAAATTTCTTCCAGACGTTTTCGACTTGGATGACTGCGTCGTTCATGTTCCTGCTTATCGGGTCCGGCGGGCGCGTCGGGTGAGGTCATGCGCGGCCTGCGAGGGTTGTCTTGCCGTTGTGTTGTGTATCGGATCAATGCTCATGCGTATTCCGCAAAGAGGTGCTCGGCCTTCTCGAAGAAGACGCCGCCCAGGAGCATGGCCAGCAGGGCCGTGATCGTCGAGTAGCCCAGCCAGGGCCAGAGGAACGGATCGATGGCGCCTTCGACGACGACGCAGCGGATGGCTTCGAGCAGCGGGGCGACGGGGTTGAGCAGAAAAATCCAGCCGTGGCTGCCCAGTTCGGAATAGCTGAAGAAGACGAGCGAGAAGAACAGGCCGAATTGAAGCATGACCTGCACGATGTATTTCACATCGCGGAAGAAGAGGTTGGCCGCGGCAAGGAAGAGACCCACGCCCGTCGCCAGGCAAAGCAGCAGGAACAGGATCACCGGCAGCAGCAGGAGGTTCCATGAAACGACGACGCCCGACGATTCCGCCGGTGCAAAAAAGGCGATGGCGATCACCATCAGCGCCAGCCCGGTGACGCTGATGGCGAAATCGAACAGCGCCGAGAGCACCCCGGCAATGGGCACGACCTGCCGGGGAAAATAGATCTTGGTGATGAGTCCGATATTGGAGAGAAGACTCGTGGAGGCTCCGCCCACGATGGCGGCAAAAAGAAGCCAGGGCACCGACTTGACCATCACCCCGACCACCGCCGCCAATTCCAGCGATTTGCCGCTGAAGATCGCCATCGCCAGCCGAAACACCACCCCGGAACCGATGGCCAGCAGCGGCATGAAAAAGACCCACATGATGCCCATGACCGCCTGCTTGTACTTGACGCGGATGTCGCGCCAGGTCAGCGCCGTGAGCAGGTCACGGTATTCGTAAAGCTCCTTGAACATCCGGGTCAACATGCGTCGTTACTCTTCACAAAACGAACGTCGATCCGCATCGGGCGACACGGATGTTCCTTAGATCGGCCAGAAAACGGGGCCGGTACGGAAAGAGTGAAAAAAAGAGACCACGCGACCAATCGTCGCCTTCATGCAGCTATACGAAATGGCTTGATTGAGGTTCTGTCCGACCGGGCTTGCCGACGGATGGCCGACGGGACGTCATGGCGTCATGGGGTTTTCGGACGTGCATCCGAGCCGCGACTCAACGAGTCGCGGACGCGCCCCCGGAACGGCCTGAAGGGGTGATCGAACGCACCTTTTTCTTTCAGCCTCGATCAGTGCCCGGTCGTTTTCGCATCCCGTGATCCGCTGCGCGATGGTCACTCCATCCTTGTCGCTCACGTCCGCGACGTGTCACGTCGCGGCTCGCGCTTATCCCGAACTCGGATCACCGGCGCACCTGCTCGACGATTTCGCGGAACTGTCGTGCGAGTTTGGTCAGCCCGGCCCAGTCCTTGGCTTTGAGCAGTTCCTTCCTGACCAGCGATGAGCCGACGCCCAGCGCCGCGGCGCCCGCCTTGAGCCAGTCGGCGGCGGTGTCGAGATCGACGCCGCCGGTGGGGGTCAGCTTGAGCTGCGGCATGGGGGCGAGAATGTCGCGGAAATACCTGGGGCCGAAATGGTTGGCGGGAAACACCTTCACCATGTCCGCGCCGGCCTGCCAGGCGGCGAGAATCTCGGTGGGGGTCATGGCGCCGGGGACGACGGCTTTGTCGTAGCGATGGGCCATCTCGATGACGCCGGGGTTGAGCGTGGGGGCGAAGATGAACTGGGCGCCGGCGAGGATCGCCAGCCTTGCGGTCTCGGCATCGAGCACGCTGCCGACGCCGATGATGCAGCGATCGCCCATCGCCTTGCGGGCGGCGGCGATGGCCTCGAGGGCGCCGGGCGTGGTCATGGTGATCTCCGCCGCCTCGACGCCGCCGTCGGCCAGGGCCTTGCAGACGTTGACCAGTTCATCGGAACTGTCGGCGCGGATCACCGCGATGATGCCGGTGGATTCGATGCGGGCAAGCGTGGCCAGACGACCGGTCAGGGGCATGGGATGATTCCTAAGCCGGCGTAGCCGGAAGCTCCAAATCACAAGATCCAAATCTCAAACAATATCCAAATTTCAAGCAAGGCATCGAATGCCTGCCGGTGGACGGCGAGCTTGCGTGCTTCCGCCCTTTGAATTGATTCTGCCTTGATTCCGCCTTGTTTGGAGCTTGTTTGAGATTTGGTGATTGTGATTTGGAGCTTTGCTTCTGCGCGCCGTGCGCAGAAGTTCCCGCGTCAGAATCCAATTCACCGCGATGGTTCCGTTCTCTCGCACAACAGCGACGCCCCGGCGGAAAATCGCTCCCGCATCACCCAATCTTCTTCTGCACGAACTTCACCACGGCCTCCACGGTGAAGACGTTGGGGAACTCCTCGACGCGGCGATCCTTGTCGAAGGCTTCGAGGTTGGCGTGAGGCAGGCGAAGGCGCAGCTCCGCCATGCCGTCGTCGGTGACCTGGCCGTCCTTGACGTAGCGACTGTCGCTGAGCACGTTTTCGGGAAACATTTCGCCCTGCTGAATCTTGATGCCGAAGGCTTTTTCGAGGCGGAACACGATGTCGAGAAAGTCGATCGACTCCGCCCCCAGATCGCCCACGAGGCGGGCCGCGGCGGTGACTTCATCATCATCGACGCCCAGGGCGTCCACGAGGACCTCCTTCACCTTGCTGAACACTTCATCTTCGGTCATGGCCATGTTGGATGTCCTTGTCTGCATGGAAGGCGGGTGTCGGCCCGCCGATTGAAATCACAAAATGAGGGTGAGCACCGCCCACCCTACGAAAGAGCCGTGAGAAAGAATCGCCCCTGCACGGCCACCTGGTCCTCGACCTTGCCGATGCCGTTGAGGTCCCAGGTTTTCGCCGCGCCTTCGCCGGCGGAGCCTCGCAAGGTGACTTCCACCTGAAGCGACTGGCCGGGGCGAACCATGTTGCCGTAGCGGATGTTGCGCACCTCGGAAAGAATGAGGGGCTTGCCGGTCGTCGCGGTTTTCGCCTCAGCGGCCAGCAGCAGACGCCCGGCCTGCACCAGCGCTTCAAGCATCATCACGCCGGGCAGCACGGGAAAGCTCGGAAAATGATCCGCCAGGTATTCCTCGGCCAGTGATACATTTTTCAGCGCGACGATCCGCGCATCCCCCTGCTCCATCACGCGATCGATCAATTCGAATTTCACCCAAGGTTTCCGTTGAAAGGATTGATTGGTGCGAAGTTTAGTGGCAGTGCGACAGCCACGCAAACATCCGGCGGTTTCCCCGCGATTCTTTTCTAGCCGCGGCGTCCTCGCCGCGCGTCCGACGCGCGGCGAGGACGCCGCGGCTAAAAAAAAGCGGATCACTTTGCCGTGTCGCCGCCCGCCCAGCGCAGGGCTTCGACGATGTGCTGTTTGCCGAACGGGGTGTCGAGCGAGCGCAGGTCGTGGCCCAGTTCGGTGTAGAAGAACCGGCCGCCGCCGGTCACGCGAAGCCAGGCGATGGGATGGTCGGCCCCCATCGCCTTGCCGCCGCGTTCCTTGAAATACTGGCGAACCGGATCGTAGGTCGATTCATCGACGCGAAGCAGCACTTTCGTGTCAGGCAGGCCGGTGACGGTCTTGTCGTGATTGGTCCAATCGGCTTCGTACCAGAACTCGAGGCCGTGGCCTTTCACCGTGGGGTGATCCTTGTTCTGCGGATCGACGAGCACTTTCGCCTTGGAGAAGACCGAATCGCTGTCGAAGTCGCAGCCGGCCAGATCGTAGAACCAGGTCCACTTGGTCTGCCGCACCAGCGCGGCATGAAGGGCGACGATCGCCTTGCCGCTCTTGTACCAATCCTCGATCGCCTTGCGCTGGGCGTCGTTGAGCAGCACATCCAGCGCGTTGCAGTTGTTCATCAGAAACACGTCATATTCCGCCAGCCGCTGGCGGGTGAGATCGGATGGCGTTTCAGTGACATCCACCTCAAACCCCGCTTCGCCCAGGGTGGTGATCAGCCAGCGGTTGGTGATGGGGATTTCCGGGTGACGGTACCAACCGGTGCCGGAGAAAAGCAGAACGCGCACCGGCCTGGCCTTCTCGACGACCGGCGGGACCACCGGCGGAGCGACCGGCGAACTGGTGCAGGAGGTGAACGTCAGAACCAGCAGCAGCACACAACGGAAAAGAAACGTCTGCATGATGGGAATAACCTCGTGGTTGAAGGATGAAAAGCCAATCCGGTGATTGCCTTGGGCGTGCGCCACATGCTCACCGCACCAGCGTCTGATCCCTTCGCGGGCCGACGCTGACGATCTTCACCGGCACGCCGACGTAATCCTCGATGAACTGAATGTATGCCTTGGCTGCGGCGGGCAGGTCGGCGAAGGACTTCGCCTGGGCGATCTCTTCACTGAAGCCCGGCAGGTTCCGGTAAACGGGTTCGACCTCGGCAAGCACGACCGCATCGGCGGGAAATGATGAAAGTTCTTTTCCATTGTGGCGGTAGCCGGTGCAGACCTTGAGCGTGTCCAATCCGGCAAGCACATCGAAGAGCATGACGGCGATGGCGGTGACGCCGGAGATTTTCGCGGTGTATTTCACGCTGACCAGATCGAGCCAGCCGCAGCGGCGCGGACGGCCCGTGGTGGTGCCGAACTCGCGGCCAACCTCGCGGATGCGCCGCCCCGTATCGTCGTGCAGTTCCGTGGGCATCGGCCCGCCGCCCACGCGCGTCTGGTAAGCCTTCATGATGCCGATGATGTGGCTGACCTTGTTGCCCGGCACGCCCGCGCCGGGATAGACGCCCAGGCTCGAGCAGTTGCTGCTGGTGACGAACGGATAGGTGCCGTGATCGATATCGAGCAGGGCCGCGTTGGCGCCTTCAAAGAGCAACTGCCTGCCGGCGGCCATCGCATCGTGGAGAAGCTGCGTGGTGTCGCAGATGTGTTGCTTGAGGATGTCGGCATAACCGAGAAACTCATCGGCAATCTTCTTCGCATCGAAGGGTTCAAACGCTTCGCCGCAGCTTTGCGCCAGTGCGCCGAGCATGACGTTCTTCACCGCGACGATGTGCGTGAGCCGTTCGCGGAAGCGGTCGGGTTCGAGCAGCTCACCCATGCGGATGCCGGTGGAGCGAGTCGCCTTGTCGGCGTAGCAGGGGCCGATGCCGCGGCCCGTGGTGCCGATCTTCGCGCCGTCGCCGCGTGCCTTGCACATGGCGGCTTCGAGGAGCGCATCCTGCACCTTGTGATACGGGAAGACGATGTGGGCGCGATCGCTGATGCGCAGGTTGCCCGCGATGGCGACGCCGCGCTGGCGAAGGCCGGTGACTTCCTCGATGACCTTGGCGGGATCGATGACGACGCCGTTGCCGATGACGTTGAGTTTGCCGGGATGAAGGATGCCCGAAGGGATCAAGTGAAGGGCGAAACGGACATCGCCGATCTGCACGGAATGGCCCGCGTTGGCGCCGCCGTTGTAGCGAACGGTGACGTCGTAGCGCCGCGCCAACAGATCAACGATCTTGCCCTTGCCTTCATCGCCCCACTGCAACCCGGCGACAATCGCATGACCATCAAGCGGCAGGCGGTCGAGCGGATCAACATCATCGTTGACATGGCTGACAGGTTGAGCGGTGGACGCTGACGACATCACGGCAATCCTCGAAGGCGAAAAGCAGGCAAAGCGGGGATTGTAGCAGATGATCCCCGACAACGATCCGCACTTGCATTCCCGCGGGCCACTCGTCAAACTGTCGCCTCAATCCGTGTTCCTTTCGCAGCCATTTTTCGCATTCAGGAGGCCGACATCATGGGTCGATTCGTCACACTCTTCACCGGCCAGTGGGCCGACCTTCCGTTTGAAACCATGTGCGCCAAGGCGAAGAGCTTCGGCTACGACGGCATCGAGCTCGCCTGCTGGGGCGATCACTTCGAAGTGGACAAAGCCGCCGTCGATAAAGCCTACTGCAAAAACCGCTGGGACATCCTGCAATCGCATGGACTGACCGCCTTCGCCATCTCCGCCCACCTGGTCGGCCAGGCGATCTGCGACAACATCGATGAACGCCACAAGCTCATTCTGCCTCCCGATGTCTATGGCGACGGCGATCCCGAAGGCGTTCGGCAACGCGCCGCCGCGAAGATGATTCTCACCGCGCAGGCCTGCCGGAACTTCATTGATGCGAAGCCGCAAACGGCGGGAGGCAGGCATCCCGCCGTCGTCAACGGCTTCACCGGCTCCTCCGTGTGGCACTCCATCTATGCCTTCCCCCCCACCGATCAGGCCTACTGGCAGAAAGGGTTCGACGACTTCGGCAAACGGTTCGGCCCGATCCTCGAGGCCTTCGACAAGGTTGATGTCAACTTCGCCCTTGAGGTCCATCCCACCGAAATCGCCTTCGACATCGTCACCGCCCAACGCGCCCTCGAAGCGGTCAAGAACCATAAACGCTTCGGCTTTAACTACGATCCTTCACACTTCGGCTATCAACATGTCGATTACGTGAAGTTCATCTACACCTTCGGCGCCCGCATCTTCCACATGCACGTCAAGGATGTCTGGTGGAACAAGGGCGACGGCACCGTCGGCGTCTTCGGCGGCCACACCACTTTCGCCGACCCGCGACGCTACTGGGACTTCCGCAGCCCCGGCCACGGCGATATCGACTTCGAACGCATCATCGTCGCCCTCAACGACGTCAACTACACCGGCCCGCTCTCGGTCGAATGGGAAGACAGCCGCATGGACCGCGAACACGGCGCAAAGGAATCCGCGGCCTTCGTCCGCAGGATCGACTTCAGCCGGTCCCAGATCGCGTTCGATGGGCAGTTTGATCAGTGATCAGAGGGCAGGGAACAGGAGACAGGAGACAGGAGACAGGAAAGGCAATTGGTTATTATTTATTGGTGATTGCTTATTTCTTATTTGAAAGGACGGTGGACTGTCTCCTGTCTCCTGTCTCCTGTCCCCTGTGTCCTGTCTCCTGTCCCCTGTCCCCCGATCCCTATAATGCCCGCATGGGAAATGCACACCTCAACTGGGCGATCCTCCTGCTGGCCATCGCGCTGGTGCTGTTCTTCGTCGAGATTTTCGTCCCTTCAGGCGGCATCATCACCGTCTGTGCCGTGATCTGCCTGGCGGTGGGCGTCTTCTTTCTCTTCAAGGTCAACACCACGGTGGGCATGGTCGGCGCCATCGTTTCCGTGGGCGCCTTGCCCTTCCTCTTCGCGCTGGGCATCAAGATGCTTCCCAACACGCCCTTTTATCGCAGGCTGCTGCTCAAGTCCGCCCCGCGTCCGGGGCTGGGTGAGTTCGGCATCGCCGGCGCCACCGGCCGCGAACGCGCCAAGGCCCTGATCGGCCTGACCGGGCAGGCGGTCACCGACCTGCGGCCCGTGGGCAAGTGCATGATCAACGGCAGCCGCGAAGACTGCCACGCCGTCACCGGCACCATCAAGGCGGGAACCAAAATCCGCGTCGTCGATGCCGACGGCATGCAGATCAAGGTGAAGGAGGAAGAATAAGTTCCGAGTTTCGAGTTCCGGGTTCCGAGTTGGAACAATTTCGGATTTGAGAACTTCAATCCCTCGCTCTTTGCCTTGACTGCCTTTCAACTCGGAACCCGGAACTCGAAACTCGGAACTTACTTACCCCGCCAGCGCTTCGACGCGCTCCTGCGGTGAGCCGATGGACTCGATGCGGATGCCGAAGTTTTCGCCGACTTTGACGGCGTGGCCTGAGCCGATGGGTTTGTTGTTGACCAGCAGATCGAGCCGGGCGTCGGCGGGCTTGTTGAGTTCGATGATGGCGCCGGGCCCCAGGGCGAGGATCGTTTCGAGATTGGAGGTGCGCCTGCCGATCTGCACGATCATCGGCACCGACAGCTTCAGGATGGTGGTCAGGTCCGTGGGCATTGCTTCCTGTATATCGGCCGATCCGAACCCGCTACTGCAATGGAGGCAGCGGCCGGCCGGGACGCCAGTCGAACAGCGAACCGTCGAACGGAGGCGACCGGCGATCGATCAGGGTTCGCACCTCTTCAACCGTGCGAAGGCAGCGCGAAACCAGCGGCTGCGGGTAGCCGAACTTGTCGCGGTGGAGGGCGAACTCATCCTCGTCATCGATCCGGGCATGCGTTTCATCGGCGCGCCAGATCAGATCGAGGTCCAGATCGATCCAGCGCAGCACGCCTTGCGACCAGTCGGCGGGCGTGGCGATGTTGACGTAATGCTCGCGCCCGATCCAGTCCTGATACCAGCCGACGCTCACGTTCCAATGGCGATCGGTCCAATGCAGCGTGAGCACGTGCAGCTTGCCGGCAAAGTTGCCGCGGTAGCTCTCCAAAGCCGTGCCCGGACTGCGATAGGTGGCGATGAGCGCAGGCGACTGATGCACGATCGTCGTCGCAAAACGGTAATGCAGACTGCCATCGTATTTGGTGGAGTGGTGAAGCATAGGGAAGGCACGAAAGGGGGATGAAAAGTTCCGAGTTCCGAGTTCTGAGTTCCGAGTTGAAAGGCAAGGGGGAGGAAGGCATTGAGGCACGGAGGGAAGAAAATATCCAATGGCCATTGCAAATTGCAAAATGCAAAATGGAAGGCAACGGAAAACGCGCCTTCTCCGCCTCCGTCAATTTGCAATTTTCATTTTGCATTGGCCATTGGCCATTCTCCCCTTGCCTTTCAACTCGGAACTCAGAACCCGGAACTCGGAACTTTTCATCCCCCCTTCTCATCCAAACGCCCGTTCCGCCAGGTCAACCGCCTTGGCCATCGCCGCCGCCTTGTTGACGCATTCGGTGTGTTCGCTGTCGGGATCGCTGTCCGCCACGATCCCCGCACCGGTCTGAATGTGGACGATCCAATCCTTTGATCCCTGCTCCGCCTTCATTTCCTGCTTTCCTGCTTTCCCGTTTTCCTGTTTTTCCGCCCCCGTCACCACCATCGTCCGCAGGGCGATGGCCATGTCCATGTTGCCCGCGAAATCCGCATACCCCACCGCGCCGGCATACGGCCCGCGCCTGGTCGGCTCCAGGTCGTCGATGATCTGCATCGCACGCACCTTGGGCGCGCCGCTGACCGTGCCCACCGGCAGCGCCGCCTTGAGCGCATCCCAGCAGGTGAAGCCGTCGCGCAGCTTGCCGATTACCGTCGAACTGATGTGCATCACATGGCTGTAACGCTCCACCTCCATGATCGCCGGCGTCCTGATCGAACCCGCCCTGGCGACCCGGCCGACATCGTTGCGGCCCAGATCCACCAGCATCACATGCTCGCAAATCTCCTTCGGGTCGGCGAGCAGTTCCTTCTCCAGCGCCTCATCCTCCTCCTTGGTCGCGCCGCGCCGCCGGGTGCCCGCCAGCGGCCGGTTCCACACCTCGCCGTCATGCACCCGGCAGAGAATCTCCGGACTCGAACCGATGAGCATCCCCCCGGCAATCTGAAGGTAAAACATGTAAGGCGACGGATTCACCACCCGCAGGGCGCGATAGACATCAAACGGGTCCGCACCGGTTTTCAATTCAAAACGCTGGCTGGGCACCACCTGAAAAACGTCGCCCGCCTTGATGAACTCCTTGGCGACGATCACCGCCTTCTGATACCCGCCCTCGCCCATGTTGCTGACAGGCAGCGGCGGCGGCGGGGAATCGAGATCGACCTCGCCGATGGGAAGTTCGGGGGTGGCGATTTCGGATGTCGGATTTCGGATTTCGGATTTCAAAACCACCGGAGTTTCAATTCGCGCCACCAGTTCATCAAGTTCACCCAGCGCCGCATCGTATGCCTGACGTGGCGATGCGTGATCATCGAGCACCGCATGGGTGATGATGAGCACGGTCTTGCGCACGTTGTCGAAGGCGACCACCTTGCGATAGAGGCCCATGTGCAGATCGGGCAGGCCGCGGTCATCGGCGGGGGCGTGGGGCAGTTTTTCGCCTTCGAGATAGCGCACGGTGTCATAGCCTGCCAAGCCCACCCAGCCGCCGGTGAAGTCGGGCAGGTCATCGGACCTGCGGGCGCCGGACGCCGTTTCCGCCGAGAGACGGACCAGCTTCCATGCGGCGGTGAGCTTGTCCATCTCGCGCAGCGGGTCTTCGCTGCGGTAGTTCCTGTTCTTCGCGGCATCGCGCGCATCGAGGTACTGAATCTCCCGGCCCCTGGCGATGACCTGGGCGTCAGGCTGGGCGCCGATGAAGCTGTAGCGTCCGACGCGATCGCCGCCTTCGACCGATTCGAGCAGGAACGACGGGGCCATGCGATCATCGGGCCGGACCAGCCGGCGATAGGCGAGGACCGGGGTGAGCTGATCGCTGAGCACGCGGCGAAACACGGGGATGAGGTTGCCCCGCGATGCAAGCTTCTCGAAGGATTCAAAACTGGGGATGGGATGAATCATGGGAAATCGGCAGACGGTTGAAGAGGGCGGGGGGCGGAGATCAGAGGGCAGAAAGACGTTCTGATTCCCCGCAACCCGAGTTTCGCATAAGCCCCGCCCGGAAGGGCGCGGGCCAAAGCGTGTTCAATGAACAGAGTGTCCCAGGCTTACAAGGTGACTTCAGATCGAAAATCGAGTTGTGTTGTGATTCGTGAACGGGCCACGAATCGAACGCCTCTCGGCCCGCGCCCTTCCGGGCGGGGCTTATCCGAAACTCAGGTCTAAGTGTTGCTCCGGTCATTCCAACGGCTCGGACTCGATGCTGGCCTCTTCGCCTTTGGCCTTTTTCTCCTGATACTTTCGCACCCAGGTTTCCCAGCTCTTGCCGGCGGCGGTGTCGCGGCCGGAGAAGGTGAGGCTCCTGATGTCGGCATACTTCACATTCACCCGCTCATCCGAATCGCGGGGCATCAGGCGAACATAAGGCTCGGCCACGTCGCTGCGACGATCGAACACATAGCCATCGATGGTGCGGCCATCGTTCGTTTCGATGGTCACATCGCCGCGATAGTCAAAGGCCTGATCCATCGCGGCGTTGCGCTCGGCAACATCGGCCAGGGAAAGCGCCAGGCCTTGCAGCGAGGTTGAGGTTGTCTGGGGTGCCGGTGTTTCCTGCATCGCGGTAGTGTAGCGAAGATGAGTTCGGGATAAGAGCCGCGACTCAACGAGTCGCGGACGCGAACGGCCTCAAGGGGGGGCCAATGCGCCTTTTTCTTTCAGCCTCGATCGGCGTCCGGTCGTTTTGGCGTCCCATGATCCGCCGCGCGATGGGTACTTCACGCTTGTCGCTCACGTCCGCGACGTGTTACGTCGCGGCTCACTCTTATCCCGAACTCAGGTTGGCGAAGATGAAACGGAGAACCCACGCACGGAGAACCCACGCACGGGAGTGCGTGGGCTTTATGCGTAAGGTGCCGGGGGTGCAAATCAAAAGTGGCGTGATGGTTGACCCATCACGCCACTGAATGGTTGGTCCGAACCCGCCCCCCGGGCCCCGGGGGGGGCGGATCAGGCTTCCGCGATGGAATCACTTCGCATCGTAGAAGTTGGTGGCTTCGGTTTCATCGACCGAGCGGGTGAGCTGCTTCTCGGTCATCTTGACGGCGAAGCGCACGTCGCCGGCCTTGACGGCCTTGACGGTGACGTACCAGGTGGCCTTCTTGCCGACCGCCAGTTCGGGCAGGGGGGCGAAGGAGATGACCGCGCCGTTGAGGGTGCCGACGGTCTCGCTGTTGTCGTTGCCGTGCTTGGTATCGACGAACTCGGCGTTGTCTTCGAGCGTGGCGACGATGGTCACATCGGTGCCCACCGCGGAACCCTGGTTGGTGGCGGTGATGATGTAGGTGGTGTTGGTGCCGACGGCCACGGGGTCGATCTTGTCAACCACTTCGAGCAGGATGGCGGGGATGCCCTGGACGGTGGTCTCGCAGGTCGAGGCGACCGTTTCAGCGCAGTAGGCGCTGGCGGCGGCGGCAAGCTTGTAGGTGCCGTTGGTGGCGGGCTTGACGCAGACGTTCACCTTCTTGGTCCCATCGGCGGCCAGATCGCCCAGGTCCCAGCTCACCTGCGAGCCGGCCAGGACGCCGCCGGCGGTGGCGGAAACGAAGGTCACGCCCTGGGGCAGGGTGACCAGCACCTTGGCGCCCTTGGCCACGCCGTCGCCGGTGTTGCTGACGGTCACTTCGTGGCAGATGTCATAGCCCAGGAAGGTGGTCTTGGGGCAGTCCTGCACGATCTTGAGGACCGGCTTCTTGATCACGGTGGAGGCGGCGGCTTCGGCCTTGAGACCGCCGGCGGCCAGGGCGGAGGCGGTGTTGTCGAACTTGCCGGGGCCGGTCGCCTTGAGGGTGACGGTGTAATCCTTGCTCTGGCCTGCGGCCAAGGCGCCCACGTCGATGTTCACTTCCTTGCCGCCGGCTTCGGTCGTCAGACCTTCGGGCAGCGTGTCGGAGATCTTCACATCGCGGGCCACGCCGGTGCCGGTGTTGGTGACCTTGAGGGTCATCACCACCGGATCGCAGGCGAGGGCTTCGGGCGTGAGGGTCTTGGCCAGCACGAGGGCGGGCTGAACCACCCTGGTCTCGACGCACAGGACGGTGTTGTAGGAGACGGTGGCGCAGTTGGCCAGCGAGCCGACCTTGGTGGCATGGCCGACGACCTTGATCACCTTGGTGGACAGGGGGTCGAGCTTGGCGAAGCGCCACTGGAGCTTGCCGCCGGCGGCGGACTCGGTGACCGGGTCGGTCGAGGCCAGTTCGTAGCCATCGGGCAGTTGATCGGTGATGACGACATCGGTCAGCGCCAGGCTGGTGAGGTTGGTCACACGGATTTCGGAGGTGAAGCTTTCGCCGACGGAGACCTCGCCGGGCAGGCACTTGGTGAGCCGGACGGCGCTGGAGGCCTTGTCACCGGTGGGGTAGTACAGGTCGTTGCAGACCAGGCCCGGCGTAGCCGGGGTACCCTCCGTCGGGGGCGGAGCGACCTGCGTGGTGGACGGCTTGACCGCCGGAGCCGGCGCCGGCTTGCCGTTGCTGTCCGCGCCCCAGTAGCTGGCGTTGCTGCTGTCATAGCTGAGCGTCTGTTTGCTCGAGGTCTGGCAGCCCATCATTCCGAAACTGACCGCGGCCAACAGGACCGCCGCCAGCTTCAACATCGATCCACAATTCTTACGTTTCATAAAATCTCCTTTCGAGATTTGTTCAGGTTCGTGACTCCGGCCATGCACCGCGCAAGGCAAAAGACTCACAACACCGATTCACTTCGACTTTTCGAGTTCCCACCAGCATGGGTTTCACCCACCCAAAGGAACCCCTGATACATTAGCATATGTCAATGATTAAGCCTGCCTCCCGATTGGACGTGTTCCTGCAAAACGTCGCGACGATTGTTCACTCGCCCGGTGGCGTCAATGGGCCGGGGGGGGACCCGGGGGCCGACTCCCACAACATGCGGCCCGACTTTCGCCACTCCAAGGCACGATTCCATCATTCGAGCAACTTCCCTGACTGCAAACCGCGGTGTCTCAATCGCCTGCCGACGATTCGGTCCGCTTCGATCCGTAGCGGTCCAGCATATCCACTGAACGGCCGAATTCCACCCTGCCATCACGAACCCGACACCCGATGTTCACTGATTGTGCCATGTCGGACGCAATATGGCAAATGCGAATCCACGATAATTTCACAATCCGGGCATCGGGGGAGGTTTTCGTTGGCCATTGGGATTCCTGAATAACCTCACGCCCAAGCCGCTTGCGGCTTCGCGATCCGTTGGTTCACGGTGTATCGGGGGTTATTCAGAAGTCCCATTGGTCAATAGGCATCAGGCAATGGTCAATGATCAAGTGAAGGAGGGGTTCGGCTGACCCGGTACGCGCTTTATTGCTTGAGCCACTGGTCAAAAAAACGGTTGGTTTGATCGATCGTATGCTCCATCTCCTTGCCGCCCCAGCCGTGGCCGCCGCCCAGAATCATCTCCACCCTTCCTTTCACCCCCGCCTTGCTCATCGCCTCGGTCATGCGGTAGGCCTGGGTGTTGGGGATCAGCGGATCGACCGTGCCTTGAAACAGAAGCATAGGGGCGTCCCCCTTGCTCACGTAGGTGATCGGCGAGGCAAGGCGGGCGGCCTCGGCCTTTTCCTTCAAGTCACCGCCGAGCCAGGTCTTGATGATGTTCCGGCTGGTCGGAGGCAGGTCATCAACGGTGAAATCGGTCGGCCCGACAAACGAAACCGCCGCCTGAACCTTGCTGGACTGATCGGCATGCCCCCCTTCGCCCTCCAGCCCGTCCTCCTTGTCCATCGTCGCCAGCATCATCGAAAGATGGGCGCCGGCGCTGAAACCCACCGCCCCGATGCGATCCGGGCGGATGTTCAGCTTCTTCGCGTTGGCCCGCAGGTAGCGCACCGCACACTTGGCATCCTCGATCTGCGCGGGAAACAGATGCGCCGGGGCAAAGCGATAGCTGATGGTGACCGCCACGTAGCCTCGCTGAGCGTAGGCCCAGGTGAGGTTGTTGTGCCCTTCGCGCGACCCTGCCGCCCAGCCCCCGCCGTGGATCACGACGATCACCGGCAGCGGTTTGGCCTGATCATCATGCCCCGCCGGTCGGGCCAGGTTGAGTTTGAGCTCCACATCCCCCGCCTTGCCGTAGATGATGTCACGCTCGAAAACGACACCCTCGGGCGCCTTGGGCTGAGCCTGCGCCGAAGAAACCAGCAGCAACACCAAAAGACCGACGGAAAAAACCGTTCGCATGGGAAATCTCCAATGTGAGGTGATCAGTGTACGGGTTCCCGATGGTCGCCCGCAACAGGCGGCGCCGCTTTCACAACCTGAGTTTGGGATAAGAGCCGCGACTCAACGAGTCGCGGACGCAAACAGCCTGAAGAGGTGGCCGAAACTCACCTTTTTCTTTCAGCCTCGATCGGCGCCCGGTTGTTTTCGCGTTCCATGATCCGCCGCGCGATGGCCGCTCCATTCTTGTCGCTCACGTCCGCGACGTGTTACGTCGCGGCTCACGCTTATCCCGAACTCAGGTTCACAAGACAAACGCTGATTCCGATACGATGCCCCGCGAGGAACTTTCGCATGGCTTCGCCGCTGACATCACCGCCGCCGATCGACATCAAAGCCGACACGCAGCATGGCGAACTGGCGCTCACCTGGACGCCGGATCACATCGCCCGGCTCGGCTTCATCAGGCTGCGCCGGGCGTGCGCCTGCGCCGCCTGCGTCAACGAATGGACCGGCCAGCCGATCCTCGATCCCGCTTCCATCCCCGCGGACATTCACATCAAAGCCATGACGCTCGTGGGCAACTACGCCCTGCGAATCACCTGGAGCGACGGCCACGAAACCGGCCTGTTCACCTGGCGACGATTGAAGGAACTCAGCGACGAGGCGAGGTGATGGACAAATCTGAAATCTGAAATTTCAAATCTCAAATCTCAAATCACAAATCATAAACAAGCTCCAAGCTCCAAGGCGGCAAAGGCAAAACAGAAAATCAAAAAGACCGTGAACCAGGGGATTGCGAAGCCGCAAGCGGCTTGGGCGCGAGGTTATTCAGGAATCTCCATTGTGATTTGGAGCTTCACTCCCGCTTCACAATCTCCAGCACCTGCGCCAACTGCCGCACCACATGATCCGCGCAGGCCGGGGCCGGTTCGCCTTCCGCGAACTGCGACATGAAGATCGTGCGCAGCCCGGCGGCATGGGCGCCTTCAATGTCCCCCTTGGTGTGATCCCCCACCATGATCGCCTCGCCGGCCGACACGCCCAGCTTCGACAATGCCTGCTGGAAAATGCGGGCATCGGGCTTCTCGCAGCCGGCCTCCTCGCTGGTCACGATCGCATCGAAGTAAGACTCGAAGCCCAGTCGCACCACCTTGTCGAGCTGCGGCAGCGTGACATGGTTGGAGACCATCGCCAGCTTGTGCGTCCGCTTGAGCCGGCTGAGCACGCGATGGGCGTCCGGGTGCGGCTTCATCGCCGCGAAAAACGCCTGCCAGTAACGGTGATACATGGTCAACGCCAGCGAAGGCCTGGGGCTTGTCGTCAGATGATCGGCGATGTGTTTGAAAAAGAGAATGCGATTGTGATTGGAGCCTTGCCCATGCAGTTGGCGCTTAAGGTGTTCGCGGGCCTCCTTGTGCAGCGCCATGAACCGATCGAACGAAACATCGACAGCCAGCTTGAGCGCCGCATGGGCCGCCTCCCTGCCGCGCTGATCGCACGGGTCCCAGTGGAAGAGGGTGTTGTCGAGATCGAAGAGGATGGCGCGAATTGCGGGCATGTCGGCAGGATAGCGGAAGATGAAAAACAGGATGAAGGATGTGGAGGCGGAACCGGCGCATTTAGCCGTTCGCCTTGGCGAACGGAGTGTTGAATGGCTGAGTTCGGGATGAGAGTGAGCCGCGACGTAACACGTCGCGGACATGAGCGACCGGATTGGAATGGCCATCGCGAGGCGGATCATGGGACGCGAAAACGACCGGGCGCCGATCAAGGCTGAAAGAAAAAAGCGCATCGGGCCACCCTCTTCAGGCTGTTCCGGGGGCGCGTCCGCGACTCGTTGAGTCGCGGCTCTCATCCCGCGGACTCAGCCCCAGCCACCCCAAAGTTCCCAGCCACCCGACGGGCAAATGCAATAAAGCCAGGGCAATAAAACAAAACTTCATACGGTCTGCCGCAAGGTGATTATCATGCAGGATGATCCAATTCAGGGAGTTGCCCCATGCCCATTCGCCTGATCCTCGTGATGTTGTTGTCATCGTCCTCATCCGCCCTGGCCGACGATGCGAAACAGGTCTTCGATTCCCTCTACGGCCCGCGCATCAAGGCGGCCAAGGCGACCGCCGATCGCGCCGATGATCACGCCCTCGCCAAGGAACTGCTCGCCTCCGCCGGCAACAGCGCCGACACCCCCGCCCTGCTCGCCCTGCTCTGCGAAGCCAGCTACGACCTGGGCAGCAGACATCCCGACGGCTTCACCACCGCGGCGCAGGCCATGACCTTGCTCGCCGAGAGCGTCGAAGCCCAGCGGACCGGTGCACGCGAAAAACTCGCCGATGTGCTGATGAAGCAATCGCGACTGGGCAAACCCGATGAACGCGAAACAGCGGGCGAGCAGCTCATCGACACGCTGCTGGCGATGGGCGATGAGAAATTGGAGATGAAGAAGTGGACGGAGGCAACGGGCGACTATCGCCGCGCCATGACCATCGCCACGCCGAGGAAATCGCCGAAGCTTGAGACGATCAAGGCGAAGCTCGACCTGGCCACCCGCCGCGACCGCGCCGAGAAACAGATCGCCCGGCTCAATGAAAAACTCCTGGGCGATGCGAACGACTCAGCGACGGCCCAGGAGATCGTGAAGCTTTACATCGTGGAGTTCGACGACCCCAAGGCTGCGCTCCCTTTTCTCAATCGGACGAAGGACGAGTCATTGAAGAAGCTCGTGCCGCTGGCGTCAGGTGCAACGGAGAGCGTCTCGGGCGATGATCATCTGGCCCTGGGTGAATGGTATCGATCCTTGGCGGGACCTTCGCCAAAGGCGAGTGAACTGCCGCTTCTGAAGCGTGCCAGGGACGCTTTCGCCCGCGCCATGGCGTCTGCGGAGTTGTCAGCCGCGGCTCAGGGGAAAACGCGCCTTCTGCTGGATGACACGGATCGCATGTCACGGAAGCTCCATGACGAGGCTCATGCCGGAATGGCCGCGTCCCCTGCCGTCGAACAATGGATATCAAAGGATGCAACGTATGTGGCAAGTTCCAGCTTCAAGCACTGGAAGCAGTTGCCCGCCCTGCTCAACGGCGACCCCAGGCTCAACATGAACGAATTCGCGGTTCACACCGGCTTTGAGAAAGGCCAATACATCGTCATCGACCTGGGCAAGGAGAAGAACATCACAAAGATATGGATCGAGAATCGTCGAAACGCCCAGTTCAGGAATCGAGCCGCAACCATCGAGGTGTGGTTGTCGAGCAGGTCCGACAATCGGGGCGTCAAAGTATGGGCGGCCGACAAGGCGGAAACCGAATGGACCATCCCCATCCGCAGGACCAAGGCGAGATACATCACCATCGCTCAACCTGAGAACGTCGCCGAACCTCTCTGCCTGGCGCAGGTCAGGATCTTCGGGCCGGAATGAAAAGAGGATCAAATGTCGCGGCAATGGTTCAGTTTGAAATGTTCGGGTGGCTGGGGCGGAGTCTTCGACGCCCCGGCGC
>CAZYPK010000031.1:0-40316 GCA_964649195.1 uncultured Phycisphaeraceae bacterium
AGCCTTCAGTTGCCTCACCTTGCTTCGTGCGCCTGGGCCGGGGCTTCGCGGACTCAGCCCCAGCCACCCCCGCCTGCCCCTGCTCCGGCCACTGATTTTCACCGGATGCCGCCGGTGTGTTTGTCTCTCGCCACGGCTGCGGCGCCGATGAAGCCTGCGTCGTTGCCCAGTTGTGAAGGCACAAGCTGAGGCATGGGCGAGCCGATGGACCAGTTGAAATGCTCGAACACCTTGCGGACGCGGTCGAACAGCTCTTCGCCGGCCAGGATCATGCCGCCGGCGAAGACGATCATCTGCGGATCGAAGATGCGGCAGAGGTTGACGCAGGCGATGCCCAGATATTGCGTCACTTCGCTGACGATCTGCTCGGCAAGCGCATCGCCTGCCTTCGCATGAGCGAAGACATCCTTGGCGGAAACCTGCTTGTCGTTGGCGTCGTAAACCGCCTTGAGCGTGGTGGGATGCCCCGCTTCGATGAGCTGCTCGGCGCGGCGGCCGCAGGCGGAGGCGGAGGCGTACTGTTCGAGGCAGCCGGGCGAGCCGGAGGTGTGCCGCGAGCCGGCGGGGTTGACGATGATGTGGCCCGGCTCCGAGCCGTAGCCGTGGGCGCCGCGGACGAGCCTGCCGTTGGTGATGAACCCGCCGCCGACGCCGGTGCCCAGGGTGAGCATGAGCAGATGGCGGATGGAAGGATCGCGGCCCGCGCCGGCCCAGAGTTCGGCGAAGGCGGCGGCGTTGCCGTCGTTTTCCAGCACGGCGGGACGATTGAGTTTTTCAGCGATGCGGTCGCGCAGCGGGATGTTGCGCCAGCCGGGCATGTTCGGCGCCGCCAGCACAATCCCTTGATCAAAGTTGACCGGCCCTGGCGCGCCGATGCCGACGCAATCGACGACATCAAGATGAAGATCAGCCTTGGCGACGGCCTCGGTGGCGGCCAGGGCCATGTTGTCGATGACCGCATCGGGGCCTGCTTCCGCGTTGGTGGGCACTGACACCTTCGCCAGCGCCCGACCGTTCTCGTCGGCCACGCCTGCCTTGATGTTCGTCCCGCCCAGGTCAATCCCGATGTAGTACGCCATGATGCAACCTTCAAATACCCCGCGTTCCGCCCCGCCCCGAAGGAAGGGTTCGGGATTGTAGCGAAACGGGAGAAAAACACACGAAGGCGGAATGCGGAAGGCACGGGACCTTAAAGGTCCCGTGCCTGGGGCTTGAGCAACGCCGCACGGCTTGCAAACAACTGTTCCAATCTCGGTTTCAACGGCGGGGCGAGCGCGGGATCGTGCAACCGCTCACCGATGGCGATCAGCAGCCTGATGAGATTTTCATAATCCTTCAGGCTGATGATTTCATGGTCGATTCGCCGGGTCGTTTCGTTCATGTTGTGGTAGTTGCCCAAAGGCAGGCAGAGGCAGGTGGCGGTGTGGCCGTAGGTCTGGTAGGCGGAGGCTTCGCAGGTGCCGCCGGGCATGAGCTTGCGTTGCCAGTTGAAGGTGTTGTCTTCTTTGGCCAGCGCCTGAGCGACCATGCCGATGCGGTAGGTCAGGTCGGGGTCGAACGTGCTGGTGCGATCGCCGACGCGAACGATGGGGCCTGCGCCGATGGGCGACTCGGCAAAACTTTTGCTGTTTTCCAGGGCGATGACCAGGGCATGGCGAGGCATCGTTTTCGCCTTGCACGCGCCGATGGCGCCGATGAAGCCGACTTCCTCGCAGCGGGTGAGGAGGAGGCGGACATCAGGGGCAGGGGCAGGAGCAGGGGCAGCGGCGGAGGCGCGGCGAGGACGCCGCGGCTTTGAATGAATCGCGTCGAAGGCGGCCAGGGCGGCGGCGACGCCTGCGAGATCGTCGCACGCCGGGGCTTTCACACGATCGCCGCGAATCGTCGTGGCTTTGAGCTGCCAGGTGAGCACATCGCCAGTCGCGGCATGGTGCGCTTTCGCAAAGCGAACACCAACGGATTTGTCGAGCGTCCTGCCCGGCGTCGGCGGCGTCAGCGCGGTGATCCTTCCGGAGGTTCCGGGGGTTCCGGGGGCCTCTGATTTTCCGCTTTGTCTTCGCAACGTCACTTTGGCGTTCATGAAATACGCCGCATCAACCCCGCCGCGAAAATCAGCGACCAGTTCACGATCATTCACAATCTCCTTCACCACGAACGCCGGATGATCCAGATGGGCCGTGAAATAGATCGGCGGCGTCTTCGCGGCTGCCCCGGCGGTTGCCGATTGAATGACCAGGTTGCCGCAGCGATCGCGCGAGAGGCCGCAATCCTTACGGGCCTTCACCCAGTTTTCGATCCATGCGATGACGCGATCTTCACAACCGGCCGCGGTGGGCAGTGAAGTGAGTTCGATGAGCCATTGACGATAAGGCGCGGTGTTCATCGCACCATTGAACGCGACAGGCACGGCGACTTCAAGTCGCCGTGCCTGGGCGCCGTGCCTGGGCGATCCCTCCCGATTTTTCACACTCCGTTGCACACCGGCGCCGATGCCTTTATGTTGTCGCTCATATTTTCGTTCACATCCCCGCGTCGGGAGGTCGCATGTCCACCATTGCTTATGATTCACAAAGTCTGATGGTGGATGGCCGCAGGCTCTGGCTGGTCACCGCCGCGTTCGATTACACCCGCACCCCCCGCCTCCTCTGGCGCCATCGGCTTCACCGCCTCCGGTCGCAGGGGTTCAACGCCGTCGCCATCGCCATCCCCTGGCGCCTTCACGAACCGCGCCAGCACCGCTTCGACTTCACCGGCCAGCGCGACCTGCGACATCTTCTTCAAACCGTCCGCGACCTGGGGCTTTACGCCATCCTCAAGCCCGGCCCCTACGTCGGCGCCGCCTTCGAGGCCGGCGGCCTGCCCGCATGGCTCCGCGCCCTGCCCGACATCAGGCTCCGCGAAAGCAGCCGGCCCTACCTCGACGCCTGCGCCCGCTGGCTTGCCGCCTTCATGGAACAGGTGCGCGACCTTCAGGTTGCCAACGAACGCTCCGCCCTCATCCCCCACACCGGCCCGGTGCTGCTGATTCAGGTCGAGCACGACTGGCGATGCCAGAACGATGGGCAAGCCGCCGGCCATCTCCGCGAACTGACCCGCTACCTCCGCGAAGGGGGATGCCAGGTGCCGCTCATCGAGGCGAACAACGGCTGGCAGACGATCGAATCGACCTTCTCCACCTGGCGCGGCAGCGACGACCTCGCCTCCACCATGAGACAGTTCCGCGCCGTTCAGCTCATGCCGCCGGCCCAGCACTTTCCGCTGCTGGTCGGCGAAGTGAAAGTCCAGGCCGACGAAAAGCACGCCGCCGCCGATGGTGTCGCCGTCGCCCAGGCGCTGGCGGTGGGTGCCCAGGTCGAATTGGACATCGCATCCTCCGAAGACCCGCTCCAACAGCCTCCGGTTCTGCCCGGATGCGTTCGTCAACTCATCACTTTTTCGCAGCAGTTTTCCCAGCTTTTCGCCCACCTCCATGCCGACCGTCACCACGTCGCCATCGCTCCGCAAGGCGATGACCACGAACTGACCCTGCTTCATCAGCATGGCACGCAAGGCGATGTGGTCTTCCTCATCAGAAGCGAGCGGGACAAGTCGCGCACCGCCGATCTGCTCCTGCCCGATGGCCGGTCGATGCGCGTGGAGATGGGGGAGGATCGCGTGGCGTGGGCGGCCTTCAACGTCAACCTCGCAGGCGTCGCCACGCTCGACCACACCAACCTGCGCCCGCTGGCGTTCATCGACAACAGGCTGCTCGTGCTCACCGGACCGGCCGGCGGCGCGGGCACGCTTTCCATCGATGGCGCACCGATCGATGTCACCGTGCCGCGCGGCAACGTGCCCACGGTGGTGCGGACCGATGCCCTGACCGTGGCCATCCTCAGCGCCCGGCAGGCCGATGGATGCGCGATCGTTGCAAACGGTTTGCACCTGGGCGTCGCCGGTGTGGATGAAAATGATCAGCCGCTGCCGCACCGCGCCTTCAAGCAGGCGGCGCTGCTGCACAGCGACGGCAGGATGAGCAAAATCACCCCGAAAACCGCGGCAAAATCACCCGCGCCGCCCAGGCTTGGCCCCTGGACCACCGCCGACGCCGCCGCGCTGATCGACGGCAACAGCGAAGCCTACCGCGAGGTCGCGCCAGGCAGCGGCCTCAGCGCGCTGGCACCCGGCGATCGCATGGGCTTTTATCGCATCAACCTGCCCGCTTCCCGTTTGGGTTCCAACCTGCTCGCCCCGCACTGGGCCGATCGCGCGCTGCTCTTCCATCAAGGCAGGCTGATCGCGCAACTGCCCGCCAAAGGCAACGCGACGATGAGCGAACCGTTCACCCTCAAGGCCGCGTCGCAGCTCACGCTGCTTGCCTCGCATGATGGTCACGCCCGCGACGGCTGGCGGCTCGATGAGTGCAAGGGGCTTGCCGGCCATCTCTATCAGGTGAAGCCGATCAAGCTCGCCAGGGCCGGTCGAACGGAGATGCGGCTGCCCGATGCGACCGCGTGGCGATCGTTCCTGTGCGATGTCTCCCATCACGTGCGCCCGACGGTGACCGCCTGGTCGTGGACCCTCAAACCCGCAGGCAGGCATGGCATCATCATCACCATCGATGATCTGCCTTGCCGCGTGCTGGTGCTGGCCAACGGCTCCGTCGTGGGCGGCTACGATCCGATCGAGTCGGATGGCCGCGTCACCATCACGCTCCACCACGGCCGGCAGATCACCGGCGGCCGCAACCGCATCGACCTCGTGCCGATGGAAAACGATGACCGCCTGGCGAAGCTGGACCCGCGCAAGTTCGTTCGCTGTTACGACGCCATCGCCAACCTCACCGCCAAGGCTGCGTGGAGTTTCGCCCCGCTGACCTTGCCCGATGATGGCCAGTTCACACCGATCAAACGCAACGCCGCGCGAGGACTGCCCGCATGGTTCCGCACCGCGTTTGCCACACCATCGGCCGCGATCCCGCTTCATGCGGAACTCTCAGGCCTGAGCAACGCCCAGGCCTGGCTCAACGGCCACCCGCTGGGCGGGGTGACTTCGGAAGCGCCGCTCCACCTGCCCCACGAATGGCTGTCGCAGGATGCAAAAAAGCCCAACACCCTGACGATTTTCGACGAACGCGGCTGCCAACCCCGCTCGTGCCGACTGCGCTTTGAAGCCTGAGAACTTATTCCGGGTGATGGTTGGGGCTGAAGCTTATTCCGGGTGGCTGGGGCTGAAGGCTTTGCGCAAGCCCCGGCCCGGCGACCTTCAGCATTCAGCATTCAGCATTCAGTCTTCAACATTCAGTCGCGCCACCTTGCTTCGTGCGTCTGAGCCGGGGCTTCGCGGACTCAGCCCCAGCCACCCGGCTCTTCCTGCTCTCCCGGCTCCCACGGCTCCCACGGCTCTTCCTGCTCTTCCGGCTCTTCCGGCTCTTCCGGCTCACCCGGCTCACCACTCCCACCCCACGAAAGCAAAATCATGGCCACCGACGAACATCGCCAGCTTGCCAAAGATCGCAAGGCCCGATGTGCCGTGCTGACCATCAGCGACACGCGCACGAAAGAAACCGACCAGGGCGGGCGCACCATCATCGATGCCCTTGAAGCCGCCGGGCACACCGTGCAGGCCCGCGCCATCGTGAAGGATGAAGCCGTGCAGATCGACGCCCGACTTCGCGCCTGGCTCGCCGATGATCCGCTCGACCTCATCTGCACCACCGGCGGCACGGGCATCGCCAGCCGGGACACGACCATCGAAGTCGTCGAACGTCTGCTCACCAAAAAGCTCGACGGCTTCGGCGAAATCTTCCGCATGCTCAGCTACGAACAGGTCGGCGCCGCGGCGATGCTCAGCCGCGCCATCGGCGGGCTCAGCGGCGAGACGCTTCTCTTCGCCATGCCCGGTTCCGTCAACGCCGTCGCCCTCGCCATGACCAAACTGATCATCCCCGAACTCCCCCACCTGATCTGGGAACGCTCGCGATAGCACGCTCTCAACCGAGCCGCGACTCAACGAGTCGCGGACGTAAACAGCCTGAAGGGGTGATCGAACGTGCCTGTTGCGCACAGCCTCGATCGGCGCCCGGTCGTTTTCGCGTCCCGTGATCCGCTGCGCGATGGTCACGCCATTCTTGTCGCTCACGTCCGCGACGTGTTACGTCGCGGCTCATTCTTATCCCAAACTCAGGCTATAGGTGAATGTCTTCCAGCGCCTTCTTGAGTTGCCCGACATGTTCCCGCGTCATGTCCGCGCGCAGGCTCAGCCGGACCCGCGCACTGCCGGGAGCAACCGTGGGCGGGCGGATCGCCGGTGCGTGAATGCCTTGCGATTCAAGATGTCTTGCAAGCGCGAGCGCGGATTCGGCGGAGCCGGTGATGATCGGAACGATCGGCGAGATGAAATCGCTTGTCGCATGGTCGCCGCCGATCCCGCGTTTCCGCCGCCAATGATCAACGATGCCGCGAACCTCGGCGGCCAGTTGCAGCACCCGCTCCCTTCGCCACGGCTCATCGCGGATGACATCGAGCGCCGCACCCATCGTCGCCACCTGGGCCGCAGGCGCCGCGGTGGTGTAGATGAAGGAGCGGGCATGGTTGATGAGGCTGTCGATGACGACCTGCTTCGCGGTGATGACGCCGCCCAGTCCGCCCAGCGCCTTGCCTGCGGTGGAGATGACGACATCCACGCGCTCGCTGACGCCCATCGCTTCACACAGCCCGGCCCCGGATGCGCCGTACAGCCCGGTCCCGTGGGCTTCATCGACGATGAGAATCGCCTCGTGTTTCGCCGCGAGATCGCACAGTCCCGGAAGGTCCGCTCCATCGCCATCCATCGAGAAGATGGAATCGGTGACGATGAACTTTCGCCTGCCGCGTTGCGGGGAGGGGTTGTCGCTTTTCGTTTCGACTTTGTGTTCATCGCCATCAGGACGGGCGAGCAGCCTTTCGAGTTTGTGGAGATTCAGGTGGGGATAGACGCGCACGACACCGCCGCTGAACCGTGCCGCATCGATGAGGCTGGCGTGCGAGAGTTTGTCGATGCAGATCAGGTCGCCGGGGCGCGCCAGCGTGGACAGCGCCGAAAGATTGGCCATGTATCCCGTCGGGCAGATGAGCGCGGCCTGGGCGTGCTTGAACCTTGCGAAGCGGGCCTCGACCTCCGCATGAATCTTCAGATGCCCCGTGACCAGCCGGCTGGCCCCGCTGCCGACGCCCCACTGCCGCGTGGCCGCGATGGCGGCCGCCTTGAGGCGGGGATGATCGGCCAGGGCGAGGTAATCGTTGCTCGCAAAGTTGAGCAGCACCCGGCCACCACGCTCCACAAGGACGGAAGCGGACGACAAGCCCCGACCGACAGCGGCAAGACGCCGCCTCAGATGCTCCGCATCGAGCCGGTTCAGATCATCGTGCAGTTCATCAACCCATCGCGGCATGACGGGCATCATATGGAATGAACCCGGCGGATGGGGCTGAGCAAATCCACCGGCCACTTGTCGGTTTTACTTGCCGCTTTTCGGGGTTTCCGTCACTATTGGACCATCCGTCTCTTGCGAATCCTCCACAATCTTGACGTCGAGCGGTTTCGTCTTCAGAACGATGCCGTCTTTGTGGGTCAACCAGCCGCTCCATGACACGACAACCTGATATGAACCGGGGATTGACAGGTCGTAATACCGTGAGATGTTTGCAACAATACGAACCTGCTGGCCTTTCTTAATATGAATGGGCCGAGAGAATCTCGGATCACTTGCAGGGATCAGGTGCGCCTTTCCAAGCGATGTCATCTCTGCCGGCTCGTTGTTTTTAGTGATCAACAGGCCAAACCCCAATCCCTGCGGAGACACCGGAAAAAAATATATGGGACTCTCACGATCGTTGCGGATCGTGATCGTCATATAATTCGCCGCGCCGGAAACCAACGTCTCCCCGCACTCGACCGAGAGAGTGACGCCTTTGTCTGTGATGGATGTCGATTTCATTTTTTTCGCATGACCTTCGTCGGCGAATGCGGAAAAACGCATGTTTCCCTGCATGAGCAGCATGGACAGCAGTGTCGACGCCAAGATGGTCGCTCGTTGATGCATGATTATATTCTCCCAATTTACTACTCACTTGCCCGACGACCCGTTACATCCTCGAGTTTCAGATCGGCCAGGTCCGTCAGGAGCGTTTCGAGGGCCGGACGGGTCGGAGCGGAAGCCCATGCATGAATGAACGCCGGTACGTGGCCGGGACTATGACGATACGACATGAGTGACTGAGCGTGATGGAAGGTCACGCCATTGTTTTCGACCGGTGAGATGGACCACTCGGCTGCAAGCGGGCCGAACCGGGCTTTCCGTACGGTCGCGTTCTGTTTCTCTCGAAAACCTGGATGAAAGCCGACATAGAAACCCACTTGGCCTCCCGCTTCATCCCCGATGGAATGAAACGTATAGAAGTCAGGTCCATCCGCGAACTTCCACGAATGGCCCTCCGGCAATCCGCCGATGGGTTGCACTTCCGGGAGCGTTGGGATGATGGGGGATTCATCGTCCGCGTCGTGTGAAGGATGAGCTTCGCCGCAGCCGGCAAGCGTCAGCAGAACAAGTGTATAGAGCAAGAACGTCTGGTGCCGCATGGTGCCTCTAACGACTGCCGCTCAGGGGCGGGTTCCGGGGGCCGGGGGGACCGGGGGGACCGGGGGAACGCACAAGGCTCGATTGGATTCTATATCGCATGTGCCGCTCGTCCACTTGCAGCAAGTAGCAAGTAGTAGTCCGACCACTACTCACTACTCGCTCCGCAGTTGCGCCGGGCCGGGGCTTCGCAGAGCCTTCAGCCCCAGCCACCCGCCGCAGTCACCCGTGCAGAATCATTTGTTCGCTTCGATCATCTTGCGTGGGCCGTTGCGGATGGTCAGATCGACGCGGTCGGCGCTGATTTTGAAGCGGGTGATTCGGCTGGCGCGGTTGGGGTCGCCGGCGTCGGGGAAGACGGGGTCGATGGTGATGCCGTCGAAGGCCTGGCCGAGGGTTTTGGCGAAGTCGGTTGGGGCGTTTTTGAATTCGTCGCGCACCTGGTCGGCGACAAGCCCGCCGGGGATGCGGAGCTTGCCGGTGCGGATTTTTTCAACCTTCAGCGCCATCTTGCCATCGTCCTGCATGGCGGCGTCGAGGGCGAAGCTGATCACCCCCTGCACCACGGGGAGTTTGACGCGCGAGGAGAGCACGAGCTGTTCATCCTCGATCCAGACGCGCGGGTCGGCCAGCACCGAGGGCAATGCCGCCTTCTGGTTCGCCAGCCAGCCATCCATTTTGTTGAGCAGCCAGAGATTGGCATCGATGGTGGAAATGGAAAGATGCTGCTCAATGACGCGGTTGGGGTCGGCGCCGGCCTTGACATCAGGCCCCTTCTTCGCATCGATGCCTTGCATCGCGCTGAGCAGACGGGCCTCCAGATCGTCGGCACGCCTGATCTGTTCATCAGGCTCGAGCAGCGCCATGGCCTGATTCACTTCCGCAAGCCGGGCCGGCTCCGACTTGGCCATCCAGATCGCCACCGCGGCCGTCAGCAGCACGATCGCCAACAAAGTCATGCAAATGGACATGCAGCCGAATCGCCGCTTCTTTCTGATCGGTTCGATTGTCGCTGCATCAGTCATGGGAAAGATCTCGGTGTCAGGAGCAGGGGCAGGCAGGGGCAGGCAGGGGCAGGCAGTAAAGGCGATTGGTTATTATTTATTTGTTATTGCTTATTTCTTATTGAAGGCATGGCAGACGCGCAGCGAGGACGCTGCGGCTACGAGCTTTTTGCAGACGCGCAGCGAGGACGCTGCGGCTACGAGTTCCTCCGCTACGCGAGTCTTGCGGTCTTGGCTGCGTCGGCCAGGGCCTGGTGCAGCAATTCGTGGTCGGGCGCCGCTTCGATGCAGGATTCCAAGGCTGCGATTCGTTCGATCCCGCCGATTGCTTCCACCTGGTACAGCAGTGCGTCGCCGAGTTTTTCCGAGGCATCGATGAACCAGTCCGCAGCCGCGGCACGGTCGGTCTCCGCATCGGTGGCCGGCTCCTCTTTGCCCGGATGGGTCGCGGACATCAGCCAGTGATCGCGGACCTTTGCAACCGGCGCGGGCAGGTCGATCGAGATGGCGGGGCCTTGATGGGTGGTGATTCGCCAGGAGTCATCATCGGTATGAGAGTCGGCGAACATGATTTCCACATGCAGCCGGCGCCGGCGAACATCGGCCAGCAGCCGCGAGGCTTCGCTGCGGGTGTGGGGATGGGTGATGACCAGGCAGCCTGCCGCGAGATGTTCGAGCCAGATCGCGGGGCCGCCGCCCTGCCCGCCGGTACCCAGTCGAATCGTCCCTTCCGCCGCGATCATCCGCCGCTGCCTTCGACACTCCTGAAGCGGCAGCAGGATGCGTCCGTAATAGGCCCAGTCCCCGGCCTGCCTTGCCTGCGCCAAGGCGCGTTCGCACAGCTCTTCGCAGCCCAGGTAATCCATCCGCGCCAGGGCTTCACTGGCCTCTTCCATTTGTTGATCGAGGGTCAGCATCATGGGCGGCATTGTAGCCCGGCGAGAAAAAGGAAACGGACAAGAGCCGCGACTCAACGAGTCGCGGCTCTTGCTCCAAACTCGCGTTTTTTGATGGTTTCTTTTCTCAGGGCAAACGCATTTGACAATTTTTGAGTTTGGCGCTCACGGTGTCATTCTCTTTGTTCACCACGGATTTCACGGATGACACGGATGGAATGCGGCAAATCCGTGTCATCCGTGAAATCCGTGGTGAACAAAGAGAAAGCAGAAAAAGCAATCAAGAATAAAACTTGGTCATATGGGGACTTCTGAATAACCTTCGATGTAGCGTGAACCAGGGGGATCGCGAAGCCGCAAGCGGCTTGGATGTGAGGTTGTTCAGGAAGCCCATATGCGCTAACCCTGTTTCTTTTCTCCGCCCGATGAACAAGCGCGAACCCCCATGCGGCCCACGGGTACTATGGAGGCACGCATGAGCTCGATTCCGATTCATCCCTCGCTTGCCACCGCGCCCCTCGACGGGCAGGCGGCGGCGCTGTCGAATGAACCGATCGCCCTGCTCGATCGCCTGCGCAACCGGGATGAAACAGCCCTGGTTCAGATCACCCGGCAATACGGCCAGGCGATGACGCGGGCGGCTTATCTGCATCTGGGAGACGCCCACGCCGCCGAGGATGCGGCACAGGAGGCGCTCATCGCCGCGTGGGATGGCGCCCATCGCACGGGTGGGACGACCGCGCTGTGGCCGTGGCTTCTGGGCATCACGCTCAATCGCTGCCGCAAGCATCTACGCACCCTGATGCGCCGGCGAAGGCGGGAACTGCACGCTCATTCGCTGCATCAGGCCCACGCGGAGGCGAGTCAGCCATCGGAATCGAACGATCGCGCCGGCGCCCTGCGTCTGGCGCTCTTGGCGCTGCCTGAGCCGCTTCGCTGCGTGATCATTCTTCGTTATGAGCAGGGGCTGAGCATCGCCCAGACGGCTGATGCACTGACCCTGCCGCAAGGCACGGTCAAGCGCCGCTGTCACGATGCCATCCTCAAACTGCGGCAACACATGGGGGCCAAGGCATGAACTCGATGGAACCCGACACCCCGTTCAACGATGCAATCGATGGTGATTTTGCCGACAGCCTGCGCGACGGTCTGTCGCAACTGGCCAGGCAGGCGCCCGGCGGCCCCACGGGCGACCAGGTGCTCACCGCGCTGCGGCGGCGGCGCGTGCGGCGCACCAGGGTGACCTTCATCAGCGGATCGCTGGCGGCGGCGCTGGCGGTGGTCATCGTGCTGTCGCATGGCGCCGACAACCATGAATCGTCAACGGTGACGCCGCCGATCGTCACAGGCATTGGCGAAACCGGCGCGGATGACAACACCGCCTTGCGGGATGTCGCAACAGCCCACGGCGAAACGACCGCCGCCGCATCGCAACCCGCCGCCCTGCTGCCTTCGATGGCGTGGGGCATCGCCGCGCTCGACCCGTCGATCGCGGCTGCGGATGATGCCCCGGCTCAGAGCGATGGCCGGGCGTGGAACGTGTCGCTGAGTCTGACCCTGGCATCACCGACGGACACGGAAGCCATGTTGCCGGTGATGGAGTTGTCTTCGCCGCGCTGGTGAGAAAACGCATCCGATTGCATCGACATCACGCTACACTTTCGGGATGAACCCACACGACACCCCCGGCGATGCATCCCCTCCGATCCCGGACACCAATCGCAGGCAGTTCCTCGCCGGTCTGTCTGCCACTGCTTTGGTTGGAAGTGCAGGCGCCCTGATCCCATCGAATGAAGCGCATGGACAGGTGAAGACGGCGCAGGCTGATGCGCCCCCTACTTCACTGATCGACAGCCCGCCCGTGCTTCAGAATCCGCTGCCTGATGCGATGACCGTGGCCTGGGCGATCCGAGGCCCTGCAACCGGCTGGGTCGAGTACGGCCCGACACCGGAGCTGGGCCTGCGTGCAGACGCCCCGCGACACGGCCTCAACCCGCTGAGCAGCCGGTTCCTGCACGCCACGATGACCGGGCTCCAACCCGGACAGAAGGTGTACTATCGAATCTGCGCCGCGCCCATCAAGTTTCACAACGCCTACCGCATCGAGCGCGGCCCCGCCGTCACCGGCGAACGCTTCGAGTTCATCACGCCTGACGCCGCCGCCGCCACAGCCGACTTCGCGGTGATCAACGACACCCATCAGAACGAAGCGACGCTCAAATCACTGGCCGCCCAGCTTGCGAAGAAACCCGCCGACTACACCATCTGGAACGGCGATGTCTTCAACGACATCTACACCGATGATCAGATCGTCGAGCACGTGCTGCGTCCGACCGGCTCGGCTTACGCGGCACGGAAACCGGTGCTCTTCACCGCGGGCAACCACGACCATCGCGGCCCGCTGGCCAGGCAACTGAGCCACGCATTCACCCCCTGGGCCGGCGAGGAACCGCTGGGCCGCTGCTTCGCGGTGCGCCACGGTCCCCTGGCGATGATCGGGCTGGACACCGGCGAGGACAAGCCGGATCACCATCCGGTGTTTGCCGGGCTGGCCAACTTCCAGGCTTATCACAAGGCCCAGCGCGACTGGCTGGCCGCGGCGCTCAAGCGTCCCGCCATCGCGGAGGCGCCTTATCTGGTCGCCTTCTGCCACATCCCCCTTTTCGGCCGGCCCGGCCACAACGGCGGCGACACGCTCGAAGGCTACGCCTACTACGCCAAACATGCCCAGCAGCTATGGCACCCGCTGCTGCAACAGGCCGGGGTTCAACTGATCATCAGCGGCCACATGCACCAGTACCGCTTTGATGCGCCCACCGCCACCCGCTCCTACGGCCAGATCGTCGGCGGAGGCCCCAAACCCGAAGCGGCCACCCTCATCCGGGGCGGCGCGGATGGAAAACAAATGGAGGTCGTCGCGGCCAAACTGGATGAAACCGAACTGGGAAGATGGACCTTTAAGCCGCGATGAATGGGGAGCCGGAAGAGCCGGGGGAGCCGAAGGAGCCGGAGGGTGGCTGGGGCTGGAGGCTTTGCGCAGTGGGGTGGCTGGGGCTGAGTCCTCGAAGCCCCGGCCCGGTGCGCGGCAGGTGTGCGATGGCGGTTTGTCACAGCAAGGCGCGCCGGGCCGGGGCTTGCGCAAAGCTTCAGCCACCCTTTGGCTCTTCTGGCTCTTCTGGCTCTTCTGGCTCTTCTGGCTCCTCTGGCTCTTTTGGCTCTTCTGGCTCTTCTGGCTCTTTTGGCTCTTCTGGCTCTTTTGGCTCTTCTGGCTCTTCTGGCTCCTCTGGCTCCCCCGGCTCCTCTAGCTCTCCCGGCAGATTGCTGCGGGGAGCGAAGCCGCGAGCGGCTAGGGGGGCGGTGCATCACTGGGATGAGTTGGAAGGTGGCTGCTGGATCGGATACATGAGCATGTTGCCGGGGATGCAGGAATCGAAGACGGAGGAGAGCTGCGCCTCGCGCGCGGTCATCGGTGGGCGGATGGCCAGCGGGGCCTTGCCTTCGGTGTTCGTCTCACTCTTGGCCTCGAAAGCCGTCGTTGGCTTCTTCCCCTTGGATGCCGGCATGTTCATGGTCCACCTCGTCAAGTTCAATGATAGGCCTCCTGCCTGACAAACTCACGCTCCGCGTGAGAGTCGGATGGGACTTCTGAATAACCCCTGATACACCGTGAACCAGGGGGATCGCGAAGCCGCAAGCGGCTTGGGCGTGAGGTTATTCAGAAATCCCGAATGTTCATTCGCATGACTGTCCTGTCTTTCCCCCTCCGTGCCTTCGTGCCTGCCTCACGCAATAAGAACCGCCCTTCCACTCACCGTCATAAAGCGACCGCTCATGAAGCGTCGCGCGGTGCCCACGTGCCGGACATCCGGGCAGGGCCAGTGGATCGGGCGATCTTCGAGCCGCTCGTTGGTGATGCCCGATTGATCGCACATCGTTGCCTCGGTGAGCAGGCGATATTCGTCCCAGACCGCCGCTTCGCTGGCATAGTCGAAGCCTTCGAATCCCATGAGCTGCGCGGTACGGGCGGCGATCCACCAATCGGGTTTGGCTTCGCCGACCGGTTCGATGAGCCTGGGGGATCGAATCACCAGACGCTCGGCATTGGTGAAGGTCGAACTTTTTTCGAGCATTGCCGCGGCGGGCAGCAGCACATCCGCATGGGCGGCGATGTCGCTGTCGCCCATCGAGTCCTGCACGATGACCCGCTCGCACCGCCGGGCCGCCTGCCGAATCAGATCGAGGTCTTCATCGCCGTAATCATCGAGGCTTCCGGCGATCCAGAGCAGCGCCATCTCACCCCGGGCCGCCGCCTGCAACATGGCGCGGGCATCGTGCCCTTCCCCCGGCTGGATCGAACCGGCAGGCACGCCCCACTTCACCTCCAGCCGCTGCCGGGCCCGATCATCGCTCACGCTCCTGCCACCGGGCAGTCCGCCTGGCGTGGCGCCCGCCTCGGCGATGCCCAGTCCGTTGCTGCGCGCGCTCAACGCGAGAAGGCCGCCGCCTTCGTGACCGACTTCGCCCAGTTGAAGGTGCAGATTCACCGCCGCGGTCAGCGCATCGCGGTGCGATCGGTTCGGCTGCGCATCCGACTGGCCGCCGGCATCATCGAGATTGAACAGCGTCAGCAGCCGCCCCTGCTCCTGAAGGAAATCGACCACTTCATCCACGCGACCGGGATGCACCCCCGTGGCGGCCAGCAGTTCGCCTTCGCTCCTGCATTCCAGCCCCACGCGATAATCGGTGAAGCCTTCGACCGATTTGCGGATGAAGCGGTCATCGACGCGGCCGATGGCCAGCAGCCGCTTGGCGACCAGTTGCAGGAAGGCGGCTTCGCTGCCGGGCTTGAGCGGGACGTGGACATCCGCAAGCTGAGCGGTGGCGGTTCGATGAGGATCGAGCGCCACGATGCGGCTGTTGGGCGCGGCAGCCCTCCGCTGACCGATCATTTCCGCGAGCACCGGGTGGGTCTGCGCCACATCGCAGCCCAGGATGAGGATGACATCCGCCGATTGCACATCATTGAAGCAGGCCGTCGCCCCCGGCGCCCCCAGTGCCTTGGTGAGCGTGTCGCCTGCGGTCTTGATCCCGGCCGGTGCCCCGCCATCGGTGTGGTTGGTCCCCAGGAAGCCCTTGAACAGTTTGTTGAACAGGTAGGCCGACTCGGTGTCGAGCCTGCCGTTTCCGATCCAGCCGATGGCGTCCCGGCCTCTGCCGATCTGCACGCGCTGGACTTCATCGGCGACGAAGGTGAGCGCCTGATCCCAGGAGACGCGCGAGAGCGCTTCGCCCCGATGCCTGCGCAGCATCGGAAACTTCACCCGATTCCAGGCCCGCCCCTGATCGACAGCCAGCGCATCGGACCGCGAACAGAGCCGCCCCAAACTCGGCATCGCCTGCGGGTCCGCCATGATGCGAACCACCCGGTTGTGCTCGACCACCGCACTCACCCGGCAGCCGACGGAACAACCCGGACACACCACCGTGCCTTCGTCGCAGTTCGTTTCCGACGAGGCAAAGTGAATCGCATGCAACAGCGTGAGCGCCGGCATCGGCTGAACATGCGGATCTCGAAATACACGATGCGCCAAAGCCATGCACCGTGCTTTGCAAACATGATGCCAGTTGAAAATGAGGCAGGGAATGAGGGGCAGCCGCGCAGTTATCAGGCAAACGGGGAAATGAGGGGGCAGGAGTGCGCGTTGAAGAGGTCGGAGGACGGGGGGACAGGAGACAGGAAACAGGAGCCGCTTGCGGCTTCGCTCTGATTCCTGTCCCCTGTTCCGCAGACGCGCAGCGAGGACGCTGCGGCTACGAATCTCTGTCCCCTGTCTCCTGTCCCCTTCAACGCTCCGCCGCCAGGGTCACAAACACCTTGCGTGCCGCGGTGGTGCCGATGACCAGCGGAGGGTGTTCATTTCGCTGCACGGTGATGGCGTCGGCCAGGGGATCGGCATCGAGCAGGGTCAGTTCTGTGCCGGGGGTCAGGCCCTTCGATTCCGCAAAGCGAAGGAAGGCGGGGTCCTGATTCTCCACCTGCGATACGACGACCCGCTGGCCGCGCTCCACGTGATCGAGGCGGAGCAGCGCCCGCGATTCGATCGTGCCGGTGGCCGAGGGGATCGGGTCGCCGTGGGGGTCGAACGCGGGATGGCCCAGGAGATTGTCGATGCGTTCGAGCACTTTTTCGGAGACGGCATGTTCGAGGATTTCCGCCTCTTCATGCACTTCGCTCCAGTCCAGGCCCAGCACCTGCACGAGAAACTGCTCGACGAGGCGGTGGCGACGCAGGACATCGAGCGCCAGCCGTTCGCCTTGCGGGGTGAGGCGGACGCCGGTGCGGGATTCGTAATCCATCAGGCCGGACTCGGCCATGCCCTTGACCATGACGGTTGCGGTGCCGGGGGTGACTTCCAGCGAGGTGGCCAGCCTGCCGGTGGGGATGGGGGTGGCATCCTCCTGCCGCTGTTGCAGCAGCAGCAGGTGCTTGAGGTAGTTTTCGGTGGTGCTGGTGGGCATGGGCGTGTGCATTCCGTTGAAAAGCCTGATTCTACCCCTTGACAAGGACAAACACCATTGTATTATGATCAAACCTTGTATTTTGACTAATCAAAATTAACACTTTGGAGACACATTCATCATGCTTCATCCCTCTTCGAGTTCCCGATGTTTCCCCTGCACAGGCGTGCATGAACTTGGAGTTCTTCTGATCGGCTTCTTCGTGTGGAACGCTTCCCCCCTTCATGCGGAAACGCCTGCCCAGCGGAAAGCCGACTTCTCGCTTTTCAACCCCACCCCGCGCGATCAGATGCGCGACCTGTCGCCCGATCGTCCCGACGCCACCGAAAGCCCGATCACCGTCGATGCCGGCCATGTGCAGATCGAACTGAGCTTTTTCGATTACTCTCGAAACAAGGACGATGGCAACCGCCAGGATGCGCGGACCTTTTTCGACACCAACATCAAACTCGGCCTGACCAACCACATCGACCTCCAGTTCGTGGTCGCCGCCCACACCATCGAGCGCACCAAAACCGCCGGTGCCATCAGCGACACCTCTGAAGGACTGGCGGACGCGATGCTACGCCTCAAGGTGAATCTCTGGGGCAACGACGAAGGCGATCCGCGCACCCCTCAAGGGCTCGTGGGCACCGCCCTGGCGCTGATGCCTTTCATCACCATCCCCACCGGCAGCGACCTGAGCAGCGATCACCTCGAAGGCGGCCTCATCATTCCTTTTGCCATCGACCTCGCCGACAACATCGGACTGGGCCTCATGGCGGAAATCGATTTCATCTACGACGATGAAGACGACGGCTACGACATCGAGCTCGTTCATTCCGCCGTCATCGGATTCGATGTCGTCGGGCCGCTGGGCGCCTACATCGAATACGTCGGCATCCTCAGCAGCGACGGCGGCACTTCCTACATCGCCTTCCTGAGCACCGGCCTGACTTTCGAGGTTTCCGAAAACCTGCTGCTCGATCTGGGCATCCGCATCGGGCTTAACGATGATGCCGAGGACTTTGGAATCTTCACCGGCATGACCGTTCGCTTCTGACCTCTGACTTCTGACCTCTTGTTGTTACGCCTTGCGGCTCGGATTGTGAATCTTCGTAAACGACACCACACAGGAAAGGCGACACCGTGACCCTGCCATCCCACCATCGGAAATCTCATTCCGTCCCCCTGATTCTCGCGTCCCTGCTTCTGCTGACCGGATGCGGAGGATCGGATCAACCCGGTCCCAATCCCGCAGCAGGCGCATCGCCCGCCGCCTACCCCTACCGCGTCGCCACCACCGTGGGCATGATCACCGACATCGTGCGGCAGGTGGCCGGCGACAAAGCCGTCGTCGAAGGCATCATCGAAGGCGACACCGACCCGCACACCTACAAGCCTTCGCGCAGCGACCGCATCGCCCTTCAGGAGGCCGATGTCATTTTCTACAACGGCCTGATGCTCGAAGGAAAGATGAGCGATGTCTTCGTGTCGCTCGCCGGCCGGGGCAAGCCGGTGTTTGCGGTGACGCAACTGCTCGATGATGAGAAGTATGTCATCACCGATGAGGAGAAGCATCTGGACCCGCATGTCTGGATGGATGTGCAAGGCTGGATGAACGCGGTGCGCGTGGTCGCGGCATCGCTGGGTTCATACGACAAGGCGAATGCCGCGTATTACGAATCCAACAAAACGTCATACCTGTCCCGACTCGAAAGGCTCGACGCCTACGCCAAAGAGGTCATCGCTTCGATCCCGGAAGATCGGCGCGTCCTCATCACCGCCCACGATGCGTTCGGCTACATGGGCCGCGCTTATGATCTGAAGGTGATGGGCGTGCAGGGCCTCTCCACCGAATCAGAAGCGGGCCTCAGGCACATCAGCGAGCTGGTGAACTTCATCGTGCGGAACAAAATCGGCGCGGTTTTCATCGAGGCCAGCGTGTCGGAGAAGAACATCAAGGCCCTGATCGAAGGCGCCGCGGCCCAGGGCCACACCGTTACCATCGGCGGCAAGCTCTACTCCGACTCGATGGGACCGGCAGGAACCCATGAAGGCACCTACATCGGCATGATCGATCACAATGTCACCACGATCGCAAAGGCGCTGGGCGGCAAGGCGCCTGAAGGCGGGTTCAGAAATTGGAGGAAGGAGTAAATCGGGAATTGAGAATCTCAAATCTCAAATCTCAAATTTGAAATCCGAAATCCGAAATCCGAAATCCGAAATCCAAAATCTTCCTCATGGCTTCACCCTCCCCCAATCCGCTCACCCACCGTGCCGATGGCGCCGAGCATCCGGTCGATCTGCCGCTGTCGGTGCATGACATGACCGTGGCCTACCATCGCAAGCCGGTGCTGTGGGACATCGACTTCGATCTGCCCGAAGGCAAGCTCATCGGCATCGTCGGGCCCAACGGCGCGGGCAAGAGCACGCTCATCAAGGCCTGCCTCGATCTGATCCCCAAGGCTTCGGGGAAGGTGACGATCTATGGCAAGCCTTACCGCGAGCAGCGCGGGCTGGTCGGGTACGTGCCGCAGCGGGAGACGGTCGATTGGGACTTTCCGGTCAGCGCCCTGGATCTGGTCACCATGGGCCGGTACCACAAGGTGGGCTGGTTCCGTCGCATCGGCAGGCAGCACAAGGAACGGGCCATGGCCGCCCTGGAGGAGGTCGGCATGGCGGACTTCGCCCATCGCCAGATCAGCCAGCTTTCGGGCGGCCAGCAGCAGCGCGTCTTCCTGGCCCGCGCCCTGGCGCAGGAGGCCGGCCTCTATTTCATGGATGAACCCTTCGCCGCCGTCGATGCCGCCACCGAGGCCGCGATCGTCCGCATTCTGCACGAGCTCAAGAGCGCCGGCCGCACCACGCTGGTCGTGCATCACGATCTGCAAACCGTGCCCCAGTATTTCGACTGGGTGATCCTCCTGAACATGCGCATCGTCGCCGTGGGACCGACGGAACAGGTTTTTACGCCTGAAAACCTGCATAAAACCTACGGCGGCAAACTGACGCTGCTCGAAGAAGCCGCCCAAGCGATGGCGAGAACGAGATGATGAATCTGCGATTTCGAATTTCAAATCTCAAATCACAAACGACAAATCACAAACAAATCACAAATCTCAAATTTCCAATCACAAACCGCAACCCACAAACAAATCGCAAATCTCGAATCTCGAATCTCAAATCTGAAATCTGAAATCTCAAATTTGCAACTCCGATGCTTTTCTCTTTCTCCATCCCGCCGCTCGCCACCGCCGCCGTGAGTCTGCGCGATGTTCTTGAGGTCCTCACCTTCCGGCACGACTACAACACCACCATCGTCGTTCTCGCCACCGCGATCCTCGGCGTCGGCGCCGGCACGATCGGTTCGTTTCTGCTGCTGCGCAAGCGCGCCCTCATCGGCGATGCCCTCAGTCACGCCACGCTGCCGGGCGTCTGCCTCGCGTTCATGATCATGGTCGCCCTGGGCGGCAGCGGCAAGCAGTTGCCGCTTCTGCTTCTGGGCGCGGCGATCACCGGCCTGCTGGGCGTCGCCTGCGTCACCTTCATCCGCAAACACACCCGCCTGCACGATGATGCCGCCCTGGGCATCGTCCTCTCCGTCTTCTTCGGCCTGGGCGTCGCCCTGCTCAAACTCGCCACCCAGATGCCCGGCGGCGACTCGGCAGGCATCGAATCCTTCATCTACGGCAAGCCCGCCGCCATGCTCCGATCCGATCTCCAACTCATCGCCGGCGTCACGCTGCTGACCGTGACGCTCTCCATTTTTCTCTTCAAAGAGTTCACGCTCCTGTGCTTCGATGACAGCTATGCCGCCACGCAAGGCTGGCCCACCGGCCTGCTCGACGCCATCATGCTCGGACTGGTCACGCTCGTCACCGTCGTGGGCCTTCAGGCGGTGGGCATCATCCTGGTCATCGCCCTGCTGATCATTCCGCCGGCGGCGGCGCGGTTCTGGACCGATCATCTGCCTTCGATGACCCTCCTCGCGGCGATCATCGGCATGATCAGCGGCTGGATCGGCGCGTCACTGAGCGCGCTCATCGAGGGCCTCCCCGCCGGGGCGATCATCGTCGTCACCGCGTCCGCTCTCTTTGGCGTCAGCATGTTTCTGGGGACCAAACGCGGTGTGATGCTGCGGGCCATCGAGCAGCTTCGACTCAAACACAACATGGATCGGCAGCACCTGCTGCGGGCCCTCTACGAACTGACCGAACACCTGCCGCGCGGCTCCTCGGCTCATGTGAAACGGCAGGACCTGCTGCGGATGCGATCGTGGAGCAATCTTCGCCTGGGCCAGGTGCTGCGATCCGCCCGGCACGATGAACTGATCAGCCCCGACGCCCGCGGCCACTGGAGCCTGACCGAAGCCGGCCGCGTCGAAGCGACCCGCATGGTGCGAAACCATCGCCTCTGGGAGATGTACCTGATCACCCACGCCGACATCGCCCCCAGCCACGTTGATCGTGATGCGGACATGATCGAACACGTGCTGGGCCCGGTGATGGTGGCCGAGCTGGAAAAACTGCTCGCGGAAAAGCCGACGGTGCCGGCAAGCCCGCATGTGATTTAGTGGAAGGAGGGGACAGGAGGCAGGAGACAGGAGACAGGAGACAAGCCACGATGGGGTTTATGAAAATCCGAAATCTCAAATTTGAAATTCGAAATCCCCAATCCCCAATCCGAAATCCCAAATCCGAAATCCGAAATCCCAATCCCCAATCCGAAATCCGAAATCCCAATCTCATGACCTGGACCCTCGACGACACCTGGATCATTCTCATCGGCGCCCTCTGCGCCGGCAGTTGCGCGCTGCTGGGGTGCTTTCTCGTGCTGCGGCGGATGAGCATGATGGGGGATGCGATCAGCCACGCGGTGTTGCCCGGCCTCGCCGCCGCGTTCATGATCACCGGTTCGCGCGCCAGCCTCGCCATGTTCATCGGGGCCGCGGTCGTGGGCGTGCTCACCGCCGTCTTCACCCAGTGGATTCACACCCTGGGCAAGGTCGATCGCGGGGCCTCGATGGGCGTCGTCTTCACCACGCTCTTCGCCATCGGCCTGATCATGATCGACCGCGTGGCTCACGACACCGACCTCGATGCAAGCTGCGTGCTCTACGGCATGATCGATCTGGCGCCGCTGGATCAGGTGCGTTTTCTTGGGGCGATGGTCCCTCGTGCCGTGGTGGTGCTCGGCGGCGTGCTGCTGGTGAACCTGCTGGTGGTCACCGCGCTCTACAAGGAGTTCAAGATCACCTCGTTCGATCCCGCCCTGGCCACGACGCAAGGCATCAATGCCGCGTTCATGCATTACCTGCTCATGGTGCTCGTGGCCATCACCACCGTGGCTTCGTTCGAGGTGATCGGTTCGATCCTGGTCATCGCCATGCTGATCGTGCCTGCCGCCACGGCGTTTCTCATGACCCGGCGGCTCAGCTCCATGCTCATCGTCAGCATCATCATCGGCACCATCAGCGCCGCCCTGGGACACCTGGGCGCGATCACGCTGCCGCCGCTGGTGGGTTTCAAGGACACCACCACCGCAGGCATGATGGCCGCGGTGGCGGGGTTGATCTTCACCGGCGTGATGATGCTCGGCCCCGAGCGCGGCGTGCTGGTCCGTCTCGCGCAGCAGCGGCAGCTCAACCATCGCATCCTGCGCGAGGATGTGCTGGGCCTGCTCTACCGCGTCGAGGAACAGGCCGCCCCCAGGCCCGGGATCATGAGGCTGGAACAGTTTCACGATGTGCTGCAATCGGGCAGGCAGGCGCTGCGCGGGGCGATTCGCAGGCTGATGCGCGAAGGAAAAATTGAGGAGCGTCAAGGCTGCTTCGTGCTGGCCGAGCGCGGCCGCGCCGAGGCGCGGGAGATGATCCGGGGCCATCGGCTGTGGGAAAGCTATCTCGATCAAAACCTGTCGCTGCCGGTGGATCACCTGCACGCACCGGCGGAACAGCTCGAGCACATCACCGATGCCGCAATGCTGGCGAAGCTCGCCGACGCAACCGCCCATCCCGAAGTCGATCCGCAAGGCAAGACGGTGCCGGCGAAGGAAGGATGAAACGGACAGAAGACAGGTAACAGGGGACAGGAAGAATCCCACCGCCGCTTGCGGCTTCGCTCTGATCCGGACGATATACCGCAACCAGCATGACACCCAAACAAAGGCAATTGGTTATTATTTATTGGTGATTGCTTATTTCTTATTGAAGGCGCGACTCCCCATCCGCTTCTCCAATAAGCAATAAGCAATCACCAATAAATAATAACCAATCGCCTTTTGTCCCTTGTCCCCTGTCCCGCAGACGCGCAGCGAGGACGCTGCGGCTACCAATGAACAACGGCAACCCTTGCGGATTGCCGTTTTCACCGGATCATTCCACTCAATGCGGGCGAGAGGACTTGAACCTCCAAGGGATTTGACTCCCACTAGGACCTGAACCTAGCGCGTCTGCCAATTTCGCCACGCCCGCGGACGGAGGCTCAACAGTGTAGGGAAGCCGATGGGAGAATCAAGTCGGTTGGTTTTGATCCTCACACCAGGACCGGCGCATATGGGAGGGCGAGGCTCCCGCCGAGCCGTTCTTCACGAGGCCTCAAAGGCCCAGTGAAGAAACTTGCGCCTTGCATTGCCGATATCCGGTAGTCCTCCGCGCGAGTTCTGTTTCCTCAGCCTGCGGACAGGCTTCGTCAACAGACGGCTCGGCGGGAGCCTCGCCCTCCCGAAGCCTCGCCCTCCCGAAGTCATATGCGTTTGCCCTGATCCTCACACCAGTTCGCGGATGGCACGGCCGGTGGAGACGAGGAAATGCGGGCGGCCTTTGGGGTCGGTGATGGTCGTCTGCGAGGCGTCGATGCCCAGGTTGTGATAGAGCGTGGCGATGACATCCTGGAAATGGACCGGCCGGTCGGTGGGTTCGCCCGCCCAGCGATCGGTGGCGCCGATGACCTGTCCGGCCTTGATGCCGCCGCCGGCCATCATCGCGGGTGAGACGTTGGGCCAGTGATCGCGGCCGCCGGCCTTGTTGATCTTGGGGGTGCGTCCGAACTCGCCCCAGATGATGACCGAGACATCATCGAGCATGCCCCGCTCCTGAAGGTCGGTGATCAGGGCGAAGAGGCCGGTGTCGAGAATGGGCAGAAGCTGTTTCATTCTCGGATAGTTGGCCGAGTGGGTGTCAAAATCGCTCAGCGAGACGCTGACGCAGCGCACCCCCGCCTCGACGAGCCTTCGCGCCAGCAGCAGCTTGCGGGCGGCATCGGGGCCTTCGCTGGTTGCAAATCGCCGCACGCGATCGGCGGGCGGCGTGTACCTTGCGACCAGCCGCGGGTCTTCCTTCGAGAGGTCGAGGGCATCGGCGAAGCGGCCGGAGGTGAGGATGCCCACCGCCTGCTGGTTGAAACGGTCCATCGCTTCCATCATGCCTGACTCATCGACCTGCCTCTTGATGCGGTCCAGCGAAAGCAGAAGCCGCCGGCGATCGCGCAGGCGATCCAGGGTGAGGCCGGGGGTGAGCGTCAGCTCGGTGGCGTGATGGGCGCCGCGCGCGGCCAGCTCCTTGACCATGCCATCTTCCAGCGGACGCTCGAACATGGCGTCCATGTTGGGACGGAACGGGCGATGGGAAGGCCCCAGGAAACCGGGGCGCGCGCTGTCGCGCACCAGCGGCCGGCCTTGCATCATGTCCACAAACGCAGGCACGGGGTCGGTGGGTTGGCCCAGCAGTTTGGCGACGACGCTGCCCATCGCCGGCCTGCCGCCCATCGGCCGCATGTCGTTTTCATCGAAGCCGGACTGCGTTTGAAACCCGTGATGCTGTCCGATGGAGCCGACCAGCGAACGGATGAACGCGAAGCGATGGGCGATGGCGGCGACCTTGGGCATCAGCTCGCAGATGTGGAAACCGGGGAGGCTGGTCTTGATCGGCTTGAACTCGCCGCGCACCTCGGCGGGGCCGTCGGGCTTCATGTCGATCATGTCCATCTGCGGCGGACCGCCATCCAGATGGATGTTGATCACCGCCTTGTGCGACGAGCCTTTGCCGGCCGCCGCCTCGGCGCGCAACAGGTCGGCCAGCGACAGCCCCGCAAACCCGAACGCCCCGACGCGAAGGCTGTCCCGCCGCGTGATGCCGCCGCATTGCCGAAAGGGTTGGCCGCTGATGGAAAGCATGTCTCACCTCGCGCGGGATGGTTGCAACCTGAAGAACACCGATGACCGTTGACGCACTGTCGTAAAAATGCAAAAAGCTTGCCCAATGTCCCCTCGTCTCCATCCCCTTGACTCGATCGCATCACAAGGCTATTGCGTTATAGTCCATCCGGGTAACACCCCGCAAGGCAGGGTGCCTCAGGCAGGGCCGGGCGTGCTCATCTTTTGCGGCAAGCCCCGCCCGGAAGGGCGCGGGCCAAGGGTCATCCAATCCACGGCTTGCTCCCGATCGAACCCCCGGTCTCGACGCGAACCGCACCCTTGCACTGTGTTCGAGATGGGGCTGTTGATTGCATTTCATAGCCGCAGCGTCCTCGCTGCGCGTCCGCGGCTTGCACTGTGTTCGAGATGGGGCCGTTGATTGCATGCCCCTTGGCCCTCGCCCTTCCGGGCGGGGCTTATCCCCAACTCAGGTCACATGCTTTTACCCCGGCGTAAGCCGGTACATGCGATCGCCCTGTTGACGCACCCTGCATGGATTCATGCCAAGCCACCGACCACTACAATGCCCGCATGTTTCGATGGATCACCGATCTGAACCGACGGCGGCGGCAACCGGAGTTGATGGACGACCCGGCCCTGGCGGCGCCGAGCCATCATGCGGCGCTGCTAGGCCTCGAACGCATCAACCGGATCAGCCGCAGCGACAGACGCATCTGGGACCCCCTCGCGGAACTCGCCGCCCAAACCCCCGGCCAGACGCTGAAGGTGCTGGATATCGCCACCGGTGCGGGCGACATTCCCCTCGGCCTCTGGCAACGGGCCCGGCAGGCGAAAACACCCGTCGAACTGGCCGCCTGCGACAGCAGCGAACGGGCGATTCAATTCGCCAGGGAGCGGGCGGACGCACGGAACGCCGCCGTCCGTTTCATGCGGCTTGACGCCCTGCGCGATCCGCTGCCCGAAGGTTACGATGTGCTGACGTGCAGCCTGTTTCTGCATCATCTCGATGAGGCGGATGCGATCGCCCTGCTCGGTTCGATGGCTCGCGCAGCACGAAGGATGATCATCATCAGCGATCTGGATCGCTGCCGGATTGGTTACGCCCTGGCGGTGGGCGTCACCCGTCTGCTGACACGCTCGAAGGTGGTGCATACCGATGGCCCGCTCTCGGTGGCCGGCGCCTTCACGATGCGGGAGGCCGTCGCCCTGGCGAAGGAAGCCGGGTTGGATGGCGCGATCGTGCATCGCATTTTTCCCTGGCGCTGGCGACTGATCTGGAAGCGGGAGTCACCGCGATGAAGCAGGATGAGACCGCCACGCTCTGGCCGACACTCACGCTCGATGATGCGGCGGCGAGCACCTGGGATGCCATCATCCTCGGCGCGGGGCCGGCCGGCGGCGCGACGGCTCATTCGCTGGGCCGCCGGGGCCTTGCGGTTCTGCTCGTGGACAAGGCGACTTTTCCGCGCGCCAAGGTGTGCGGCTGCTGCATCAACACGGCGGCGATCGATTCGCTGCGGGCCTTGGCGCTCGATGATCTGCTTTCGATTCATGGAGCGCCGCCTCTGACCCATGTGCGCCTGATGGCACGGAGGCGCGATGCCCGGATCAAGGCGTCGCTGGGCGTTTCGCTGTCCCGCAGGGTGTTGGATGCCGGGATCATCCGACGGGCGATGGAAGGCGGAACGGCGTTTCTGCCGGGCGTCTCCGCGCAGGTTGAAGCGATGGACCGCGACGCTCGCCGCGTCACGCTGCGATGCGCTGACCGATCGGTCAGCGCCCGCGCCCGCATCGTCATCGTCGCCGATGGTCTGGGCGGCCGCTCGCTGGCATCGAACCCCGCGCTCCATGCGAAGGTGTGCGCCCAGTCGCACATGGGCGTCGCCGCCATCATCGATGACGGCGGCGAATCATGCGGCGAGCTTTGCGGCAATCACACCGTGACGATGGCCTGCGGCAAAGCGGGCTACGTGGGCGTGGTGCGGCTGGAGGATGGGAGCCTCAACATCGCCTCGGCGCTGGCGCCCGGCTTCATCAAATCGCAAGGCGGGACGGCGCAGGCCGTCCGCGCCACGCTCTCCGAAGCGGGGCTGACCGCGCCGCCATCGCTCGATGGCGCGACATGGATGGGCGCCCCGCTGCTGACGCGACGGCGGTCCGCACCCGCGGCGCAGCGGCTGTTCGTGCTGGGCGATGCGGCGGGCTATGTCGAACCGATCACCGGCGAAGGCATGGCGTGGGCCCTGGGCGGAGCGCGGCTGCTGGCCCCGCTGGCGGCGCAGGCCGCACGCGCCTGGCGGGATTCCATGACATCGCAGTGGGTGCGGATGCACCGCGCGATGATCGGCAACAGGCAGTGGTCCTGCCGGTTGGTTTCATCCATTCTTCGCAGGCCGCTGCTGACCGGCTGGATGCTGGCCGCGGCCCGGCTCTGGCCGCAAATGGCCGGGCGCGCCATCGAGCGGATGCACGCGCCCTTTTTCATGGGGGAAACCACATGGACGTGAAGCTGCTTTCGCTGGGCGCCGCGCTGCCGCCTCATGGTGCGACGCAAGCGGTCTGCGCCGATCTGGCCGGCAGCCGCAACATGATCGACAGCGATCGGTCGCGGCTGCTGCCGGCGCTCTATCGGCGAAGCGGTGTGAAGTTTCGCTCCAGCGTGCTGCTTGAAGATGGCGACGGCCCGGAGCGGAGCCTGGCGTTTTTCCCGCCGGCGCTTCATGCCGATGATGGCGGCCCGACCACGTCGCGGCGCATGGCGCGATACGCCCGCGAAGCCGCCCCGCTGGCCCTTCGCGCCGCCGGGCTGGCGCTGGAGCGGTCAGGCATCGCACCGGGATCGATCGCCCATCTGGTCACCGTGTCATGCACGGGATTCGCCGCGCCGGGTGTGGATGTCGCGCTCATCAAGGGTCTGTCGCTCGCGCCGACCGTCAGCCGCACGAATGTGGGCTTCATGGGTTGCCACGGCGCCTTCAACGCGCTGCGTGTGGCCGGCGCCCTTGCCCGGGAGTCCGATGCGGCGGTGATGATCTGCGCCGTTGAGCTTTGCTCGCTTCACTTTGCCTACGGTTTTCATCCGCAGCGGATCGTGGCCAACTCGCTCTTTGCCGACGGCGCAGGGGCGGCGATCGTTGCGCCTGGAGGCTCCTTTGCGAACGACTGGATCATGGCGGCGCATGGATCATGCCTGATGCCCGACTGCGAAGAGGCGATGACCTGGACCATCGGCGATCATGGCTTTGAGATGACGCTTTCCCCGCAGGTGCCTTCGCTGATCACCGCCCACCTGCGACCGTGGCTGGTGCGCTGGCTGGCGGAACAGGAGCTTTCCATCGGCGATGTTCAATCCTGGGCGGTGCATCCGGGCGGGCCGCGCATTCTTCAGGCCGTGGCGCAGCCGCTGGAGCTTTCAAGCGATGCCCTGGCCGATTCGCACGAGATACTTTCGACCTGCGGCAACATGTCCTCGCCGACGATCCTGTTCATCCTCGACCGCCTGCATCAGCGCGATGCCCGCCGCCCCTGCGTCGCACTGGGATTCGGCCCCGGCCTGGCGGCGGAGGCGATGCTGCTGAGATAGCCGAGTGGCGGCGGACCTCATGCGCCATTGAGCCGTCCAATGCTCCGCTCGCCAAGGCGAACGGCCAAACGTGCCGTTTTTTGCAGATCGAACCAACCCTGGGCGCTGGTGCGTATTTCGGTACGATGGTGGACCGCATCGCTTCCGTCGGAGCGATGCCGGTGGATTCGTTTTTAGAAAGGGATTCGCATGCGCTTAAGCTCGCTTTATTCGATGGTCCCCATGATGCTGGCCGTGACGATGATGTTTTCCTCCGCGTCCTTTGCGGAGGCGCAGTGGGTGGTCTATGAACCGGCCGCCGATCACAAAGGCCCCGGCGTCGGCAAGCATGTCGTGCTCATCTCCGGCGATGACGAGTACCGCTCCGAAGAGGCCCTGCCCCAGCTTGGCAAAATCCTCACCACGCACCACGGCTTCAAATGCACGGTGCTCTTCCCCATCGATCCCAGGACCGGCGAGATCAAGCCTGATCTTCAGAACAACATCCCCGGCACCGAAGCGCTCAAGACCGCCGACCTCATGATCATCGCCCTTCGCTTCCGCAACCTGCCCGATGAACAGATGAAGCCGATCGATGATCACCTGATGAGCGGCAAACCGGTCATCGGCCTTCGCACCGCGACGCATTCCTTCAACAACATCAAGGGCATCTATGCGAAATACAATTGGAACTTCAAGGACCCGGAGAACACATGGAACCAGGGCTTCGGCAAGCTGGTGCTCGGTGAAACCTGGGTGGCTCACCACGGCGGACACAAGACCGAAGCCTCGCGCGGCATCATCGTCGAAAGCGAAAAGTCGCACCCCATCAATCGCGGCCTCAAGGATGGCGATGTCTGGGGACCGGCTGACACCTACACCGTCCGTCTGCCGCTGCCGGGCGATTCCAGGCCGCTGGTGCTCGGTCAGGTCACCAAGCGAAAAGGCCCGCAGATCAAGGATGATCCGTTCTTCGGCCTGCGCCCCGATGATGAAGCCGTCGAAGGCGACAAACGCAACAACCCGATGATGCCCATCGCCTGGATCAAAAGCTACGAACTGCCCGGCGGCAAGAAAGGCACAGCCTTCACGACGACGCAAGGCGCGGCCACCGATCTCGTGGCCGAGGGCACCCGCCGGATGGTGATCAACGCGGTCCATCACCTGATGGGTTTCGAAGTGCCCGAAGGCGGCACGAAGGTGGATGTGGTGGGTGAGTTCAAGCCCACGGCCTACGGCTTTGGCAACTACCTCAAAGGCACGAAGCCTGCGCTGTATGAAATGAAGTGAAACTGATGTTCGCCGTTTATTGATGGTCACTTTAGTAAAAGCCCCAAGCCCAAGGGTGAGCCCCCGGGGGTCCACCGAACCCTTGGGGTATCGAACCGGAATACCCCGACGGCTCGCGGACTCGCCATCGGGCTTGAGGATTTTACTAAAGTGACCATCAATAAACTTTTCAGAATCGATCCGGCGACAGCAGCGACAGATCAATCTCCGGCTTGTCGCCCGTCGCGATCTGCGACACCAGCTTTCCGCTGATCGGCGCCAGGCTCAAACCCATCATCGCGTGGCCTGTGGCAACGATGACATTGCCATATCGCCGGGGGCGCCCCATGTAAGGCAGACCATCGGGCGAACAGGGACGCAAGCCGCGCCAAGGCTCGATGCCTGCAAAATCGCTCACCTGAAAGTTGGGGAAGTAGCGCGGCGCCGCCTCGATGATGCCCTGCACGCGCTGCGGTGAAATTTTTTCGTTGAGGCCGGCAATCTCCATTGTGCCACCAAAACGAAGCGAGCCGCCCATCGGCGTCACCGCGACGCGGGCCTCGGTGAGGATCGAACAAATCCGCGGCAGTTCGCGGGGGTTTTCAAGCGTGACGCTGTACCCCTTGCCCGCCTGCATCGGCAGCGAGAGCGAAAGCATTGAGCCGATGTCCGTGGTCCATGCTCCGCCGGCGAGGATGAACTCATCCGCCTCGAAATGGCCTTGCGTTGTTTTCACACACCTGACGCGGCCGCCGTCGTGATCGAAGCCTGTGACCGGTGCGTTCCAGATGAATGTCGCTCCGCCTTGCTTCAGTCTCGACTGAAGCTGGGCCATGAGTTTGTCGGGGGAGAGATGACAATCGCGCGGGAAGAAGACGGAGCCTTGCACATCCATCTTCACATCAGGATCGAGCTTCGCGGTGGAGGCTGCATCGTGAACCTCGGCGGGGATGCCCAGGGCGATGGCCTTCTCGGCGGTGCGTGATTCCTCATCGAGTGCGTGCCGGGTTTTGCAGAGCATGAGCAGGCCGTGGCGTTTGAGTTCAAACGCATCGTTCCACTGCGCGGCCAGTTCCTCGTAACAGGCGCGGCTGGCCAGATGCAGATCGCGCAGCAGCGGCGCGCTGCGGGCCACGTGTTCCTTCGTGCAGGATCGCCAGAAGCGGAATGCCCATGTGAGCAGGTCCCACGAGAGGCGCGGCTTGATGTAGAACGGCGAGCGCGGATTCCACATCCACTTGAGGCCGAGCATGACCATGCCCGGCGCCGCCAGGGGTACGAAGTGGCTGGGCACGATCATGCCCGCGTTGCCGAAGGAGCAGCCGGTGCGCGTTGGCGGATGGCGATCGATGATGGTGACGCGCAGGCCGCGCTGCAAACAGTGGTAGGCGGAGGACAGGCCGATGACGCCGCCGCCGATGATGATCGCGTGCCTGGTCATGATCCGCCCTGTTTCGTGCGAATTCCCCAGCGGAACGGGTCGTTTTCATCGAGCAGAAGCGTTGCTTCCGCGTTGATGAATGCGGAACCGGTGATGGTGGGGATGATGCTGCCTTTGCTTTGATCGTGCCATGTGAAGCTGCCGGTGAAGGTTGTGCCGACGATCGATTCCTGCACCCAGTTTTCGCCGGGCTTGAGTTTGCCATCGGCGGCGAGACAGGCGAGTTTGGCGCTGGTGCCGGTGCCGCAGGGCGAGCGGTCGTAGGCTTTGCCGGGGCAGAGAACGAAGCTGCGCGAGTGGCCTTGGGGTGTCTGAGGCGGGCCGAACAGTTCGATGTGATCGATCAGCGGATAACCGTTGCGATTGAGGGCGGTGCGGATGCGCCAGCTCAGGTCGGTGAGCGATTCGACATCCGCAAGGTTCAGCGCCCGGCCATGATCCTCGGTGAGGAAAAACCAGTTGCCGCCCCACGCCACATCACCCGTCACCTGGCCGTGCCCTTCGACCATCACCTTCACTGTTTTTTCCGTGCGATGGCTGGGGACGTTGGCGACGGAGACCCGGCCATCATCGTGGAGGGTCGCCTCGACGATGCCGACGACGGTTTCGATGCGGTGGGTGCCGGGGGCGATGCGATGCAGATGGGCGAGGGTGGCGATGAGGCCGATGGCGCCGTGGCCGCACATGCCCAGCATGCCGACGTTGTTGAAGAAGATGACGCCGGCGATGCAGGCGGGATCGCCCGGCTCGCAGAGCAGCCCGCCGACGAGCACATCGCTGCCGCGCGGTTCGTTGACGATGGCGCTGCGGTAATGGTCAAAATCCCTGCGGAAGACTTCCATCTGCTGCGCGACGGCGCCGCCGCCAAGCGGCGGGCCGCCTGCGACCACGATGCGCGTCGGTTCACCGGCGGTGTGGGAATCGATGACGAGGATGGGGTGCATGAAAGTGGATGCCCCTGCGTTCGCCAAGGCGAACGGCTAAATATTTTTCAGATGCCGGGCCGGGTGGCGATGCCGTGGTGGATGATCTTCAGAACGCGCTCGCGCTCCGCACCGCTGATGGGCAGGCGCGGCTCGCGCACCCATTCGCCGCCCAGACCGGTTTCCTGCACCGCCAGCTTGATGTATTGCACGAACTTGAGGTAGGTATCGAGCTTCATCAGCGGATAGAACCACTTCCACAGTTCGCGGGCCTGATCCCATTTGCCTTCCTGCATGAGGTTCCAGAAATGCTGGTTTTCCTTGGGGAACGCGATGCCTGAGCCGGCGACCCAGCCATCGATGCCCAGGGCGGCGGACTGGAGAATCAGATCATCGACGCCGGAGAAAATGGCGAAGCGATCGCCCACCTCCAGGCGAAGCTCGGTGATGCGGCGGGTGTTGCCGGAGCTTTCCTTGATGGCGATGAGGTTCCCGATGTCGGTGAGGGTGGCGAACTGCGCCGGAGTGATGTCCACGTAATAGCCGATGGGGTTGTTGTAGAGCATCCAGGGCAGACCGGTGGCGGCGCCGACTTTTCGGAAGTGATTGATCGCCTCGGTTTCGTCGGCCTTGTAAACCATCGCGGGCATGATCATGAAGCCGTCGGCGCCGAGCTTTTCGCAGTCGCGCACATAGTCGCAGGCCAGGGCGGTGCTCATCTCGGCGACGCCGCTGAGCACGGGGATGCGACCGGCGACGGTCTTGACGGCCATCTCGACGACCGATCTTTTTTCAACGGGTGAAAGCGTCTGGCTTTCACCGAGCGAGCCGCACATGACCAGACCCTGGATGCCGGAGTCGAGCAGCACCTGAATGTGCTTCGCGGTGGCATCGAGATCGAGCGACTGATCCTTGCGGAACTGCGTGGTGATGGCGGGGAAGACGCCTTGCCATTGGGGTTGGGACATGGAATGGTTCTCGGTGGTGGTGCGGGGATTGCCACGCCGCAAGCGGCTTGAACGCGGGGTTATTCGGGGATTTCAACATCGAAGGTGATGTAGGGTTCGATTTTTCTCATCGTCACGGGTCCGATGAAACGGATGGCTTTAAGGTCTTCGAGGGAACGGAACGGGCCGTGGGTTTGGCGATGTTCGACGATGGATTCGCCGATCTTCGAGCTGATGCCGCTGAGCAGGCTGAGCGTGGCGACATCGGCCTGATTGATGTTGATGCGAAAGCCCGTCGGCCTCGGTTCCATCCGATCGCGGCGGGCCGGGTGCGTCAGCCAGTGAACGACCGTCGCGGCAAGCAGCGCGATGATCAGCAGTGCCCCGATGCGCCCGAGTGCGGACACGCAGCCTCACTCCTTGGCCTTGGCCGCATGGGTGAGCTTGACCGGGCTGTTCGACTGCAACGCCTTGCGGAACGCGCCCAACCGCTTGAAGGCGGTCTTCGCCCCAAGGTCCTCGGACATCAGCCCGCTCATCGGCAGCTCGATGTCGGGATGGTCAACAATCTCGTGCCAGACGACCGCTTCAATGTAAGGCTTGCTCATCGCAATGTTGAACACCGCCTCGAGCCAGTGCCCCTGCACCATCGAAGACCAGGGCTTGCGCCAGTGACCACAGTCGGGATCGACCGGCTCCTTGGGATCAGGCGATACGATCATCATCTGCGTCACCATCTCGCTGGGCACCGCGACCGTCAGGTAGATCGGCTTGTTGAAGGTCGCAAACTGATCGAGCATGTTGCTCACCTGCATCAGGTCGCGGGCAAACTGCCCCGGCTGCGACTGCCCCATCAGCAGCTTGATCGCCAGGCCATCGAAACTCACCGCGCCTTGAATGAGAAGGTCGGCATACATCAGCGGCGGAATCGATCGCTGATTCGCCGCGTAATACTCGCCAAACGGCTGGCGAATCTCGATCAGCGCCTTGCTCGACGGCTGAATCTCCTTCGCCAGCAGCGTGGCCATCCGCGTCAGATCCAGAAGCTGGTCGAAGCTGAAACCGAAGTGGCTGTTGATGTGCAGGCCCGAGACGACATTCCAAAGCTTCACCGAATCCTTGTATCGCGTGATGACCCGCTCGGTGTGTTCGTAAAGCAGATCGCGAACCGTGTCGTAGTCGTGCTCCCAGATGTAAACCCAGTCGGGCAGCACGCTCGAATCAAAACTCACCACCGGCCCGGCCACCACCGGCATGCGGCTGGCCTTGGCCCATTCGACCCACCCATCGAGCCGGGTCCAGCGGTATTCGCCTTCCTCCGGCGCCAGCTCGCGCCAGGGCGTGGGCAGCACGGCAAAGTCGAAGTTGTTCAGCAGCCCCGCACGCACGCGCTCATGAGGCTGCGCGAGCACCACGCCGGCCCCGACGGGAAAGCGGGGAATCGCCGCGGAGTTCTTCCGCTTGTTGAGCAGCGTTTCCGCATGGGTCAGGGCCAGTTCCTCGCTGCCATCGACACTGGCGATGAGGCAATCGTTGGCGAATTTGTCAGCCTTGACGTTATCGACATCAAGATGGCTCAGGGCTTCGATGAAAAGTTTGCGGGCCAGTTCCAGGCGCTTGGAGACGGGATGATCATCAGGCACATCGAACAGGCCCCAGTCCTCCATCTTGTTGTAGAGCGTCATCAGCCGATGCCGCGCCAGTTCGAGGGACAGCAGATAAGGTTCGCTCCGTTCAGGGAGCAGGCAGGTTTGAACCGTGAGATCGCCGCATGGCCCGACGGGATACTGGACAGCCAGCGAAGCGGGACCGGTCTCCCGTTTTTCGCAGATGAGCATGCCGTCCTCGAAACGGATCTCGCCGCGCATGGCGCTGCTGTCGGAACCGAGGAGGTAAGCGTTGCGCACGCTCCATCGTCTGGCAGGCTGACCGTTGTCCATGAGCTGAAACTTGAGCATCGCGGACGATTATGGGAGAAGCGGGAAGGGAAAGCAAAAGCGGAAAATCAGGAAAACATGAAAGCAGGAAAACATGAAATGAGCGTCGCGTGTCGTTCAGTCCTTGGGTGGGACTTCATTTCCTGTTTTCCTGCTTTCATGTTTTCCTGATTTTCCGTTTTCCCGCACCCCCCGATTTGACGCCGCCCCACCTTTGCCGGTAAATTGCCTAAACCTCGATCCTTCCTTGGGATCAAGCCCCGACAGTCCGTCGGAAACCACCGGCAACATCACCCCCGGTTCATTCTTAGCCACGGAGTGACGCTCATGCGTACTGGCCACGTCGCCGCCTTCTCTTTGTCGCTCGTGATTCTTCTTTCCCTCGCCGGTCCCGTGAGGGCTCAGAACCTTTCGGTTGCCGACCACTGGGAGGAACTGGTCCACAACATTCAGATCGCCAAGCCCGATGTCGCCCTGGGACATGGCCAATGGCTGCTCAATGAATCGCCCGAAGCCGAGCTGCTCGACGCGGTGGAAGCCAGTCGCGTGGCCACCACCTACGAGGTGATTCTCGAACGCGCCCAGAAGGTCGAAACCACCAAGGACATGGCGACCAAACTGGTCAAGAAAATCCAGGATGCCCGCTTCAAACGGGCCCGCGATCCCGAACGCATTCGGCAGGACATCCAGAAGCTCGCCCAGGGCGAGCGAGCCCGGCAGAACGCCCTGGAGCGGCTGCGCGTCGCCGGTCAGTTCGCTTCCAAGGAACTGCTCAAGACCTTGCAGAACCCCGATGAAACCCGGATGCACCCCTACGTGCTCGGCGCGATGGTGACCATCGGCCGCGACATGGTCTATCCCCTCGCCGAAGCCCTGGGCAGCCTCGAAGCGGTGCCGATGGGTCAGGTGGCCGAGGTGCTTGGCGAAGTCGGCTACCCCCGCGCCTTGCCCTACCTCAAGCGCGTCATGGAAGACTCGAAGGTCGATGCCCACGCCAAGTCGCTCGTCGCCCGGGCCTACCTTCAGATTGCCAAGTCGCAAGGGCTGACCGAGGAAATCTCCGCGGCACACCTGTTCTTGGCCCTGGGTCGCAACTTCTACACCGCCGCCACCGATGGCAAGAACGTCATCCCCGGCATCGATGATGTGGATGACACCGGCGTGATCTGGGTTTACAACACCGATGCCGGCCTCGTCGATATCCACGTGCCCAGCGCCATCTTCGGCGATGTGCTGGCTCACCGCGCCGCCCGTGCCGCCCTTCAGCTTCAACCTGATCTTGATCAGGCCCTGAGCCTCTGGCTGATGGCGAACCTTCGCCGGGAAAACCGCATCCCCGAAGGCGGCAAGGACCAGAGCTATCCGCCCACCTGGCACAGCCCGATGTTCTATCTCAAGGCTTCGCACCCGCTGCGGGCCCATGATGTGCTCGAACGCGCCCTCAACGATGGCGATGCGGAACTCTCCCGCGATGCCATCAAGGCGCTGGGCGACATCGCCGGCACCGATGCGCTGGTCAACAAGGAAGGCACGATCCAGCCGTTGCTGCGGGCGCTGGGCTACCCCGATCGCCGCGTTCGTTATGAAGCGGCGTTCGCCCTGACCAACGCCCGGCCCAAGGCGGCGTTCCCCGGCAGCTTCCGCGTCGTGCCCGTCCTCGCCGAGGCCGTGCGCCAGACCGAAAACCGTTACGCCCTGGTCATCGCCGATTCACAGGATGGCTACAACACGCTCGCCTCGGTGCTCAAGGACCTGGGCTACAGCGCTTTCGGCGGAACGAGCCTCGAAGCCTCTTCCGATGAACTGACGCTCAAGCCGGGCATCGATCTGATCGTCACCAACCTGGATGCGGCAGGCATCACCGCGCTGTACGAAAAGACCGTGTCGGATTACAAGCTGGCTGCGGTGCCCCTGGTCGCGGTCGGCACGCAGGGGACGGTGATCCGTTTGAACGACACCTTCCGCGACAACCGCCGGGTGTTCGCCATTGAAACCAGCGACGATGCCGCCAAACTCAAGCCCGGCTTCGAGCAGGCCCGCGCCAGCTACGCCGGCAAGGAGATTGGCGCCGATGAAGCGGCCAAATACGCCGGCCAGTCGCTGGCCCTGCTGCGCGAAATCGTGATGAGCCGCGATGAGGTTTACAACGTTCTGGACTCGCAGCCGGCCCTGCTCGAAGCGCTGAGCAAGGACAGCCGGCAGGAAATCGTCCAGCAGGTCGGCCATGTGCTGGCCCTGATCAACACGGAAGACGCCCAGAAGGCCCTGGCCGATGCGGCGCTTGACGACACCCGCCCCGAAGAGACCCGCATCGCCATCCTCGGCAGCCTCGCCGAGTCCGCCACGCACTACGGCTCCAAGCTCAACGAGGTGCAACTCGACGGCCTCCGCAAACTGCTCGACACCGCCAAGGGCGACCTGGGCATCGCCGCCGCCCGCGCCTTCGGCGCCCACAGCCAGCCCACCGCAAAAGTGGTCGATCTGATCACCAAGTAAGCGATTCACTTACCGGTTAATCCACCAAGGCAGACGTCATCCAGGGCGTCTGCCTTTTTTCTTCCGCCGCTTGCGGCGTAGCAACGTCAGTGCGGCAACGGTTACATCACAACCTGAGTTTCGGAATAAGAAATGAATCCGAACTCATATCACCACCATCCCGCTCTCGGCCTCCGGCACGCCCGCGCCCATGAAGGTCGATGCCTCGCGTGCCGCCGATTCGTTGCCGCCCAGATCGACGATGAGGATCTGGTCCTCCTTCAGGTTCACGAGGTCGCGCAGGGCCGATTCCAGGCGGACGCGGTCGATGGCTTTTAATGTGCAATAGAAGACGGAATACTGCCATCCTTCGCCATAGGCCTTCATGAGCTTGTGGACCTTGCGCAACCGTTTGTCGTCGCGGATGTCGTAGCAGACGAGGTAGCAGCGTCGCATGGGAATCACTCCGGAGCGCCGGGCCGGGAACGGCCCGGCTCGCTTATCGCGTCGTGAGAAACGCCAGCGTCGGCACCTCGCCCAGGAGCCAGGCGGCGATCAGGCGGGCGTGCAGCATGAGCATGCGGCGGTAGCTGAGGCGGTACTCGAAGGTCGGATGAGTGACTTGCGTTTCCATGCGCCGGCCGTAGGCGCCGAAGAAGGCCTTGCGGCCGTAGTCGGTCATGGCGCAGCCGGAGGCGGTGTTCAGAAAGTGGCCTTCGGTCAGCTCGCCGCGGTTGAAGGCGGAGACGGCGACGGAATCGGCGATGAGCGGGCGAAACGGTTCCATCAGATCCAGCGCCAGCGCGGGCCGGCCGGGGCGGGATACGTGCATCGCGCCGATGCCCGGTTCGAGACTGGCCAGGCGGCAAGCCGCGACGCACTCATTCGTCAGCATCGAGTAGGCGAAGGAGAGCACGCTGTTGATCGGGTCCGGCGGCGGGCGGCGCTTGCGGCCGTTGGCGTCGAAGCGATCCGCGATTTCCTTGACGCCGACTTTGAACATGCCCGCGAAATGCCCGAAGTAGATCGCGGCGGCGTTGCCTTCGTGGCCGCGAAGCTCGTCGATCGTCGCGGCCTTGCCGGCGGATTCAATGGCCTCCTGCATGTCGGCGGCGGTGCGCGAAGGAAGGTCGGCATGATTCCGCATCAGCAGCGTGCGCTGGTTGGCGATCTTGGCGATCGTGATCGCGCGGGCCAGTTCGAGGGCTTTTTCAGGCCGATCCAGCGTGCGCACCTGCGCGGCGCGCACGGCGGCGCTGGTCGGCCCCATCGGGTCCATCATCGCGGTCAGCCGGCCGGCGGCGGAGAGGAACGCGACGGGCACCTCCTGATCCGCGAAGACCACCAGCGCCTGCGTGGAGACCTGCACGCCGCCGAGCAGCGCGAGGGATTCGAGATTCGCCAGCGGCAGGTCGCGGACAAGCCGGCCTTCCCTGTCGGTGACGCGGACGGACTGGCCCCGCACGCCGACCTTGACGCCTTCGCGCTGGAGGACGACGTGGATGCCGTCGTCGCGCGGCGGCCAGAGCTTGCGCGGCGTGAGGTCATCGGCGCTGGGCGATGCGATGCCCTTTCCATCCGCCGCGGCGGAACCTTCAACGGGCAGCGCGGTGAAACGCTGATGATTGATTTCATCGGGCAGGCAGATCGGCTGGAGCGAGCAACGCGGACAGCGCGGATCGTTCACCAGCGGCGCGGGCCGTGCGCCCGTTGCGGCGAGCTTGGCGGCTTCGAGTTCCGCCAGGGCATCGTTGCGCAGCGTTTCATCCACAACGACGCGCAGCTTCAACTTCTCCGCCGCGTAGTAGAGATACGCTTCGGGAACCGTGTAGCCCGCCTCTTCAAGCAGCAGCACTTGAAGACCCAACTGCACGCGGTCCGTCGGCCACGGCTCGGGCAGCGGGATGAGCCTGGGTTCCTCCATCATGTCATCGATGGGCTCGGTTGACGACATGCCGCTGTGCCTGGGCTTGCCCTTGCGATACTCCACGGGAACGGCACGGCTGCCCTCGATCTCCGTGAGATCGAGGGTCCCGGTGATCCCAAGCCGGTCGCTGGTCAGCGCCAGGCTTCGGATGGAACGGGGACGATCGGGGTCGGCCTCGCCCTTTTCGAGTTTTTCGACGGCGGGATGATCCGATGCCTTCACCGACTTGCCCGGCTCGGCCGGCGCGGCACTCGGACGATCCACGCGCCTGTGAACGCCGGCTCCCTGCTCGGTGTCCGCACTGGGAATGAAAACCCCTTCCACCGTCATGTAGTAGAAGAGGCGCGGACAATAGGCATGTTCCGCGACACCCCGGCATGGCCAGATGCTGCCTTCCATATAGGACAGCATCGGCCACTCCGCGCCGGATATTTAGGCATGAGCTTATGTAAGTTTGCGATTTCGCCGGTTGTCCCGTCCAGACGGTGCCATCATCCGTCCCGAATGTCGTCGGCACGACGGCACGTCCTGTCCTGACACGCCGGCCATGAGGAATCCAAATGTCAACCGGGCTGCCAAGTCGCTCCTACAAAGTCCGCGCGGGCAGCGAACTTTTCTTAAAATCGAAAATGGAGCCTACCGGGAACAGTTATTCCAAATTTATTTATCGTTTTATTATAC
>CAZYPK010000032.1:0-39360 GCA_964649195.1 uncultured Phycisphaeraceae bacterium
GCCTGAAGACGTGTCGCGCACACCCTGCACGGCAAGCCTCGAACCTGTTCGCGCGGCACGGGCGCTTTCATCCGTCATCCCTCGTGAAACGGACCACCCCACTTTCCGTTCATCTCCGCGACTCGTTGAGTCGCGGCTCTTGTCGCGGCTCTTGTCCCGAACAGAAGATTGTTACGATATCCCTCTCCCCGAGGGCACGACATGAAACGAACCCTTCGCATCCTGATGGCGATCGTGTTGCTTCTTCTCATCGCCGCGACTTCCATCGTTGTTTACTTCCTCCGCGTCACCGGTGATGAAGGCTCCAGCGATCTCGAAAAATGGATCGGACGCCAGCTTCGTGAAGTGGCCGGGGCTTATCTGAATGTCGAACTCGCCTTCGACAATCCCGATTACCAATACCCTTCGACGATCGTCGTGGAAGACATCCGTCTGACCGCGCCCGACCCTGCCAACCCCGGCAAGAGCATCGACATCATCCGCATCGGCAAGGCCACGCTCACCGTCGCCCAGGTTCCCAGGGAAGGCCAGCCGCTGCACATCGAGCGCGTCGTGCTCGAGCAGCCGGAGTTCTCCTTCATCTGCACCAGCGCCGACGACGCCACGCTGGTCGGGTTTTCCAACATCGTCAAGACCTCCGGCGATCAGCAGCAGGAGCAGGAGCAGCCTGATTCGGCCCGGCCGCCGGCGAGGATCACCGATGTCTTTCGCATTCGGCTGGTGCATCTGATCAACGGCAAGGTTCATTACGACCCGCGCGATCCCGATGAACGGGTCATGATGCTCGACCGCATCAACCTGGTGCTCAACGTCGAGCCGGATCAGCAGGGGTGGTACAAGCTGAACACGAGAATGGATCGCGCCCCCATCGGCGAGTTGAACATCCACGGCAGGTTCAACCTCGATGACAACACCGCCCAGCTCGACGACCTTTCCCTGGCCATCCACCTGGGCGGCGACAACAACCGCTCCCTTCCGCCACAGATGCAGCGGGCCTTGGCGGATCACGACCTGCGCGGCCATCTCAGCGCCGGCGCCAAGGGTTCCATCCGCTTCGATGACTGGATCAACGCCAACATCGATCTCGATGTCAGCCTCAAGGATGGCAACGTCGCCTTCGGTGACTATCGCCTGAGTCTGCCGGAGGTCTCGCTCAGCGCGGCGATGGCGGATCGTCGTGTCGAAGTCAGAAAGCTTGCCGCCCGACTGCTCGACGGCACCCTCACAGGCAACGGACAGCTTGGTCTCGAACCGCCGTACAACGCCGATGCCCGGCTGCGCGGCGATCTCCTGCGCATCCACAAAGTCCTCAAAGCCGCGCCCGCGGTCGATGCCGCCGCGACCACCACCCAGGAACTGCCCTTCCGAGGCGTCGCTTCGTTTCAGGTCGCCGCAAGGGCGCCCCTCACCGACATCAAAAGCCGACTCAACGGCGGCGGCCACGTCACCGTCCGCGAAGGACGATTCATCAACGTGGGATTCCTCAACCGCTTCGAAGATGGACTGGCCGGCATCACCGGCTCAGGCGCACGCAAAAGCAGAATGCCCGGCGCCAACGATTCGCTCCACATCCTCTTCAACTTCAAAAACGACCGCACCCGCTTCGAGCGGATCGACTACCGCTCCACACTCGTGGCCGCCCGCGGGCAGGGCGAAATGCTCCACGAAGGCCTGATGCTGAACCTGATGGTCAACGGCGGGCCGATCGAAAAGCTGCAAACCATCCTGGGCCCGGTGGGCGACCTGACCGCCCTGGTCACCGACCGCGTCGCCAAGTACCGCGTCATCGGCCCCGTGGGCAATCCCAAGGTCGATGCCATCATCGCCGAAGGCATCTTCGACAACCTCTTCAAACGCCGATGAAGGCGAGAAGGGACGCGCCCATCTTTTGCGGCAAGAGATGACTCCGGGTGATTCCGGGTGGCTGGGGCTGAAGCTCTGCGCAAGCCCCGGCCCGGCGACCTTCAGCATTCAGTTTTCAGTTTTCAGTTGCGCCACCTTGCTTCGTGCATCCGGGCCGGGGCTTCGCGGACTCAGCCCCAGCCACCCAAGCGGTCCCAGCCACCCAAGCCGTTCCCACCCCAGCCGTTCTCAGGCTTCATGTGCAGACTCCGGGCGGCGCGATCACTTGAGCACTTCGTACATCACCTTGCCGTGGTCGTCGCGGAAGGTGATGCGCAGTTTGGCGTGGTCTTTGCCGGCGGGTTCGACTTTCACTTGCAGGAAGCCGCCGGTGGGTTCGGGGTAGATGTATTTCTGGTTGATCAGGCCATCGGGGTCCGAGCCGGTTTTGACGCCGGGGCGGGCGCCTCGGATGGCGTTTTCATCGTTGAGCGCCCCGCAGCCGAACTCTTCGAAGCCGGTGGGGTGAATGGAGTGATATTGCCAGTGGCGGTCGCCGCAGAAGGTCATGACGTTGCGGAGGTTGTTTTCCTTGAGGAAGGCGAAGAAGGCGTCGGCCTCGTGGCGGAAGCCTTGCGGGTTGACGTGGTTGTCGCGCTTGCCGCCGGAGTCCGGGCCGACCATCGGCGTGGGGGTGATGATGATCTTCCATGCCGCGTCGCTGGCCTTGAGCGTCCGCTCCAGCCAGGCCCGCTGCTCCCTGCCCCAGATGGTTTTCTCCGGGCCGTCGGGCATGTTGTTGGGCGAGCGGTAATCCCGGCCTTCGACAAACCAAAGCTGCACCTGCCGGTGTACCCGGTGCGTGCGGTAGGTGGGCGACTTGCGGTCGCCCGCTTCGTGGATGGGCATCTGCTCGCGGAAGAGTTCGATGCCCGTCGCCGGCGCGGGGAGCCTGTCGCCCCGGAGGTCGGCATCGTTGAAACGGAAGTCGTGATCATCCTTGGACCAGTAGGCGGGTGTGTTGCCGAGGAATTCGATCATTCGCGGGAAGCGGAACTGCTCGTGCCATTTTCGCCGCAGCTGGGGCAGCGTGCGGGCCGGTGATCCCACGGGATGATCGTAGTAAACGATGTCGCCGGTGCCGATGAAGAAGTCAGGCTTGAGCGCGTGCATGGCGGCGAAGGCGGGGTAGCCCAGCCGCTTGTCCTCCTCGGTGGCGGTGACCGGGCCGCCGCCGTTGGACTTGCCGCTCATGAAGGCGTGGTAGTGCATGCAACTGGCCATGATGAAGCTGAGCGGCTCGTCGGCCTCGGGCCTGGGCAGCGTCTTGAACTTTCTTGCGGCACCGGTCCTCACATTCGCCTGATCTTCGCCGAGGATCAGGCGATAGTGATGCACCCGGCCCGGGCGCAATCCTTCCAGTTTGGCGCGAACGATGAAATCGTTTTCCGCCCGGGCCTTCATCCACGCGGTGCGCTTCGCATCGGCGAAGTCCGCCTTCTCGCTCCACTCGAAACAGGCCACGCCCTCGGCGCCGGGCACATCACCCGCCTCATCGAGCGCAGGCCCGGCAACGGCGGTCAGCCGCGATTGAAGCAGCACGGTGCTCGCCGTCACCTCCCCGGCCAGCTCGCCCTGGGCGTGATGCACCTCCGCTCCCCGCACGCCGGCCAGGATCAGGTGGCAACTCAACAGCAACACGAAGGGCGACAGGCGGGTGAAGCGCATGATGTTCCTTTCGGCTCATGTACCCGCCGTGGCGCCAAGCCTCGCCATCGGGCTTGGCGCCACATTCGGTACATGAGCCTTCCTTTCAACCGGGGTTTCGCTCATGCGATCCGACGCCGGCGCATCAGGAGGCCCACGAGACCGATCAGGCCCAGCGACGCGGTGGCCGGTTCGGGGATGAGGGCGGCGAAGACCTGAGCCTCCACGAAGCCGATGCGGAGGTCGCTTCCGTTGCCGTATTGAGAGACCGGGTTGAAGCGGACGAACTGGGCAAGGACATCATCGAAGGAAAGCTGCTGATAGATGACGCCATCTTCCAGGGTGAGGGTGACGCTGCTCAGGACGGTGGCGAAGTTGTCGTTGGAGAATTCGAGGATGAGAGTCTCCACCATGTTGCGCGGGCCGCTGGGGCTGCCGGTCTGCTGCATCAGGCCGATGCCGTCGATCAACGAGACCTCGCCCAGGTCGATGATAAAGGCGCCATTGCTCGGGCTCAGGGTGTTGTTGAAGATCGCCGTGGTGGCGTCATTGAGGTTGGGTCCCCATGTGGTGATTCCATCGGTGAGCTGCGCCGCGGTACCGGGGGTCCAACCTGTGCCTTGCATGGTGACGGTTTTGCCTGCCGCAAGATTTTCGCGCTGGATGATCTTGCTGGAACTGGAGAGCAGTTCGACCTCGCGGATGCCCAGTTGCGGATCGGTTCCGCCGACGTGCTGGCTGACGGGATCGATCAGGACAAACGCGGTGCTGATGCCGCCCAGGTTCAGTTCGATGACATCCTGGTCGGCCAGGCCGGCGAAGGTGAATGTGCCTTGGGAGGTGTGGACGTTGACGGTTTCCAACCGCTGGCGCGGGCCGCCGGCGCCGCCGCTGAGCGAGTGCTGGTAGATGCGAACGGTGTCCACGGTGCCGATGCCGCCCAGGTCGTAGCCGAAGCCCTGGGGAACGGTGGCGATGTTGGTGATGAACATCGAGTTGGCGGCGGTATCGGCCACGTTGCCGTCGCCGATGACGTTGGGGGTGTTGACCGCGCTGGAGGCGCCGATGACCTTGGCCGTGCCCGCGGTCTGCACGAGGTTGACGGCGAAGTCGTTCAGCGCCACTTCACCGAAGCGAGGCACGCCGGTGGAACCGATGCCGGTGAGCGCGAAGTCGCCCATCGCAAAGCTGCGTTCGGCCACGACGGCGCCGCCCGTGGCGAGCATCTCCATCTTGAAGTTGAGGGCCCGCGATGCGAGGGTGGCGTTGTCCTGGCGATCATCGACCCGCATGATGCTCGGACTGTTCACATTGTTGAGATTGAACGTCTGCAACGAGGGCAGCGTCATGACGTACTGCTGGCCGGCGTTGCCGCTGTTGTTGTTGGCCGAGTGCGTGCCGCCGCAGCAGTTGCCGATGGCGTCGTTGATCGCGCCGTTCATCGTCGAACCGAAGCCCGCTGCGAAGTTGGCGCCGCTGGCCGTGGTGCCGAACGAAAGCGAGGCCACATCCGAACCCGCCGCATTGGGAATGGTGTATTCCTCGGCATAAAAGTAGCCATCGACGAGGTTTTGATTGGTGATGCGAATGGACTTGACATTGCCGACGGGCACCGCCTGGGCGGCCTGATGGCCGCCAAGAACGACCAGCGCCAGCGCAAGCGCGATACGGGGGAGTGATACGAGGGACATGTTGGGGTTCTCCTGCAAGTTGGGATGGGTGACGGGGGTTGCGCGCCAACCCCGCAAGATTGTGAGCATACCATGAAGCCGCCTGCGGGCAATGGGAAATTTCAGGGGGGAGCGGGGCGGAAGGGTGCCTATCTTTTGTGGCAAGACATGATTCCGGGTGGCTGGGGCTGAGTCCGCGAAGCCCCGGCCAGGCGACCCTCAGCCTTCAGTTGCGCCATCTTGCTTCGTGCATCCGGGCCGGGGCTTCGCGGACTCAGCCCCAGCCACCCAAAAGTTCTCAGTCTCCGAGGGCCGGACGGGGCTTATGCGAAACTCAGGTCCAAAAGGTCGGACCTTGGACTCGAGCGGTTGAGTTTGACGTTTTGGCTTTTCTCGTGCTCTACTGTGGTTTTCAAATCCTCAATCACACGCTCACCGTGGGTTGTGGGTTGGATTTTTCGACGCAGTTCAGACCTTGGGAAGAAGTGAGTGATCGTTTCCACCTTATGCCGACATTGCCCCCGGAACATGAAGACCTCACCCGTCGAATCGTTGCCTGCGGCGATTCCTTGATCGCACAGAAGATGATCGTTTATCGTTCGGCCACGCCCCGATACGCCAGAGAAAACGATCTGTTGACCGGAGAAGGCAGCAGGAAAAAAGGCGGACGGTGGAACCCCAAAGGAATCGCAGCGGTGTACGCCAGTCTGTCGATGCCCACGGCCCTCGCCGAAGCGTTGAGCCACATTCGCTACTACCGCTTGCCGGAGCATAAGGCCTTGCCACGGACCTTCGTGGCGATTCAGATCAGGTTGAAATCGGCGCTGGATTTGACTGATGGCCGCATCCGCCAACGACTCCGGGTGTCTCAGGACCGGATGCTTGGCGAAGACTGGCGAAAGGAAATGCGAAGGGGCCGGGATTCCCTTTCACAGTCGATAGGCAGGGCCGTGTACGAGGCGGGTTTTGAAGGGCTGCTGGTTTCGTCCGCCGCGGACCCCGATGGGCAAAATCTCGTCTGGTTTCCGGACAATCTGGGCATCAGGAGCGAGGTGGAGGTCATGCCGGAACGGAAAGCATAGAGAATCAGCCCGTGTATGTGCAGGTAAACTGACATGCAAACCTACATGCAGCGATGCTTGACTTGCGGGGTGTTGCAGCCGATCATTGAGGTGGAGTCATTCAAGGAGTCGCATCATGGCCGCCAGGACACTCGGTCACAAGAAGAGCCTCACGAAGAAAACCGGAAGCAAGGCGATGGCGTTGGTTTCGACGCCTCGCGGTGGAAGCATGTTGGCGATGCGGAAGAAGCTGAACATCCCCCGCAAGACCTTCGCCAGGATGCTCCCCATCTCCGAACGATCGCTCGCCGGCATCGAATCGGGAGAGAAGCCCAACGAGGGTGTCAGCCGGGGAATGACCGAACTCAATCGTCTCATTGAAGCCTTGAGCGAGATCGTGGACGCTTCCGCTCTGGGGGAATGGTTCGATCAGCCCAACGAAGCCTTCGACGGCCTCAAGCCGTTGGAAATCATCGAACGCGGCGAAATCGATCGGTTATGGGAAATGGTTTACCTGCTCCGGTCAGGTGTGGCGGTGTGACTCGGATGACCGTCTGCTGATGATCGAGCGGCCTCCGCGCGAATTCGGCGATGCCCGCTTGCGCATCGCATCTGATCCATGACTTCGCCGGCGGGAACGGGCTGAATCTCGCCGCGATCACAGGCGTTGAGTCGATGTTCGATCTCTTCCATCCAGGCGGCTTCGACACCCGGATCGACGGGGCCTTCCAGATCATCAAGCAGGCGACCGGCCAGGGCGGCGCGGTCGGACGGCGAGAGCGACAGGGCTTGCGAATAGAGCTGATCGATCATCGAAGGCATGTGAGGCTCCCTGTGCTCAGGAACGCGCAGCGAGGACGCTGCGGCTGTGAACTTAGGAACGCGCAGCGAGGACGCTGCGGCTGTGAACGCGCAGCGAGGACGCTGCGGCTGTGGGATTTTCCCGCTCAGGCGTCGATCGCCTTGAGTCTGCCGGTGGAGTCGCCGAAGCTGTCGGCCTTGACGCCCATGCGGTCGAAGAGGGAGAGGAAGAGGTTGCACATGGGTTCCTCGTTGACCTTGATGTGCTGGCCGTGGGTTTTGAGGGTGGCCTTGCCGCCGGCGAGGAGGACGGGCAGGTCGCGGTGGTCGTGGCGGTCGCCGTCGCGGATGGCGCAGCCATAGACGATCATGGAATTGTCGAGCAGGCTGGTGCCGTCGGCCTCCTTGGTGGCCTTCATCTTGTCGAGGATGTAGGCGAACTGGCTCATGTGGAACTGGTTGATCTTGGCGATCTCGGCCATCTTGGTCGGGCTCTTGCCGTGGTGGGAGAGCGAGTGGTGGCCTTCGCGGACGCCGATTTCGTTGTAGCTGCGGTTGGAGCCTTCGTTGGCGAGCATGAAGCTGGCGATGCGGGTGGAATCGGTCTGGAAGGCGAGGATGAGCAGGTCGCCCATGAGACGAACATGGTCGGCGAAAGCCTTGGGGATGCCGGCGGGCATGGGGAAATCGATCTGCTTGTCGCGCGGGTCATCGGCCTTGGCCATGTTCAGGCGGCGCTCGATCTCGCGCACGGCATCGAGGTACTCGGCCATCTTGCGCTGATCCTTCACGCCCAGTTGGGCATTGAGCGCCTTGGCATCCTCCTGCACGAAGTCGAGGATGGACTTGCTGTATTGGTCGCGTTTGGCTTTGGCGGCGGCGGCTTCGCGGGCGGAGGTGTCGCCGAAGAGACGCTCGAAGAGGAGCTTGGGGTTGATCTCCTTGGCCACGGGGGTGGTGGGCGAGCGCCAACTGATGGTGTTGGAGTAGGCGCAGGAGTAGCCGGAGTCGCAGTTGCCGGCGAGGCGGCCCGGTTCGCAGCCGATTTCGAGGGAGGAGAAGCGGGTGTTGGAGCCGACCTGATGGGCGGCGAACTGGTCGGCGGACATGCCGACGAAGATGTTGGCGCCGCTGGTTTTTCGGGCCTGCTGGCCGGTGAGGAAGGTGGCGGCGGAGCGGGCGTGGTCGCCGGCGCCATCGCCGTTGGCTCTGGCCTTGTCGTGCTTGAGGCCGGAGATGATGGTGAACCGGTCGCGCAGGTTCTTGAGCGGTTCGAGGGTGGTGGGGAGCTGGTAATCGCGGCCGGTTTCCTTGGGGAACCACTGGCCCGGCTCGACGCCGTTGGGCACGAAGAAGTAGGCCATGCGGACAGGGGCGGCGGCCGAGGAAGGCGTGGCGGCCAGGGCGGTGGAGGGAATCATCGCGTCCAGCGCGGGCAGCGCGAGGGTCGTGCCCAAGCCTCGAAGCACGGTACGGCGGGAAAGAAGAAATCGACGGCTCATGATTCACCTCGTCAGCAAGAGAAACATCGCAAAAGGCACAACGCCCGCAAAACACGCATGGTCCAATTCATTATAGAAGACTTCGGCTGATAACCAAGCGTTCTGGAGAAAAACGTGGTCGAGGGGCGCGGGTGCGGGAGCCGGGGGAGCCGGGGGAGCCTCAGCCTCAGCTCCTCCAACTCTTTCGGCTCCTTCGGCTCTTCCGGCTCCCATTGCTACGCCGCAAGCGGCTTGGACGTAAGGTCATTCCCGCCCGCCGGCGCGGAAGGTCGCGGCGACATCGACCTCGAAGCCGGGCAGGAGAACCGATGCCGCCTGATCGCCGGGGCCATGTTCGCCGGCGACGGCATATTCCGTCGCGCCTTGGGGCAGGGTCAGCACGAGGATTTTCTTTTTTCGCGGATCGACGATCCAGTATTCGGGAATGCCCGCCTGGGCGTACTCTTTGCGTTTGGTCTTGAGATCGCGGGCCGGGTCGTTTTTGCTGACGACTTCCATCACCAGGTCCGATTTTTCCCACACCTCGTTGCCGGCCCGCCTGGCATGTTGAGCAAGCATGAACAATACATCCGGTTCCCTCATGCGCTGTTCGGCAAGGCGCACGGGCATCCCCGCAAACAGGACTTCACCCAGTCGCCGGGGACGGACAAAATCCCTCAAAACTTCCATCAGGTACCAGATGATCAGTTGATGTTCCTTGGACGGCATGGGCAATACCTCAATCCGGCCATCAGCCAGTTCGATCAGGCGATTGGTGCGCATCGCCAGTTCCAGATATTCCTCCTCCGTCCAGTCGCCCTGATCGGGGAACAGCGTGGCCACGTCCCATGCGGGGTCGCGGCGGCGAAGCGGCGTTTTTTTCCTTTGCGTGGGGGTCATGGGTTTCTTCATTGAACATCGCCGGCGCGGAAGGTCGCGGCGACATCGACCTCGAAGCCGGGCAGGAGAACCGATGCCGCCTTGTCGCCGGGGCCATGCTCGCCTGCGACGGCATATTCCGCCGCGCCTTCGGGCAGGGTCAACACCGTGACCCGCTCGCGGCGCGGATCGACGATCCAGTATTCGGCGATCCCTGCGGCGGCGTACTCGCCGCGCTTGCGGGAGTAGTCGCGGTCGGGATCGTCATCGCTGACGACCTCGATCGCCAGGTCCGCGCCATCGAGCAGCGACCTGCTGATTTGCGATCGTTTCGCGGCACTGATGAAGACCACATCCGGCTCGCGGATCAGCCCGGCCCGCAGCCGCACCCGCGTGCCGCTGACGAACACCATGCCGAGCCTGCCCGCCGCGACAAAAGCGTCCAGCGCCTTGAAGGGCCATTGCAGGATCAACTGGTGTTGCACGGTCGGCATGGGCGCCACCTCGATCCGGCCGCCCGACAACTCGACGCGGCCTTCGGTGAGTGAATCGAGCCGAAAGAAATCGTGTTCGGTCCAGCATCCCTGCTCGGGAAACAGCCGCGCAATCTCCCACGCGGGCTGGGAAGCGGGGATCGTCGAGAGGTTGTCGCGGGATTGGATCATGATTGCGGATCGATCACGGGGTCGGGTCGAGGTCCTTCAGAATAATCGATGAACCGGGGATTGCTACGCCGCAAGCGGCTTGGACGCGGGGTTATTCAGGAGTTCCCTCTGACTTCTGACTTCTGACCTCTTCAACGGGCTGCAAAGCGGCCGTTCACGGCTCATCCGCCTGCTTGCCGCGGCGCTTGGTGAACGGGTCGCTGCCGGCGATGGCCAGCACCATGGCGCTGAAGCGGTAGTCGTTTGTCTGCATCGCCTTCACGATGTCATCGACGGCGCACTTGTCGTAATACTCCAGCCCGCGGCCCAGGGCGAAGGTGAGCAGCTTTTCCGCGAGGGTGCGGCTGAACTCGTTCTTTCGCTGGAGCAGGATCGCCTTGAGCTGGGCCGGGGTCTGGAAGGATTCGCCGCCGGGCAGGGTGCCTGACGCATCGATGGGGTGTTTGCCTTCGCTGGTGCGCCAGCGGCCGATGCCGTCGTAGTTTTCCATGCCGAAGCCGATGGGGTCCATGCGTTCGTGGCACGAGGCGCAGGTCGGGTTGGTCAGGTGCAGCTTGAGCCGGTCGCGCATGGAAAGCGATTCGCCGGCGGCGGCGCCTTCGCCGGTGCCGGGCAGTTCGGGGACATCCGGCGGCGCGGGCGGGGGCGGGGCGCCCAGGATTTCCTCCAGCACATACTTGCCGCGCAGCACCGGGCTGGTGCGCGTGGGGTTGGAGGTGATGGTCAGAATCGAAGCGTGGGTGAGGATGCCCGATCGCTGCGTGCCGTCGAGGTCGATGCGCCTGAAGGTGTCGCCGGTGATGTTGGGGATGTTGTAGTGCCGGGCCAGGCGGCCGTTGACGAAAGTGAACCGGCCATCGATGAAGTCGAGAACGGAGCGGTCCTCCCTGATGATCGTTTCGACGAAAAGCTCGGTCTCGCGGAGCATCGCCTGCCGCAGCGGCTGATCAAATTCGGGAAACTGCCTGCGGTCGGGCGTGATGCGTTCGAGGCTGCGAAGCTGGAGCCACTGGGCGGCAAAGCCCTGCACCAGAGCGGAGGCGCGGGGGTCCTTGAGCATCGACTGAATCTGCCTCTCCATCACGCCCGGCTGCCGCAGCAGACCCTTGTCCGCCAGCGTGGAAAGCTCTTCATCGGGCGTGCTGCTCCAGATGAAGTAACTGAGCCTGGCGGCCAGCTCGTGATCGTTGAGGGTGCGGATCGCCTTGGGGTTGGTGGGGTCGGGATCGAGTTCGATGCGGAAAAGAAAGCTGGGCGAAACGAGCATGGCCTGGAGCGCCAGTTCGATGCCCTGCACGAAGCTACCGCCATCGGCCTTGACCTGCTCGACGAAGCGGACAAGCCGGTTGACCTCATCATCGGTGACCGGCCTGCGATAAGCTTGCCTGGCCTTGCGGGCGAGGACTTCGACGGCGGCGTCGCGCCAGTCGCTGTTGTCGGGCTTGGGCAGGCGGGTGAAAATCTGCGACATCGAGACGACTTCAGGCTTGTCGAGGATCGGGCCGACGACTTCGATGTTGGTGATATAGACGTTGCGGTCGCGCCGCTTGGGGTCGGGGTGTTTTTCATCCTTGAAGTTGTTGAGGAATCGCAAGGCCAAGGCGTGCTTGCCGCGTTTGAGGTTGAGCGTGTGGGTGTTGAGCTGCCCGCTGCCGCCGGTGGCCTTGATTTCGAAGACCTGAAGTTGTTGGTCATCGATGACCAGTCCGAGCTTGACGAATTCGTTTCCCGCCTGCGATGCGTAGGCGAAAACGCGCAGCTCGTACTTGCCGTCGCGGGGCAGGTCGATGTCGGTGGTGACATCGCCGTTGACGTGGATGACCTTGGTGCGTCCCTGGTTTTCCCCGCCGCGCAGGTTGCTGGCGGTGATGTGACGGGCTTCGACGGTTCTTCGGCCCGGATCGTTGGCGATGGCGGCGGTGGCGACCTGCTGGGCGGCGCGCAGATACTTCTCCAGCAGCACCGGGGGCATGCTCAGCACATCGCCGATGTTGTCAAACCCGTAGCCCACATCATCGGTGGGAAAATCATCGGCAGGGGTGAAGTTCACCCCCAGGAGGTCGCGCACCGTGTTGTTGTATTCCAGCCGGTTGAGCCTGCGAATGGTGACGCGGCCGGGATCGCGGTTCTCGCAGTCGATTTCGTTGAGGGTCTTGTCGATCCACCTGACCATGAACTCCCGCTCCTCGATGGTCGGCATCGGCCCTTTGCCCGAAGGCATCTCGCTGGTGTGGATCATGTGGGAGGCGGTCAGCCATGTCTTGCGGCCACGCAAAAAGGAGAGCTTGTCGGTGTATTGGTGAAGCGTCAGATCCGCCCGCTGCCTCTGCGGACCGTGACAATCGATGCAGTATTTGTTGAGGAAGGGAAGCACCTTCGTGTTGAGCAGATCGACATTCGCCTCCGCGCCGACCGGCGTCACGCCCCCCGGATGATTCCGCTGGTTCCGGGCTTCGAGAATCGCCGGATGCACCGGCTCAACCTTGTCGCCCCTGCCTCCCAACGAGGCCAGCACGAGCAGCACCACCGCGATGTTCACCACGGTGACGATCAGCATGATCAACAGGCGTTTGGGCATCAAACCATGCTCCATCAGGACAGCGAAAAACAATCGGCGCCAAGGCGCCCTTTATTATAGAAACGACCCGGCAACAGATTCCATTGGGATTCCCGAATAACCTCACCCCCAAGCCGCTTGCGGCTTCGCGACCCCCCGGATTCCCCCGGATTCCCCCGGATTCCCCCGGTTCACGGTACATCGGAAGTTATTCAGAAGTCCCCATCGCCAACAATACATCCGCTTAAGGCAGTTCCAATCCCTTGCCCGACTGTGCCGCCCGCACGTAAACGCCCCGGCTGTCCACAAGGTAGGCATAGCCGTCCTTGCCCTTGACCAGCGCCGACCCGCCGTTGGGAATGCTCACGCCAAAGGGCCGGCCGGATGTCTCCACCACCGCCGTCGCAGCCCCCCCGGGGGCGGAGGCGGGGGAGGGGGCGGCGGCAGTGACGGCAGATTGGGCATGAAGCGCGGGCGTCCGCGAAGCCCCGAAAAAGAACCCCGCACCGGCAATGCAGGCGCCGGCCATGAAACAACCGAACTTGGATGGGGTGATGTTCATCACAGCAATGCTCCTTGAGGTGATCCGATGATTCGTGAAGTACGAAACCATCGCCCCGATTGTATCGGCCAGCACCCTCGAAATCTGAGTTCGATAAGAGCCGCGACTCAACGAGTCGCGGACGTGAACAACCTGAAGGAGCGGAAATCGCGCGAAAGTCGGAGGTCTCGAAAACCGTGGGACACAGGACAGTGGACATAAGACAGAGGTCGTCCATCAACCGCGCCGCATCGCGCCCTTTCAGGCTGTTCACGTCCGCGACTCGTTGAGTCGCGGCTTTTATCCCGAACTCAGGTTCGAACATTCCTTACAATCCACCCGTGGCCCGCCTTCCCTTCAACCCGGACATGTTCAGCGACCCGCCGCCGCTGCCGCCCCAACGCGAAAGGCCGGCGCGGGCCGGCCGTGATGATCAGCCGATGACCGTCACGCAGCTTGCCGGCCTGGTGAAGGCGACGCTCGCGCAGGGCCTGCCCGCGAAGTTGCGCATCGTCGGCGAAATCAGCAATCTCTCCAATCGCACGCACTGGTTCTTCAACCTCAAGGATGCCTCCGCCTCCATGCGCTGCGTCTGCTTCGCATCGGCGGCACGCAAGGTCGCCTTCCCGGTCAAGGACGGCATGGAGGTGATCGCCACCGGCCGCATCGACTTTTACGACGCCCAGGGCAACGTGCAGTTCTACGTGGACAGGCTCGAACCGGTGGGCATCGGCGAGCTTGAACTCAAGTTCCGCGCCTTGTGCGAAGAACTGCGGCAGCTTGGGTATTTCAACATCGACCGCAGGAAGCCGCTGCCGGTCATGCCCCAGGGCGTCGCGGTGGTCACCTCCAGAACCGGCGCGGCGCTTCAGGATGTGATCAACACCGCCCACAAGCGATGGCCCGGTTGCCGGCTGATGCTCTTCGATGTGCGCGTGCAGGGCGCGGCGGCAGCCCCGGAAATCGCCCGGGCGCTGAACCTGATCTCCACGCACGGCAACAAACTGAAGATCGATGCGGTGCTGCTGACCCGCGGCGGCGGATCGATGGAGGACCTGTGGGCCTTCAACGAACGCATCGTCGCCGATGCCGTGTACCGCTGCGCCCTGCCCATCGTCGCCGCCATCGGACACGAAACGGACACCACCATCGCCGAGCTGGTTGCCGATCTTCGCTGCGCCACACCCACGCAGGCCGCGATGACGCTCGTGCCCGATCAGCGGGCCTTGGATCATCAGGTGACGCAGCTTTCGCATCGACTCCGCCTGATCGCCCATCGCCAGATGCAGCACGCCAACCAACAACTGACCGCCCTGGCCCGACATCCGTTCTTCCGCAAGCCGGATCAGATGTACGCCCCCATCAGGCAGCGGCTGGACACGCTCGCCAACCGCCTGCGCACCGGACTGCCTCGCGTGATCCGTGCCGGACAGGAACAACTGACCGCCCTGACCGCGAAGCTGCTCACCGGCCTGCCCCGACAGGCCGGAGCCAAACGCGAAAGGCTCGAATCGCTGGCGCGCCAGCTCGAATCGATCAGCCCGCAGCGAATCCTCGAACGCGGTTACAGCTACACGCTCACCACCACCGGCGGCGTGCTCAAATCCGCCGCCAACGCCAAGCCCGGCGATCTGCTGACCACCGTGCTCAGCGATGGCCGGGTAAGCAGCCGGGTGCTCGGCGAAACAGGTCCCGTCGAAAAAGCAACGCCGAGTATCCCCCTTTCACGCAAGCCTTCCCGCACGAAAACACTCAAGAAGAAAGACGATCAACCCGGGTTGTTTTGAAGCGAGTGGCGCGTAGGGTGGGTTGAGTCCTTTCAATAAGAAATAAGCAATCACCAATAAATAACAACCATTTGCCTTTCTGTATTTCCCCGCCGTCCGCGTTGTCCCGCGCATGACGCCCCGATAAACTGTGGCGATACTTCGGCATCCTCCCGCACGGAGCCTTTCCCATGCCGCGACGCTTTTGTGCATCACTCCTTGCCGCCTCTCTCTTCGCGATGTGTACGGTCATGACCGTTCGGCTCATGTACCCGCCGTGGCGTGCAGGGTGGCGCAGACGCGCAGCGAGGACGCTGCGGCTGAAATGGCGCGGAGTCTTCAGCTTCAGCCACCGGCCGGTTCAATGAAAAGCCGCACCAGGACGGGTGAGACGGAAAAAGCCGCGGCGCAAGGCCGGGGCGGGGATTCCACGAAGCATGTCCAAGGCTCAAACCGCGCGGCGGCGGCGCATCATCAGGCCGGCGGCGGCGAGCAGGCCGAGCGTGACGGTGGCGGGTTCAGGCATGATGCCGGTGATCTGCTCCGGGGGTTCGGGGACGAAGTTGAACCTGGAGTGATCGGCCAGCGAGATGGTGTCGAAGGCGTGGAGCGAACCGTACCAGTCCACGCGCTGATCGATGATGATGCCGACGCCGCCGGCGAGTGCGGAATAGACGTTGCCGCCGAAGATCGTGGTCCACGCGCCGGCGTCGCCGCCGCCGAGGTCGAACTGTCCGCCGAGCGTCCAGTGAATGAGTGAGGCGAGTTGTTCGGCCTCGCCGATGGGCACGAAGTTGCCGCCCGTGCCGGCCCCTTTGACTTTGAGCACGGCATCCTGGCCGAATTTCGCGTTGCCGACGACGTTGATATTGATCGGTGCGCCGGAAGTGAGATCGATCTCCAGCGTGAAGTCACCCTGGGCGTTGATCGAGCTGAAGTAGTAATCGCCCGAGGTGAGGCGGATGGTCTGAAACTGTGAGGAGGTCGAGAGCGCCCCGTAGGCGCCGGAGCTTCCCGGGGCGAGCGACAGGAAGCCGGAGCCGCCGACCTGCTGGTTGGCGCCGGTGGCAGTGAAGCTGATGCCGGAGGTCAGTGTCAGCGGGGTGAAGGTCGTGGTGGGGGCGGGTCCGGTCAGCGTGCCTTCGACATCCGCGCCGGAATTGAAGCTGAAGCTGTTGGAGAAACTCACGTTGCCGCCGATGCCGCCGGCCTTGAGAACGTCGGCATTGGTGCCGAGGCTGACCTTATCGGCGAACAGGTTGCCGTAGAGTCTGAGGCCGCCGGAGAAACTGGCGTCTTGATTGGCCACCACTTCCGCCAGCAGCAGGGGATAAACGGCGGGCGAGACAAAGCGGGTGCTGCTCGCCAGATTGGGGCCGGGCGTGACGCCATCGCTGCCGATGACACTGTTGCTGCCCACTTGCAGGTTCCGGCCGGCATAGATTGATCCGAGGATCTGCGTGGCGCCTGTGATGCCGATGTCCTGGTTGCTGCCGATGTGGCCTTTGATGAGGTTGTGCCCGGCGATCTGCAGTTCATCGTTGCCGTCGATGGTGACCCCGCCGCCGGCGAAGATGGCGAACTCCGACAGCGAAATGGGCGCCGCCGAAACGGTTCCGATGCCCGCCAGCACAGTCCACGCGAAGGCAACCGTCACTTTGCGGCTTGCGACATGCTTCATGGTGATCATTTCTTCTCCTGCATTCTCTTCCGAAATCGGGCGCAACCCCATTGAATCGGCATATCCCCGCCATGCTGAAGGATGCGTGCGTTGCACCTGGCGAACCGCACTCGCAGCGATCATTAAAACAACTGGGACATGATACATGATATGACAGCCGGCACAAAAGCGGAAGCAAAAAAATGCGCGAAGATTCCGAGATGTCAAACTGGGCAGTCTGCCGACGTGGATGGCCGGGGCTGAGATGTCCGCGAAACCCACCGTCCGATGCAACCGGACGGGCACGAACTTTGAAGGCTGCGGAGGGTTTTCTACCGCGCGGCCTGCAACTCTTTTCGCGCCCTGTCATTCAGGAATTGCACCGCCGTCACAATGGCGGGGGAGGTCTGGCCTGATTTGAGGCCGGGGATGAGGATTTCGCGGACGGCTTTCTGCACTTCCTCGGCGGTTTCCTTGCTCCATGCCTTGCCCAGGTAGATCATGTATTGCCGGTCCTGGGGGGCGATCAGCAGGAGCATTCCGTAGTCTTTTTTGGGATGGCCCAGTTACAACTGGCCGTAAGCCTGCACCGCGGCCCTTTGAAACTGGGCTTCGCGGTCGCCTTCGGGGTTGATGATGCTGTCGCGCGTGGTGACGACGGCGAGGGGGAAATGGGCGTTGCCGTCGATGAAGAGGGTTCGCTGGAGGTGGAAGATGGTCCGTTCGTCTTCGCGGGTGATCAGGTCCGCCTTGTCGATCAGCAGCCGTCCCCGGTTGGGGGCGAAGAGCCAGCGGCTGCCCATGTCGAAGCCGCCGGGTTTGATCACCGTCCAGACACTGGCGAACTCATCGGTCCAGTGCAGCTTCTTTGTTTCAGCGGGGTTGGGCGGTTCGAGGGTCAGGTTGACGGGATGCGTTTTGGGGAACCGGGTGTCGCGTGTGAGCACGATCCACCGCGCCGCTTCCGTGCCCAGCCGCTCGTTTTCCTCCAGGGAATGCAGGATGTACATGTTCAGGCCGTGGTCCGCCGCCAGCCCGCGCATCACGGGAAGCAGGTCGATGTAACGGTTGGAGATGTGAAACGCGAGCAGGCCATCGACCGTCAAATGCTCGAGGTACAGCCCCACCGCTTCACGGGTGACCAGGTGGATCGGAATCGAATCGCTGTTGAAGGCGTCGATCGCCATCACGTCATACCGCTGCGACTGCCCGGCGGCCAGCTCGCGCTCGAGCATGATCCGGGCATCGCCCAGCACCACCTCCACCCTGGCCGGCGCTTCGGAGAGATAGGTGAAATACTTCCTGGCAAACTCCTCCACCTGCGGGCTGATCTCATAGAACCGCAGATGATCGCCCTCATGCGTCAGGGCCGCGATGGTGCCCACGCCCAGGCCCACGGCGCCGATGCGGATGGGCCGCCTGCCTTCCCCGTTTTTCTGACGCCCCGCCGCGTACTCCATCGCCAGGCCGATGCCGCTGTCCTCGCTGTAGTAGGCGGTGGGCCAACGGGTGCGGGCGGGGTCGAGGTACTGCAAGCCATGCGTGATTCGGCCATGCGTCAACAGGCGGACCTTGCCGTAGTTGGGGTCCTCCGATTCGTGGATGCGCAGCACACCGTAGAAGCTTCGCCGCGTGACATCGTGCGACAGCAATCGATCGGCGACCTGAAGCGCCATGCTCACCGTCAGCCCCAGCACCAGCAGCGAAGCCGTCAGCAGAACGAGCCTTCGCTTCTGTGCGGTCAGCGTCGGGCCGACGGCGCGGTGCATGCAGACGATGGCGAGCACGCAGCCGGCGATCAGGCCCACGTGATACTCCCAGTAATCCGGGAAGATCACCGGTGCCACCAGGGCCACGAAGACGCCGCCCAGCGCCCCGCCGGCCGAGATGCTCAGGTAAAACGCGGTCAGCCGCCGCGGCGCGGGCCGCAGCCGCACCAGTTCGCCGTGACAGACCATGCAGGTGGAAAACAGCGCCAGGGCGAAGGCCCCGATCTGCCAGATGAGCGGCGTGGTCTTCTGATCGTGCAACACCAGATTCACCAGCAGCACCGACACCGCCAGCAGCGGCCCGAACACCACGCGGCGATACCAGCGGTCCGCATCAAAGCAGATGATGAAGGTGATCAGGTAAATCGCCAGCGGCGCGACCCAGAGCATCGGAATCACCGCCAGGTCCTGGCACAGGTGATTGGTCGTGGCGATGAGCATCACCGAACCGACGGCAGGCAGCGCAAGCCAGAGAAACGTGCGAAACCACTGCGAATCGCCAGCCGTTTCCTCATCCCGCCCTTGCCCTTCCATCGTCGCCATCGCCTGCGGTGTTGCCGGCTGTTCCGGTTGGATGGCGCCCTTCATCACCGCCATGTGAAAACGCCAGCCGCACCAGGTGCAGGCGAGCAGATAGAGCACGAACCCGATGGTCCACGACAACCCTTGCACGCGCAGCGCCAGCAGCGGCTCGAAGAAGAACGGATAGGTGAGCAGCGCCAGCAGCGAGCCGAGATTGGACAGCGAGTAAAGACGATAAGGCGAGCGGCCGGGGAACTGCCTTTGAAACCAGCTTTGCAGCAGCGGCCCGGTGGAGGCCAGCAGCATGTACGGGATGCCGATGTGGAGCGTGAGCACGAGGAGGATTCGCACCGTCGCTTCATCAGCGGCGCCGGTGGACCGCCACGACTCGGCGGCCGGCGTGATGGGGATGAACAGCAGCGAAAGGAGAATGAGCGCGAAGTGAACCAACGCCTGCCGATGAACGGGCGCCTTTCTGATCAGCAGATGGGCGTAGGCATACCCGCCCAGCAGCGCCACCTGAAAGAAAAGCATGCAGACCGTCCAGACCCCCGCCCCGCCGCCGAACCAGGGCAGAATGAACCGGCCCAGGATCGGCTGAACCTGGAAAAGCAGAAAAGCGCCAAGGAAAATCGTCAGGGCAAATCGCGGCATGGATATACGGATGAAGATCGGATGCGAGCGGAGATGATAGACATTGAAGGCAAGTTTCGCATCTTGGGGAACGCGCAGCGAGGACGCTGCGGCTGTGACATCCACGATGGCGAATTCCTTCTCCCTAAGGCCCCAGGCCCTCTTCCCCAGGCCCTTTCGGTTCTCACACCGCCGTCATCTTCAGTCGGTCCGCCGCCACCCGTGCCGGGGAAGGGGCTGTGTTCAGATAGAGTCGGGGTACACGCGGGGAGATGCGGCAGAGCATTTCGTAGCAGTTCGACTGAGCCAGTTCCGCCAGCCGGGGCAGCGAGCATGGCGATGCGGGATCGCTGCTGATGACATCCACCATGTCACCCACCTGCGCCAGCGGCGATTGTGCCGATGATGAACCGAGGCCGGGGGCGATGGAGGATTGTTCCCCTTCGTGATCGCCGGGCGTCAGGTCGATGATGATCTGGTCCATGTTGATGCGGCCGAGGATCGGGCAACCCACCCACGGGAGTGGGTGGGCGTTGGCACTGTTCACACTGCCGCTGCCACTGTTCCCGCCGCTTCTTCCCACGATCTGCACGCAGCCGCGTCCGCTCAGCGACAGCGGATAGCCATCCGCATAGCCGACGGGCACCAGCCCCAGGAAGCTGTCGCGCTTGAGCTGATGCGTGCAGCCATAGCCCACCGTGGCGCCGGCCGCGTATCGCCTGACATGAATCACCCGGCTGCGCCAGCGCACCACCGGCTCCAGCTTCGCCGCCGCCATCGCAATGCGCTCGTGGCCATCGACGGTTTCAAAGGCGTCGAACTGAGCCGTCGAAGTCAGATCGATCTCTTCATCAAAGCAAGTCGGCAGATGGCTGTGCGACCGGTTCGTTTTCGCATCTTCCAGCCAGCGAGGCAGGCCGTAGCCGAACATGCCCAATCCGATGCGCACCATGTTCAGGTGATGCCTGGGATGCCGCAGTGCCGCGTGAGTCGCAGCCATGTGAAAGAGCACCCCTTGGGGAATGCGTTTGCGATTGGCTTCGATGGCCTGCGTGAAGCGGGCGAACTGTGCATCGGTGAAGCGGGCATCACCATCGGCCGCGGCGAAATGGCTCCAGATGCCGGCCAGTCGCACATGTCGAAGGCGCGGCAAACGACGAAGGATGGCGGTGAACTGATCGGGTGACAGTCCGCCGCGCGACATGCCGGTGTCCAGGCTCAGATGAATCGGCACCTCCACGCCGTACGAAGCACCCAGCGCATGCACCGCCATGAGCTGGTCCGGTGAATCGACCGTCAGGTGAAGCTGACCGGTGAAGAAGGCGTTCTGCAACCGCACGGTTTCAGGCCGGGTGCGCACCGGCATGAGCAGCAGGATCGGCGCCGTGATCGGATGCGTGAGCAGTTCATCAGCCTGGGCCGGCGAATAAACCGCAAGCATGTCGATGCCCGCCTGATCGAGACAGCGACCGATTTCGCCCGCGCCAAGGCCATAGGCATCGGCCTTGATCACGGCGCACAGCCGCGCCGCCGCCCTGCCCTCGTGAGCACGCGAGCGGCCCGTCACCTGTCGCCACACCTGCATGTTTCGGCGGAGTGAAAATAAATCCACCTCCAGCCAGCTTGTGTCGGTCATGAAAAACAAATCCGGGTGTCGGGTGTCGGGTGTCGGGTGTCGGCAAACATCAGGAGGATTGCAAAATGGCCATTCTGCCTCCCGCCTTTCCGATACCCGATACCCGACACCCGTTTCCTTCCTGTTTGTATCTGTCCGATGCCTGCCCTAAAATGAATTTTCGCGATGGCTGCATCGCAAGCCTTCCCGGCCGACCATCGCTTCGCCTGCGCGGTATGGTGTTGGGGAAGGGCCCGAAGCGTGGTCGCGTCGATCGGCATGGCCGGTCGCGGCGCCACAACGGGAGCCCCGCAGGGACGGCGGACTCGAAAAAGCCTTGATCGAGGCGGCTTCGATTCCCTCACCCCTTCGGGGCTCACTTCGGGTTCACACGGGCCGGGGGCCGGGCACTTTTTTGCCGGTCGCAGGCATTGTCTGTCGTCGCTTTCCGAGCGCGGAAAGCTGTGGAACCATTATGAAAACCGAAGCACCGCACCCGTCCAAACGTCGCCGCACCCCCCTGATCGCCGAGTTTGAGTTTCTCTACGAACGCCTCAAGGAGTTCAAGGAGGCCGGCGCCGGCGATGACTTCCAGGCCGATGGCGTCAGGCTTCGCCTCGACTATCTCTTTGATGCGATGGAAGAGCACGAGCGCATCATCATCCGCGAGATGGCCGGCCCGCTGATGGAGTATGAATATGAAGCGGAAGGAGCCGAAGGAGCCGGAAGAGCCGAAGGAGCAGAGGAAGAGGAAGAGGAGGAGGAAGTCGAGGAAGAAGCGGCAGCGGCAGAAGAAGAAGAAGAAGCGGCAGAGGCAGTAGTAGCAGCAGAAGAAGAAGTAGAAGTAGAAGAAGCAGAGGCAGAGGCAGCAGAAGAAGAAAAGGCTGATGAGCCTGTTGTTGCCGATGTGGCACCTGCGCCGCAGGTTGTCGTTGAAGCGACCCTCCCCCAGCCCCTCCCTAAGAGGGAGGGGAGTGAAGACGAAGCCGCACCGGCAATCGAAGAATCATCCACTGCTACTGCCACTGCCGCTGCCGCTTCCTCTTCCTCCGCTCCTTCGGCTCTCTCGGCTCCTTCCGCTCCTCCCGCTCCTTCCCCCACTTACACCCCGCTGCCCAAGCCTGCCGAGGTCTTCGATCGCTCGGTCACCTTCGCCGATCTGGGCCTGCATCCGGACCTGCTCAAAGGCATCCATGCGATGGGCTTTGAGTGCCCCACCGACATCCAGGCCAAGCTCATCCCCCCCGCCCTGCTGGGCAAGGACCTCATCGGCCAGGCACGCACCGGCACCGGCAAGACCGCGGCCTTCGGCATGCCCATCATTCATCAGTCCGACAAGGACACGCCGATGCAGGCCCTGATCCTCGTCCCCACCCGCGAGCTGGCCGCCCAGGTCGCCGGCGAACTCGAAGACATCGGCAAGTTCACTCCCATCCGCGCCGCCTGCATCATCGGCGGCGAATCGATGCGCGATCAGGCCAAGTCCCTCAGCAAAGGCGGCCACATCATCGTCGGCACCCCGGGCCGCGTCATGGACATGCACCAACGCGGCGAAATCCACTTCCACAACATCCGCTTCATCGTCCTCGACGAAGTGGACCGCATGCTCGACATCGGCTTCCGCGAGGACATCCGCAAAATCCTCAAGTCCGTCCAGACCGATCATCAGACCCTCTTCGTCTCCGCCACCATCAGCGAGGAAATCGAACGGTTGGCCCGCTCCTTCATGAAGCCTGATGCGGAGAAAATCCTCACCATCTCCGGCTCGCTCACCGTCTCCCTCGTCGATCAGAAATATGTCTCCGTCGAGCCGTGGGACAAACGCGCCCTGCTCCTGCACATCCTGCGAAAGGAGAAGCCCGAATCGACCGTCGTCTTCTGCCGCACCAAGGCCACCGTCGATAAGCTCTCCAAATATCTTGCGGACCACTCCATCAACGCCCGGCCGATCCACGGCGACATGCCCCAGAACAAGCGCGTCATGGTCATGGACTCCATGCGCGCCCGCAAGCTCGATGTGCTCATCGCCTCCGACCTTGCCGCGCGCGGGCTGGACATCGACCACATCACCCACGTCGTCAACTACGACCTGCCCGAGGACCCGGAGGTTTACGTGCACCGCATCGGCCGCACCGCCCGCGCAGGCCGGCGAGGTTTCGCGTGGTCCTTCGTCACCCGCGATGAAGGACAACGGCTCACGGAAATCGAAATGCTTTGCAGCACCATGATCGAAAAGCTGGAGTACCCCCAGTTCAAGCCCGGCCCGGTGCCCGATGACGCCCGCCAGAGCCTGTCCCGCCCCCGGCTCACCGAGCGGCCGACCAACGCCGTTGAGCTCATGGCCGCCAAGGCGATCGAACGCAGCGCCCCCTCGGCCATCGACGGCCTCACCGAAGATCAAATCAAAGCCATGTTCCCCGATGGCAACATCCCCAAAACGCTGCCGAAATCAACGCTCGGCTCAAAGTTCAAACGCAAACGATGATCATCTGAGTTCAGGACAAGAAATCGCGTTTAGCCGCGGAGCAAAGGCTTTGCGACGCTCCGCGCGGGGAGATAGAAACAGGAGACAGAAATGGTCAATAGGCATTAGGCAATGGTTATTGATGATTGGCGGACCGTGCGCCGACTTCCCAATTAGCCGCTTGCGACTTCGCTCTGATTCCTGTCCCCTGTCCCCGTTCCGCAGACGCGCAGCGAGGACGCTGCGGCTACGAATCCCCTGTCCCCTGTCTCCCGTCCCCCTTGCATCGGCCCCGACGGTTGCCTATAATCGGATATAAATGTCCAGTTATCACGATTATGCCGCCGGAGCCGTCCCATGATTTCACAGACCACCGAATACGCCCTGCGGGCCATGGTGCATCTGGCCGACCAGGCCGATGAACCGCTCACCACCCCGCAGATCGCCGCCGCCACACGGGTGCCCGTCGGCTATCTCGCCAAGGTGCTCGGCTCGCTGGGCAAGGCGGGACTCGTGCGATCGCAGCGCGGACTGCACGGCGGATTCGTCATCGCCTTGCCGCCCCGTGAAATCACGGTGCTGGATGTGATCAACGCCGTCGATCCCATTCAGCGAATCACCACCTGCCCGCTGGGTCTCAAGGCCCACGGCAAGCGGCTCTGCCCGCTGCACAAACGGCTCGACAATGCCATGGCCCAGGTCGAAGCCGCCTTCGCCAACAGCACCCTGGCCGACCTTCTTGCCGACCCGTCGCCCAGCAAGCCGCTGTGCAATGTGGCCGGCGGACGCAGATAGCGCCGTTGAATTCCCGATTGATGCGCGGCCTGAAATCGCAAATCGCAATCAAGCTCCAATGCCAAAGAAAAAAGGCGGAAATCATGCGTGATCCGAGTTCCATCATCAGCGCACGATCCATTCAACACCATTGCATGATCATCCTCTGCTGCGCCATGCCCGCCTTCGCCCAGTTCGGCGAGTCCAGCTTCGTCGTGCCTCTGGAAGATGAGGCGATCCAGTACGACAGGATTCCGCCCAACGATCCCGTCACCGCTTTGCTTTCGCGCATCGAAAAGGGCCAGGCGAAACTCACCCGCGATGATGAAACCGGTTTTCTCCGTTCGCTGCTCAAGGAACTGAATGTTTCCGAATCATCGCAGATGCTGGTCTTCTCCAAGACCAGCGCCCAGCTTCGCCGCATTTCGCCGACCAATCCGCGGGCCATCTATTTCAATGATGATGTCTATGTCGGCTACGTGCGCGGCAGCGGGATGCTGGAAATCTCCGCCGTCGATCCCAGGCAGGGCGCGATGTTTTACACGGCGATTCCCGATGAAAACGGCGTCCTGAAGTTCGCCCGCGATGGTCAATGCCTTCAGTGTCATGCCTCGCCGCGCACCGCCGGGGTGCCCGGACACATCGTCCGTTCGCTCTTCACCGACGCCAACGGCTTCCCGCTGCTTCAGGCCGGCTCGACCAACATCGACCATCGCAGCACGATCGAATCGCGCTGGGGCGGCTGGTATGTCACCGGCACCCACAAGCCCCACGTCCACATGGGCAACCTGCTGGTCGAAAACGAAAACCACCCCGAAAAATCCGACCTCGCCAAAGGCGCCAACCTCGACGACCTGAGCCGGTTCTTCGATCAGCGTGGCTATCTCAACGGCCACAGCGACATCGTCGCCCTCATGGTCCTCGAACATCAGGCCCGCCTGCACAACCTGCTCACCCTGGTGAACTACGAAGGCCGCACGGCCCTGCGCTACCAGGCCGTGCTCAACGAGATGATGAAGGACCCGCCCGACAAGATGCTCGACTCGACGAGGCGGCGGTTCCACAACGCGACGGAGGCCCTGCTCAAGTACATGCTCTTTGTCGAGGAGGCGCCGCTCAAGGGGCGGATCAAGGGCACCTCCACCTTCGCGGCTGATTTCGCCAGGCTTGGCCCGCGCGACGGGCGCGGCCGGTCGCTGCGCGACTTCGACCTGAAAACAAGGATGTTCCGCCATCCGCTCAGCTACCTGATCTATTCGCAATCGTTCGACGGGATTCCCGCCCCGCTGCGCGAGGAAATCCTCCGACGGCTGTGGGAGATCCTCACCGGGCGCGACAAGAGCGAGATCTTCGCGGCGATCAAGCCGGAGGATCGCCGGGCGATTCTGGAGATTCTGCGGGCGACGAAAAAGAACCTGCCTGATTATTGGGAGCAGGATTGAGCGGTTGCATGACACGCCTCGCGGGGGCGTGTCACGCAACCGGGACATGGGAATCGTTGAACGTGATTCATCACTCAAATCGCGTGCGCCTGTGGTGCGCGCCAGGCGGCAAAGCCGCGGAAAGGAAACGTGTCATGGCAACTTTGTTCGAGCAACTGGGCGGGCAGCCCGCGGTGGAGGCGGCGGTGGAAATCTTCTACAGGAAGATGCTCGCCGACGATCGTGTCAGGCATTTCTTCGATGATGTCGATATGACGAAACAGATTCGCAAGCAGAAGAACTTTCTGATGATGGCCTTTGGCGGACCGGTGAAATACACCGACCGCAAGATGCGCGACGCCCACGCCCATCTGCTGGAGCGCGGCCTCAATGACACCCACGTCGATATCGTGATCGAACACCTTGGCGACACCCTGGCGGAACTGGGCGTGCCCGCCGAACTGATCGCCCAGGTGGCGGCCATCGCCAACTCGGTGCGCGACGAGGTGCTGGGCCGCGACCCGGTCCCGGCATGAGGCTCGCCTGTTGATCGCCGTGTTTGTTCTCGGCCGGGTGGCTGGGGCTGGAGGCTTTGCGCAAGCCCCGGCCCAGGCGACCCTCGACTTTCAGTTGCTTCACTTTGCTTCGTGCGTCTGGGCCGGGGCTTCGCGGACTCAGCCCCAGCCACCCAGCCCAACCTCCAGCCCCAGCCACCCACCGGTTTCGACAGGCTCAGCAGCGGCGCAAAACCACACCGGCAAAAACAGAACCGACCCACGGGAACGGGTCGGCTTTGTTTTAACGCTCTGACGACGACGGTGTTGCGGGGTCAACGATCTCGATGCGAACCGGTGGAAAACGGAACTCGACATTTTCCCACGACACCCCTGACACGTCCGACAGACGCAAGCCCGGCGGTTGACGAAAGCCGTGGGGGCGAAAAACCAGTTTCAGATCACGCACGCCGGGATCCCGCTGCAGCAGAAGTTCCGTGCCAAGTTCCTGAACCGTCACGTCCTCGTGACCGCGAGCGATTGTTACTTCACGCAGATATTCCTCGCGTTTCAGCATGTCCTGCTTCCGGGCCGCGAGCGTGATGCTGGCGATGCGCAATTCACCCGGCCTCAGCAGTGTGGGTTCGTTCATTGGACGAGCCATCACCGCTTGGCGGTCCCATAAAATGCATGTGAATGTGTCCGGGATGGATTGTTCGATGATCGCGTTATAACGATGGTCCTTGCCAAACGGATGTTCGGCCAGGCTGAGCGCGACCGTCGGCATCAAATACATCTCCGGCAGCTCGACATCCCGATCCGACACGTTCTGAAACAGCACCGTCAAATGCGCCGCCTGTCCGACGGGCACGCGACCCTGGGCCGCGAAGGCCATGGCGCGGATGCCGTTGATCGGTTCCATCCATCGTGATGAAAGGGGTTGCGGATCGGGTGCTGTCGCAACGGCTCCAGCCGGCGGCGGAGACACGGGGGGGAACCGGGGGTGCCGGGGAAACCGGTGAGTGAGCGCATCCGATCAACACGATGAGCGCCGCCATCATCGCTATCATTTCGACACAGGAGAGGCCCAAGTATTTGTATTTCACGAATGCGGCCATATCAAGACCCATAGAGATTGTTAGGAGGCGCCTCATTCCGGTCGGGACTTATATGTGTCGATGACAAGATTCAGGAGTCTTTGCAATGGGCTGTCATCATCCACCGCCGTTCGAGGCTGAACCGGAAGGATTAGCGTACTTGGCAAACCACTCGATTTGATCTCATGTTGTCTCCACTGGCCATCGATGACGGGCAGTGGCCGGACGAGGATGATGACGGAATCCACATCAGTATTCCTCGGAAGCCTGATGAAAGGCTGCTTTTCGGAAATCGCCCACACCGGGTGCTGCCACGCAAGCCTGCGCTTTACCGTGTCCATCGCACCATAATAAGGAGACTCCACAATAAAAATCGGAGCCGCAACGGCGCCATCAACGTGTCGGACAAACAGAACGGTTTGCACCGCACACTTGCATGGATCGCCATTGTCATCGACAATAACAGTCGAAACGACGTCAAACGCATCTGTAGCGAACACGCCAGCGGGCAAATTCGACGACACCGTGGAATCACCGGAGCTGCACGAGCTTACGCAGACAAATGCAAAAGACAGGGGCAGAAAAAGAAGACTGGTCCATTGTCCTCTTTTCTTCGTCCCTCGTCGTCGGCTTCGACGTGGAAGGCGATGCGGAACGGTAATATGCAATTTCATATTTGTGATTATATCACCCAATCGTGGATGGAGCGTACGCCATGAAACGCTTGCCCCGGGACACGGATTTCAAGCCCACAGACGACTTGCACTGCCGGCGATGCGGATATCTATTGCGAGGAATGTCTTTGTTTGATGATTGCCCCGAATGTGGCCAATCAGTGAAATCATCGATTTTTTCGCGGCGAGCCTCTCGCGCGACCTCATTGGAAGTGAGTTCGATCCGGATATTTGCACAATGGCTGTGCGGATTGGGAGCGGGATGTCTGGCATTGGTCGTTATTGGGGCCTCGGCCTTGCGCCCTCCTGGTGAAGCGCATGTAATCCTAATAGGCTTTTTACTGATGTCATCCACGATTGCAGGCGCGATTGCAAGTATCATATTGGTTTTTGTCGCGGCAGTTGACGCGCAGAATCGTTGGTCCTGTGGAATTATTGCGCTGTTATCGATTCTTATTGCGATTGCATCATGGGTGATTGAGTGGTTAGGTTAAACAAAGCGGCCGGTATCGATTGTCATGCAGTATAGGAATGCGGCCGGAATAACTTTCCGAAATGATGGCTGCCGGGAATTGGGGGCAAGAAGGGGACAGGCTGTAAAATGGACCCCTCCTGCTCTGTTGAAAACATCCTGATTTCGCGCTCAAGCCCGATGGCGAGTCCGCGAGCCGTCGGGGTATCAGCCACGGAATACCCCGACGGCTCGCGGACTCGCCATCGGGCTTGATGTTTTCAACAGACCAGCCCCCTCCCCTTTTCTTCCCCCGGCGAGGTGTTGGGCCGCGATCCGGTCCCGACAAGCTCAGCAGCGGTGCAGAACAACACCGGCAAAAACAGAACCGCCCCACGGGAGTGGGGCGGTTTTTTGTTTCACAAGTTTTACAAGCTTCACAAGCTTTGCAAACTTCACAAGTCTCACGATCGGCGGTGGATCATGCGGCACGGCGGCGGCGCAGGGCCAGGCCGGCCAGGGCGAGGAGGCTCATCATGGCGGTGGTCGGTTCGGGGACGATGTTCCCGATGATCTGGATGCCGCTGATGGCGGCGCGATCGTTGCCGTTGGAGATGCCGTCGGTCAGCAGGATGTTGAAGTCGGCGCCTGTGAAACCGGACAGGCGAAGGAAGTTGGAGGTGATGCCCGCATCGAAGGCGGCCACGGCGTCGGCCTGGGTGAGGGCGACGCTCTCCATGAACAAGCCGCCGAAACTGCCGGCCACTTCATGGGCCCACTTGGCGTCGGTGTTGCCGTCGCTGTCGGTGATGCGGATTTCCCACACGCCGTCGTGGTCGGTGTCGAAGTAAACGATGACATCGTAGCCGTAGGCGGTGAACTTCGAGTCGAGGCCGGCGATCTGGATCGTGGGTGTCGAGGCGGCGTCGGCGCCTTTGTCGATGTAGGTTCGCATCATGCGGTCCTCGTTGGTCGCCGAGGGGCCGCCGGTGTCCCACGTGTTGGCGGCCTGAAGATTGAGCACCGCGCCGGTCGCAATGCCGTTGCTGTCCACCAGGCCAAAGCCGGTCTGGTTCGGTGTGTTGAAAGTGGGGCCCACCGGGTTGTTCCAGTTGGCCAGGGGGACCACGCCGACTTCCGCGTTGACATTGACGATCTGCGGATTAAAGGGTGTCACATTTCGGCCGCCGGCGAAGTTGATGCTGATGCGGTTGCTGCGGTCGGCGGTGTTGTCATTCATGTCAAGATGAAAGACGCGGTCGGCCGCGTGCGCCGTGACGGGGTTCGCCGCGATCGGCGCGCCGCTGCTGATGGCGCTGCCGCCGGTGTAGCTGTTGGGATCGGTGTTGTTGGCGCTGATGAAGCCGTTGCCGGTGGGTTTCACGTCGAAGGCATAGGTGGTGTTGGGCGCCAGGGCGATCGGGGCGTCGAACGTCCAGGTTGCATACTGATTCGCGGGAAGAAGAACGCCCGTCGCGGTTTCCTGAACGATGGGCACGAAGTTGCCGCCGCCGTCGATGGCGCCCACGCGCACGCTCCAACCGGGGCTGGTGTTGCCGCCTGTGAGAGCGAACAGCGAAGCGGAATGGAGGATGTAACCGTTGGGGTTGCCCAGCGTGGTGAAGGACTGCCCCTGATTGGGACGGTTGAACCAGACGTGGCCCTCATCACCGCCGATGTCCGAGTTGCCGGCAAGCTGCGCGATGTCCGCGTCGTTGACGGTCGGCGCGGTCGCCGATGCGGACATCAGCGCCGCGTGGGTGTTCGAATTGAAGACCAGGCCGGCCAGGCACGCCAAAGCGGCCAGACCGATACGACGCAGCGGGAACGACATCATGTGAATCTCCTCAAAGCCATGTGAAAAAGGTGTGATGGAACCGCAATCTCCTCCCCCTGTAAGAGATGTAACATTACAGCCATCTTACAGGATGTGCCCCGAAAACGCCACCATTATCTCCAAAACCGCATCATTTCCTGCTCCCATGCCGGACCGCGCCTTTCCGCCTTCTCCTTCGCATGGCTTTTCCGCTTCGTGTATCCTTTTCCGCCTATGACGGACATCCGCAACAACCCATCGCTTCTCCGCATCGGCCTGCCCAAAGGCAGCCTTCAGGATTCCACGGTCGATCTGTTCAATCGCGCAGGCTTCGATGTCAAGGTCTCCGATCGCTCCTACTTCCCGACGATCGACGATCCCGACCTGGCCATGATCATGTTCCGCGCCCAGGAGATGAGCCGGTATGTCGAGGACGGCGTGATCGATGTCGGCATCACCGGCGTCGATTGGGTCGTCGAGAACGGCTCGGATGTTCACGAGGTCTGCGAGCTTCGCTATTCCAAGGCCACCAGCAAGCCCGCCCGCTGGGTGCTGGCGGTGCCGGAGGAATCGAAGGTCACCAAACCCGAAGACCTGGCCGGCGGCATCATCGCCACCGAACTGGTCAGCAGCACCAAAAAGTTTTTTGAGGATCGCAAAGTCCCCATCAAGAAGGTCGAGTTCAGTTGGGGCGCCACCGAAGTGAAGGCCCGTTTGGTCGATGCCATCGTCGATATCACCGAGACCGGTTCAAGCCTCCGCGCCAACCGGCTGCGGGAGATCGCCACCGTTCTCAGCAGCACGACGCGGCTGATCTGCAACAGGCAGACCTGGGCGGACCCGAAAAAGCGGGCCAAGGTGGAGGACATCGCGCTACTATTGCAGGGCGCGATCAACGCCCGTGAAAAGACCGGGCTGAAGATGAACGTGCCTCGCGCCGGTCTCGATGCGGTGCTGGCGATTCTGCCGGCGGAAAAATCGCCGACGATCAGCGCATTGGCGGATGCCCAGTGGGTCGCGGTGGATATCATCGTGGATGAGCGCGTGGAGCGCGCCCTGATCCCGCAGCTTTGCCGTGCCGGAGCGACGGGGATCATCAGTTACCCGCTCAACAAAGTGATCGCCTGACCCCCGGACCCAGCCGCTTGCGGCTTCGCTCCGCGGCCTTTCGCGATCGCGCCAAGGAAGAAGATCATGGCTGTGAATCGCTGGTCCGGTCTGGCCCTCTCGCTCTTTGCTGTCGCAGCCACCGCCTGTCAGCATCTTCCCTCTTTCGCCTTCGCGTCCGAGCCTGATCGCGGCGCGGTCTTCACCGCCGACGGTCCGCCTGCCGCACTCATCGGCAAGAACGCCGAGGGCAAACCGCTGGTCGATGTCGCCGTGCCCCCCGGTGTCGATGGCTCGCTGATCACCCCGCGCACCGGCGAGATGCTTGAGCGCGCCATGCTCCCTCTGGAGAAGATCGTCGCCGAGCTTCGGAAGCCGGCCTACATCCCCAAAGCCGCTCCCGACAACGCCAACCTCGATCCCGCCGCCCGCGTCGAGCAGCGCATCGAACAGCTCAAGGCGATCCTCAAGGACAAGCCGCGCGATCGCGCCGCCTCCGCCGAGTTGCTTCAGTTGCATCTGCTGGAGAAGGATGACCCCGCCGCCGCGCTGCCCTATCTTGAAGCCGGGGCCGATCTGAAAACCCGCGTGCATCTGCCGCTGGCCGCCAAGGCGATCGATCAGCTTAAGAAGAATGAGCTGCTGGACCTGGCGATCTGGTACCAGGAGATCGGCACGCGCACCCCCGGCGAAACAGGCGTGAAAATGCTTGGCCGCTCGTACCGCTACTACGAAGCCTTTCTCAAGGTTCACACCGCCGCCGACATTCAAAACGCCACCGCCAAGGTGTCCTTGATGAAGGTCCACGAAGCGATGCAGGCCCGCGCCCCCGGTGCCGCTGGCAACAAGAAACCGGCAGGCCCATCGCTGCACGTGCAGCGCACCTATGCCCGAGCCCGCGCCGCCTGGCGCGAAGGGCAGCCGCACGTCGCCATCAACCTGCTCGAAGGCGCCAACAACCTGGCGCCCAATCAGCCGGAGATTCTCCGCCTGATGAGCCAGCTTTACTTCGGCGAGCTTCGCAACGCGGTGCAGGGGGCGCACTACACCAAGCAGGTCCTGGCCCTGAACCCCAACGACCTGGACAGCATTTTTCTGCTTGGCCGTTACGAGTTTCTGCATCTGCGGCAATGGAACAACGCCATCGCCGTCTTCGCCCATGCGCTGACGATCAAGGACAAGGAAAGCGATCCGGCCCTGCCGCTGCTGATTCATCATTACCTTGGCCGGGCGTTGCAGAACGAAGGCTATGATGCGGCTTCGATCGCGGAGTTTGAAAAGTTTCTCGATGCCGCCGCGCTGCTGAGCAGACCTTCGCGGCACATGCAGGAGGTGGGCCTGTTCACCCGCACGTTGCCCATCGCCTGGATTCAGGTCGGCGACGCCCACAACCGCCTGAACAACCCGCAGGCCGCGCTGATCGCGTATGAGGAAGCGAACAGGCTCGATCCCGATGATCAGGCGGAACTGGTCAACCGCATCGCCTACACGCAGCTTCGCCTCGGCCGGGGCGCGGAGGCTCTCAAGGTCATCCTCACGCTGGTCAGGCAGACGCAAGGCGACAAGACTTCGCTGGCGCTGCTGCAATACCTGATCGCCTCCGGCGTGAACGCGAAGGAACTCACCGGCGAGATGCAGCGCCTCGTCGAGCAGCTTGACCGCCCTTCGACGCTGGTGCTCGCCCTGGCCACGATGCAGGGCGGCGCCGAAGGCCGGGCCACGTTGGAAAAGCATCTGCTCGCCAGGCCGATGGATCGTGAAGTGTTTCAGGCCTGGCTCGAACAGACCTTCGCATCGACCGACGCCAAAGCCGCGTCCGCCGCGGTGACGCTGACTGCGCAGCTCATCGGCAAGGAGCCGGCCACCATCGAACGCTACGGCGACCTGCTGCTCGACGCCGCCAAGGAGCCGGCAAAAGTTCTCGCCGCCATCGAAGCCCTGCCCGCCGCCGAGAAAGGCAGGGCGATCATCCGGTTGCTCAAGGCGATGGCGCTTCTGCGCAGCGGCGACGATGACGGCGCCATCAACGAATATGCCGCCGCCGCCAAGGAGGACCCCTCGCTCATCTCCGCCCAGGCCTCGCTGATCAAGCTGCTGGTGGATCGCCGCGAGTACGAGCGGGCCGCCAAGGCGCTGGCTTCGGTGAAGGAGATCGATGACCCGCGCATCCTGCCGCTGCGCATCCGCGTGCTGCGCGAAACGAACAAAACCGCCCAGGCCATCGCCCTGCTCGACGGTCTGCCCGCCCGGCAGAAGCGGCAGCCGGACCTGGTGATCGAAAAAGCCAGGCTGCAACTGATCACCGGCGACGCCGCCGGCGCCGCGCGATCCCTCGAAGAAGGCATCGACGCCAACCCCGCCGCCGAACTGCTCTACGAAGCCCTGCTCGATCTGCTCGATGAGGATGACACCCCCGAATCGCAGCGGCAGATGCTGCGCATCACCGATCGCATGCTTCGGCAGATTCCCCGCAGCAGGATCGCCCAGGTGCGCAAGGCCCAGCTCTTCATCCGCAACCGCGACATCAATGCCGCCGAGCGAACCCTGCGCGATCTTCAGAAGGAGCACCCCGCCGACGGACGCTCGCTGGCGCTACTCACGCAGATTCTCTTCTTCACCGATCGCAAGGCCGATGCGGACGAACTGGTGCACAACCGCCTCAAGGCTCACCCGGCCAGCGAGGAGGTGATCGCCGTCGCCTTGCAACTGGCGCGGATGCACATTCAGGCGGGCAACCCGGTGCGCAGCCTGCCGCTGATCGAGGCGGCGCTGAACAACCGCGCCGCGGTGCGCGATCCCCGCACGCTGGCCATGCTCGCCCGCCATGCGATGGTGCGGGCCAAGAAGTTCGATGGCGTCGATGCCTTTTTCAAGAAGGTCACCGAGGCCTACCCCAACCACTGGGCGGACCTCATGTCCGACTGGGCCTTGACGTATGAATACGCCGGTGAAAAGCCCAAGTCCGAAGCCCTGCTCGAAAAGGTTCTGGAGAAGGAACCCAATCACGCGAAGACGAACAACGCCCTGGGCTACAGCTGGGCCGACCAGGGCAAGAACCTTCAGCGGGCCGAGAAGATGATCGCCATCGCCCTCAAGGAGGAGCCGACCAGTTCCGCCTACCTCGACTCGATGGGCTGGGTGAAATACAAGCTGGGCAAGTTCGATGAAGCGATTAAATACCTCGAAGATTCCATCGATCAGGAAGGCGGCGACCACGCGGTGATCCTCGATCACCTGGGCGACGCCCTCTACCGCGCCGGCCGCAGGAACGAGGCGCTCGAATGGTGGATCAAGGCTCAGCAATCGATTGAACCGGAGGAACTCGATCTCGACCTGGAGTTGCGCAAGGTCTCGGCCTCGCTGCGCGAAAAGATCGCCGCGATGCGTGCGGAAAAGGAACCGGTGACGGCGGAGGTGCCGGCGAAGGTTGAAAAGAAGGAGTGACCGGCAATCGGGCGTTGCACGACGGCTATTGATGGTCACTTTAGTAAAAGCCCAAGCCCGATGGCGAGTCCGCGAGCCGTCGGGTTATTCCGGCTCGATACCCCAAGGGTTCGGCGGACCTCACCCTTGGGCTTGGGGCTTTTACTAAAGTGACCATCAATAAACAACCCAAGGCCATCGTATGAACGGTCTGATCTCCCTCATCCCCATTTTGTCCATCCTCTACACGACGTGGATCGTCATCATCACAGTGCGTCGCTACAGGGCGCGGCAGACCTGGCGACGAATCCTTCTGATGATCGCCGCCATCATCGGTTGGTTCATACCCGCGATCGCCGCCATCTGGTGGCTGATCGAGGTCAGAGCCGCCATCGCCAGTCATGCCCCCTACGCCGGCATGACCGTCTATTTTGGAACCGTCATGGCGTTCTGGATCATGACCATCGGCTACGCGATCTTCATGGGCGTCCTTGCCGCCCTCATCGTTCTTCTGACATCGACGGGACCCCTCGCGCACGCTCCCGGTTCCGGGGGTTCCGGGTCGCCGTTGATCAGGATCGTCTCGGCCCCCAGGCACGACACGGACAGGCGGAACCCGCCGTCGAAAACATGACGGACGGGTTTGGAATAAGAGCCGCGACTCAACGAGTCGCGGACGTAAGCGGCCTGAAGGAGCGTCCTTCGCGCGGTGGATGTGCGGCAGATGCCCGGTTGCCCCCGGCACCCCGGCAACAAAAGCAGGCGCCTGCCACGTTCGAGTTCTGCCGACCAAGGTGTGCCTCACCCCGCTTGAGGCTGTTCACGTCCGCGACTCGTTGAGTCGCGGCTCACGCTCGTCCCCTCGCGCCGCCATTCCTGTCCGCACCCCTGCCGACCATGCCTGACCGTGCCTTCGCATCGTGCGTTGCACGACGGCCAAACGGGTGTTCACCGTTCGCTTTCACCCCTCATTTCCGCTAGAATGTTTCTCTGCAATTTCACCTTGTATTGGGCTGTCCGGGAACACGAAAAACCCCTGTTTCCCGCTGATTTTGGAAAGCTGTACGACATGGACGACACGACCACGATCTCTTCCGCCCCTCACACCCCCGCCCACATCCAGGCGCCCTCCACCGGAGCCTACGGCGAAGATCAGATTCAGGTTCTCGAAGGCGTCGAAGCCGTCCGCAAACGCCCCGGCATGTACATCGGCGGCACCGGCGTCAACGCCTTGCATCACCTGGTTTATGAAGTGCTCGACAACTCCATCGACGAAGCGATGGCCGGCCACGGCAAGACGATCACCGTCGATATCCTCGCCGACGGTTCCTGCTCCATTTCCGATGAAGGCCGGGGCATTCCCATCGGCCCCAAAAAAGATCCCAACCCCGCCATCAACGGCAAGCCCGCCATCGAAATCGCACTCACCATCCTCCACGCCGGCGGCAAGTTCGGACAGGAAGGCTCGGCCTACAAAGTCTCCGGCGGCCTCCACGGCGTGGGCGTCTCCTGCGTCAACTTCCTCTCCGAATATCTCGAAGCCGAAGTCACCCGCGAAGGCAAGGTCCACCGCATCGAATTCGAACGCGGCAAAACCGCCACCCCGCTCACCGTCGTCGGCCCCGCCCATCCTCCCGCCCGCACCGGCACCAAGATCACCTTCAAACCCGATCCGCAAATCTTTCCCGATTGCGACTTCCGATACGAGACCCTCGCCGCCCGTCTGCGCGAGCTGGCCTACCTCAACTCCGGCATCACCATCAAGCTCACCGATGAACGATCCAGCGAAACCGCCAAGCCACGCTCCGATGTCTTCAAGGCGGACAACGGCCTGCTCGAATACGTCAACTTCCTCATGGTCGGCAAGAACGAGGTCTCTCCCGCCGTCTATCTCAAAAAGGTCGATGGCGACAACGTCTGCGAAGTCGCCTTCCAATACAACGACGGCTACAACGAAACGCTGCTCACCTTCGCCAACAACATCAACAATGTTGACGGCGGCACGCACGCGCAGGGCTTCAAGTCCGCGCTGACCCGCACGCTCAACAGCTACGCCCGCAAAAAAGGCATCATCAAGGAAAAAGACCCGACGCCCACCGGCGAAGACCTTCGCGAAGGTCTCATCGCCATCGTCTCGGTCCAGCTTCGCAATCCCACGTTCAACAATCAGCCCAAGGAAAGACTGCTCAACGAAGAGATCGAATCCTTCGTGTCGCAGGCCGTCGGCGAGGCGCTCGACACCTGGCTCGAAGAACACCCCGGCGAAGGCAAACGCCTCTGCCTCAAGGGCATCAATGCCGCCCAGGCCCGCGAAGCGGCGCGCAAGGCCCGCGAGCTGACCCGCCGCAAGGGCGCGTTCGATTCGGGCGGCCTGCCCGGCAAGCTCTACGACTGCACCAGCAAGAACATCGATGAATCGGAAATCTATCTCGTCGAAGGCGACTCCGCCGGCGGCAGCGCCAAGGGCGGCCGCGATCACCGCACGCAGGCCATCCTCCCGCTCAAGGGCAAGATTCTCAACGTCGAAAAAGCGAGGCTCGACAAAATCCTGGGCTTCGAGGAGATCCGCTCGCTCATCCAGGCCCTGGCCTGCGGCATCGGCGAGGAGGATTTCGACATCAGCAAGCTGCGCTACGGCAAGATCATCATCATGACCGACGCCGATGTCGATGGTTCTCACATCCGCACGCTGCTGCTCACCTTCTTCTTCAGGCAGATGAAGGAACTGGTGAAGCAGAATCGTATTTACATCGCCCAGCCGCCGCTCTATCTCGTTTCGCGCGGCAAGAAGAGCGAATATGTGCTCAATGAAAAACGCATGCGCTCCGTGCTCAGCGAGATCGGCCTGGGCGGCGCTTCGCTGATCGTGCGCGATGATGAGCAGCGCGAAGTCGCCCGCCTGGCCGGGGCGGACCTTAAGCGGGCCTTCGAACTGCTCTGCCAGCTTGAGGATTATGTGGTGATCGTGCGCCGCCGGGGGATTGCGTTCGAGGATCTGCTTTCGCAGCGCGCGAAAGACCCGCAGGACCAAGGCAGGCTGCCCCGCATCCGAACCCGCGTGGCCGGGGATCTGCCCGATATTCCGCTGGGCGAGCATTATTTCTGGTCCGCCACGGAAGAGGAAAAATTCCTCAGCGACCACAGGCTTTTCTCCGACAACGGCTCCAACATCAACAGCGACGGCAACAGCATCGTCAGCGATGAAGACAAGGTCGGCCGTCGCGGCGTGACCCTTTCACGCAGCGAGCTTCATGAAGTGAAGGAGCTTGAGAAGCTTTTCATCGAACTGACCAGGCTGCAACTTTCAATCGATGACTATGCCTTGAAACAGGAGCAGAGCGCCGCCGGCGAAACGATGCCCACGCGGTTCCAGCTTGTCAACACTTCCAGCAAAGGCGAGGCGCGAGTGATCCCCGTGGTGAATCTCGCGTCCATCTCGCAGGCGATTCTTGACAGCGGCAAGGAAGGCATGGAGATCAAGCGCTTCAAGGGGCTGGGCGAGATGGACGCCGATCAGCTTTGGGACACGACGATGAACCCCGCCAACCGCGTGTTGCTGCGCGTGACGTGGGATGCCGCCAGTGAAGCGGAGCAGCTCTTCTCCATTCTGATGGGTGAAGAGGTCGAGCCTCGCCGAAAGTACATCGAGGATCACGCGCTGGAAGTGAAGAATCTGGATGTGTAAACATGGGTGCGACAAGAGCCGCGACTCAACGAGTCGCGGACGTGAGCAGCCTGAAGGAGGGGAAATCGCGCGGTGGGTGAAAGACCTCGAAAACCGTGGGACACAGGACCGAGTGGAACACAGGAAAGAAGGCTGCCCACTCACCGCGCCGCCTCGCGCCCTTTCAGGCCGTTCACGTCCGCGACTCGTTGAGTCGCGGCTCCGACCGACGCTGAGTCCGCGAAGCCCCGGCTGTGGGACCAACAGCCCGCCGTGACGTTGCCATTTCTCATGCGACCGGGCCGGGGCTTGCGCAGTCGCTTCAGCCCCAGCCACCCCACCCGTTCGCCTTCAAATCCGCTTACCCTCCGTGCCTTCCCCCTCAAGCCTTGCCGGCGACCTGAACGCCGGCCCGCTTGAGCAGCGATGCCACGGTCTCCGTCGGCTGAGCGCCGACGCTGATCCAGTAAGCGGCGCGCTCGGCGTTGATCGTCAGTTGCTTGGACTTGTCGAGTTCGACCGGGTTGAACACACCCAATTCCTCGATCGTCTTGCTGTCGCGGGCGGATCGCTGATCCATCGCGGCAATGCGATAAAAGGGACGGTGCGGACGGCCAAAACGCTTGAGACGAATACGAACCACGCGGATATCTCCAGTGAGACGTTGATCAAAGTCGAAAAAGTAGCCCACCAAATCGAGCCGGGAAGTGTACCGCAAACCCACCAGACTGGCAAATGAAGCCATTCGCGTGTCAGGGCAATCGCATATGACCTCACGGCCCTTGCAGGACCCGCAACAGCGTGTT